>SFJG01000123.1 GCA_004555955.1 Bacteroidales bacterium | reverse complement strand
TAAAGAAGAACATCAGTGGGATGTTTATTAACCAAGAAAAAGGAGGTATGGTTGATGCAAATAAAAGTTATGCTGAATTCAGGGTGTTCGACTTTGGAGATGAAGGCACAACGGTGATTCTCAGCTGTTACTTTGCGTCCACAGAAGGTGGCAAAGGCGAAAAACTGGAATTTGCTTGGTCCGGCAAAAACATAGCACTGGGATACGGCACAAACGAGAATGACCCCGGGTATATGGTAATGTACGGAAATAGAAACTGCGGCATGAACGCTCTGTTTCAGGCGAACATAGGTGGAACAATGTGCTGGATACTCTCTTTAGACACAAATTCGCCTGAGGGGTCTCATTTTTTAAATGATGAACTTCTTGGAATTTCTGTGGATGCTTTGCGAGCTATGATGGTAGAACAAGACGTACCCGGCAGACTCAGTGGAGGTCAACGAATGGGTGAATATATGGTGTATGAGCTGCTATCTATTGGCTCCCAAAAACGCTATAAATCGGGCGGTGACTATTACTACGGAGTGAATGCCAACACTCCCTACGCCCGCTATTATTTCAAGAATGGCAAACTTGAGAAATGGTTATATCTTGAAAAATAATAAAAACTACATAACTCTAAATTTTCAACATTCTAAAACTCAATTATTATGAAAAAACTAGTTATCTTTCAACTGCTTATAGCAGTACTTATGTTGGTGTCTTGCTCATCAACAGGTAGTGACTTTATCAGTGCCTACGAAGAAGCAACAAAAGAATTGGAAACTGCAACGAGCAATGACGATTGCGACAAAATCCATGACAAGTTGATGCATCGCCTTTACGAGATAACCCAAGCAGACCCTGACTGGGAAGAAGCACTCGAAGACGATGATGTCAAGAATGCTTACACAGAATGGAATGAGGCATTAAAAAATGCAACAACTGATAACTACTGGTTTGGTATGGTATTTTGCACTCCCGAATGTGCGATAGACTATTGCCAAAGGAAGTAACAAGTTGCTCCGATTAAGAAACGGTGTCGTCAAAAGTAGCATTTTGACGACACCGTCTTTTTGCCACCCCGAGCGTCTGTTTTCGATGGATAAAAATACACGGAGTTTTGATTGGGTTTGCAAAAAAATGTTTACTTTTGCCGACACAAAGAATTGAGAATGAAGATAAACCTTAAAAACCCGAATGTTGCGCTACTTCGCGAACGTGTAGAGGCTCGATACGGCCACAAACTGCTCACTCACGGCGACTTTGTGTCGCTCTGCGAAACTCTTCGCAACGACCATAACATATTTCTATCGGATACGACCCTCGAGCGCGTTTGGGGTTATTCGTCACGCGCAAGTCACGAAAACGCATCGACGGCTACGCTCAACTTGCTCGCTCAATATGTAGGCAGCAATGATTGGCACACATTCTTGTTGGAATGCGAACGCGACAGCGATACGTTCAACCCCGACATCATCTCGACCGCCGACCTCGTAGCCGGCATGCGCCTTAGGTTGGAGTGGAAGCCCGACCGCGTTTGCGTTGTGGAATATCTTGGCAACAACCGCTTCCGCGCCGTCAGTTCGCTCAACGCTACAATCCAACCCGGCGACACCTTTGAGTGTCTAACATTTGAGCCGGGACGCGAACTTATCATGGACCGCTTCTGCCGCACCACGCAGACCGACTCGCAAGCGCGCTACGTTGTAGGCAGTCGGCATGGGCTAACAGTTGCTAAAATCCTGGAATGATGAGCCGTAATGAAGAATTTCTCCGCGTGATGCGCTTTGTGGTGGTCGGGTTCAGCAACTTCGTCATCATCTCGCTCACTGTGTGGATTATGATGCACCTCTGCCAAGCAGATATGCTCCCCGCCAACATCACAGCCTACGCAATCGCCCTGGTCAACAACTTTGTATGGAACAAGCTGTGGGTTTTTCGCGCACGGGGCGGCAACCTGCTGCGCGAGATTGCGCTCAACCTGATTGCCTACGGCACGGCATACCTGCTCCAACTCGGTTGCTCGTTTGCCCTCGCCGACCTGTTGGGTATGAACGAATACGTCGCGCAGTTCATCGGCCTATTTGTGTTTGGCGCAACGAACTTTATTATGAATAAGTTGTTAACATTTAAAACACAATCATAGATGGCATTAGACATCATACTCTACATCCTCACAGCCGTATGTTTGGCAGCAAGCATCGTCGGGTGCATCGTCCCGGCGCTACCCGGTCCGCCCTTAGCATTCGTTGGACTGCTGCTACTCTCGTTTACCGACGTCGCCGAAGCCGACATCACAGCCCTCGAACTGAGCATCACCTTCCTTGTGGCTGTAGCAATTTCGGTGGCAGACTATGTGATGCCGGTAATCGGAACAAAGAAGTTCGGCGGCACGAAGTGGGGCAATTGGGGATGCGTAATTGGCTCTATCATAGGACTTTTCTTTCCTCCGGTGGGAATCATCTTAGGTCCGTTTATCGGCGCAACTGTCGGCGAACTCATCGGCGGTAAGCAATTCAGCGCCGCCCTAAAAGCCGGATTCGGCTCATTCCTCGGATTCTTCATCGGCACATTGCTTAAGTTCTTCTTCTGCGCCTATGTCACAATCCGATGCATCGTTGCCATATTCTAAGATAAGACATAAGATAGAAATTACCATCGGCGAGCACTACTCTCCATCACAAAATTGCTGCTACTTGTCGGCGGGTTTGCGGCCTATGAAGAACGCATAGCCGTAGTAGTCGCCATATTTTGCATAAATCGACTCTTCGAACTCTTGATTTTTTATGAATTCCTGAGCGAAAGCGTTGTCGGTATGTTGTCGGACAAAGGCTTTGCGCACAGCGTGTTGCGGCTCATAGAAATTCTCTGTCCAGCACTCGCTTCCGAGGCGAAAAGCAGCAACAAATTCGTAACCGGCGGCTTGCATCTGCTCGATTTTATGGTCAATTGTGTCGATTTGGTCGTATGCATCATTCCAAAAACGCCACACCTCTTGCGGCGGATTACTGCGGAACCACACGGCGTCGGTCACTGCCACGAAGCCGCCGGGGCGCAAAAACTGATGCCAATAGCGCAAGCCATGTTCGTAACCGATGTTGTAGATAGCGCCCTCCGACCAGATAGCATCGAGCGATTCGCGTTCGAACGATAGATGAGCCATATCGCCGACGATGGGTTCAACAAGGCTGCCAAGGCCGAGACGAGTAGCGCTGTGCTCGAGTTTCGTCAAGAAGTCGGCAAAAGCGTCGACAGCGATGACGTGCGCTTGCGTTTGACGAGCAATGAGCAGAGCCGACGACCCCGTTCCGGAGCCCAAATCGGCGACTTTTGCTCCCGGCTGAATAGATTCGGCGAAGTGCAGAGCAGTAAGAGTTGCTTCGTCGCTGCCCGGACCCTGTCGCTCGAGTGACGAAAAATAGTTACAAATAAGAGAAAAATCAAAGTCGTGAATAGAATTATTATTTTGGTCCATGATTAGAAAATTTATTGTGGTTAGAAGTACAAAAAATTCACCTAAGTGTTTAACACTCAGGCTATCGCAGTCACGCTCTAAGCCGACTGCTATCTTACAATGTCCACGATTCTAATCATCCGACGACAAAAGTAGTGCAAGGCGAGCGAAAAAGCAAATTTTTCACCACCAAAGACACCGGTTTGTAGTTAGCGGTAAATCTCGCTAACCACGAACCACTATAAAACCGATTGTTTTGTATCATACCAATTTTTTGGTTCCTCTTTTATAATTCAAAGAACTTGCGTATATTTGTAAACGGAAAACCTTAACGATAGAAGCTATGGAACTTAAGCGATTGCCGGTAGGCATTCAGACCTACGAGAAATTGGTTGACAACAACTGCTTGTATGTCGACAAAACGCAGTACATCTATAAGATGATTAAGCTTGGCAATTACATC
>SFJG01000122.1 GCA_004555955.1 Bacteroidales bacterium | reverse complement strand
CTGTCTTGTCTGCATTGCGATAAATCTTCTTGAAGTTGTTTACTCCTTGGTAGAAGTTGGTATATTCGATGCCACGCACTGTGAATACCACTCCGTCAACAACAATACAATTGCCGGGAGCATATTGAGAGATAGCCTCGCGCAACGAATATGATGGGTTCGACGAAGTTGTGTTGGTGTATAATGATTCCTTTCCTGTTGGGTTCAAGTCGAAAGTAAGCACGTTCACCGGCATATTAGCATTAGGCGTAAAACGGCTTGTTGACCAGAAAGTCAAAAGTCGTTGGTTCAAAACTTCGAGGTATTGCAGTTGAAGTTTCGTGTGGAAGCGTCTCTTTTGAGCATCGGATTTGAATTTCTTTGTCTTGTCTTCAAAAGCATACTTGTAGTCGGAAACTTTAAGCATTAGTTCGGAGTAGCAACGCTCGTTTTCCGATTTTGCTTTTGCAACCACAGCATCAGATTGACCGTCGAAAACTGTGTCTTTGAGGAGTTTCTCAAGGTTGCTTTTCAACTCAGGCGTTAAAGGATTTTCGCAAGCATTATTAAATTTGGCAAACAACGTGAGTTGTTTATTTCCGAGAAGGTCAGAAGGACACATATGCTTACCGTCTGAGTCGATAACTATAATATGCGTACCTTGTCGACTAATTTCATACGGAGTGTAGAAATCCACCACCTTTTGATTCAAGCTGCCACCATTTGCACCACCGTTGAAAACGCCGAAAGAGCGAATGAGGAACGAATTAACGTGGCGTTGAACTACCTGCGGACTCATCAAATCAATCTTCGGAACGGCAACCGGGCGATTGATGATAGTTTCGAGTGGACTGTAGAGTGTACGCAGACCAATAGCATCGGAGCCGCAAAGAGTGATACAAGCACTTCTCACTTTATTGTTACGACCGCTACGACCGGCACGCTGCTTGTAGTTTGACGGCTGCGGTGGCACTGATTGAAGCATCACAACTTCAAGGCTACCGAGGTCAACGCCCATTTCCATGGTAGTTGAGCACGCAAGAATGTTAATTGTGTGGTTCTTGAAGTCATCTTGAAGTTGACGCGACACCACTTTATCCACCTGTGCGGTGTGTTCCGCTTGGATAAACAATTCGGGCGTAAGGTGAATGTCTTCGAGGCGGTCGGCAAATGCTCCGGATTTGCCCCAAAGCGAATTGTTCCAAAGGAGTTTGCGATTAGCCATAGCCCATTCATCGAGCGTCTCGACTGTAAGTTGTGTTCCGCAACCTTTGTAATAAGGGAACGGCTGCCATACTTCGTGCAAATCGTCGTTTAGCTCACGAGGCTTGAACGCTTGTAAGTATGGCGAGAAGTGTTTGAAGTTAGTCTCTACGGTTCGCAAGATACTCGTGTGGCGAGTTTCACCACCGATGTTTGCGTCGCAGAGATAAACATTTTCATAGAGTTTGAAACTCATATTTGTGAGGTTCATACGCATAGAAATGTCTTTATCATCTACAAAGCACTTGCTTTCGTCGTTCCACGTTTGACCTTGCTCCAACAGTTTTATTTCTTGTAGAGTCTGCCACAATGCATCAATCACTGCTTGAATAGCGGTTTTGTTCTGTTTGAGAGCATCGTCAACCGATTTTGAAGCATCGTCGCGAGCAATCAAAGCTGCGAGATACTGCACGATACGAGAGTTCGCTCCTTCTTCCACATCGGGCTTCTTGGCTGAACGACGGAGTGCTTTCGTGGTAGCGAAACGGACACTCGACATAATGTCGATTTTATCGTCTTCAGCAAGTTTTAAGAATACCGATTGGTTAGAGCGGACGGTGTAGTCGATAAAGATTTGTAGCAAATCTTTCCAGTCGTCGAGCGAAATTTTATTCGCTTCGTTGTGGAGAAGCGTGTTATATTCTTCCACCTCTTTAGGCATCGACTCAAGAGCGGCAAGTTTTTCGTAATATGGGTGGAAAAGTCCCATAGTTTCGGGCGACATTGCGGTAGCAGGACGCTTCGAAAGATACATCACCATCAGTGATTGCACATATTGACGAATAATCGCTGGCTTCACATTTCCGTCTTCGTCGATTTCGTCGCTTTCCACGCCACGATTGACGAAAAGCGGAGCAAAGACACGACAATATTTGTCGTTTTCAAAAATCTTGGCGATGTCTTTCCACGTGAGATAATCTTTTTGCTCGCCTTGCAGCTGTTGCATTTCTGCAACGAGAGTGTTCCATTTAGGCGAAGCAACCTGCAAATTCGACAAATCAGCGGCAATCTTTGCAATCTTCTCTTGCACTTTGCCACACTCCGCTTTGCGGCGGCAAAGTTCGTGATATATTGTGGAATAGAACCACAGTCTTTCTTGGTCGAGGTTTTGCTTCAGCGTAGTTTTGGCAGCAGCTTGGCGGCTGTCAACAAAGCTGATGTATTGCTGTCCGTCATGTAAAATTATATTGTCGCTGTTGTCGGCATATTTATCCAACTGGTCGAGTGTGGTAGGAGCAATGATGCGAGCAATAAAGTCAGCCGAAAGTCTAAACTTTGACAAGCGAGCATCTTCCATATCTACAAGCAGGTCGTTTTCTTCCTCTTTCTTTTTGTTGGATAGTTTGCTGTTGCAGTGAGGGCAACAATACTGCGTATTGCCAACGATGTGCCACTGCCCTTCAGGAATTGAGCCGGCAGGGACAGGCTTCAATTTCCCTGCGGCAACGGTGTAACTAGCGTTGTTGTCGCCTTGAATATTCTTTGTTTTCGACAGTCCGAGAATGGTGAATTTGATAGACGATTCTTCGGAATCATCTTCCACGAGGTCAAACATATCGCTGTCGTCGGCAGCAAAAGGTTGATAAGTGCCGTCGGAAACGTCTTGAGCAGCCACAGCCACATATTCACCGCAATGCTTGCAACGGCAGAGTTCGAGCAGAGGTTCTTTGCGAGGCTGACTATCGTCGATGATATTGTGGTCGTAGATGTGGAACGCACCATCTTTATGTTCGGTGAGGCGAACATAAAGACCGTTGTTCGGCACACGGCAGAAGTAGTGCACCTTTGCTTTCATCAGCAATGGATGCAGAGCTTCGGCACGTTTACACATATCGTCGAACTCCTGCAAGGCTGTTTGCACCGGCTGTTCCGGGAACAAATCATTGAGAGCCACAAAATCTTCTTTGAGGATTTTTGCCCAGCGGCGTTTATCGTCGTCGCTCAATGGTGTGTTCGGAAGTTCGAGTTCACCTTGTCGAGTGCCGGATATCACCCTCACTTGTTCGAGGCGAACGCCCGAAATGCCGGAGATAAATTCTCGCAATTTGAGTTCGTCCTCAGCGGCTTTCGCTGAACCGGGTTCGGAGTTGCTGAACGTAGCCGAAGAAGTGGCGAAGTGCACATCTTCGGGCGTTACGTTGAAAGCGAGCATCACACGGCGAAGCAGCAGAGCCAGCTCAGCTGCACCGGCACCGGTGTAGGTGTGAGTTTCATCGATAGCAATCCATTTCAGGCTTTTCTTCTCAGGCTCGATGAGTTTGGCATCCGAGCCACGGAGCAAGATATATTCAAGCATCGTCGGGTTGGTGAGCAAGATGTTCGGACGACGATTGCGAACCATTTTTCGTGTGTAAAGAATTTTCGGGAAACGGTATTTGATTTCTCCGTTTTCCTCATATTCACCTCTGATTTGAGCGATGCGACGGCGCAGACGTTTAGCTTCTTCCGAATTGTCGGTCGGATTTGGCTCCGATTCCGGCAAGTCGCCGTTATAGACAGCGTATGTCAGGTTTGTGCCACGCAATAATTCTTCAAGACGTGCTTTTTGGTCCTCCATAAGTGCATTGAGCGGATATAGGAATATCGCTTGCACTTCGCCTTGTTTATCGGTTTGGTTAAGGTCGTGAACGAGTGGCATCATAAAGCACTCTGTCTTACCTGAACCTGTTCCTGTAGTGACGCAAATCGACATCGGTTTGCCGTCGGAGGCTGTTTCGTTGAGCAGCGTGTTCCACGATTGATACTGATGCTCGTATGGTGGATATTTTGCCGTCCACAACGAGCCTAC
>SFJG01000004.1 GCA_004555955.1 Bacteroidales bacterium | reverse complement strand
AAAAAAGCACACCTTATAGATGTGCCTACATTAATGGATATTCAGTTTGATTAGCAAAGTACAATGCTCTGCATATTTTCAATATCAAGTTTTACTTTCATGTCGAGAGCATTGAAAATTCTACGCAGGGTAGAAAGACGCAGATTGACGCCTTTTTCAATACTGCAGATTCTTGCTCTTTGAACGCCGATGCGTTCTCCAAGTTGCTCCTGAGTAAGATTCTTCGACTCTCTTGCCCTACGAATTGCCAGACCAATGAGATAGTCCTTAACTTTAGCATCATAGGCGTCACGTTCCGGCGTACCTTTTTCCCCAAGAGTCATATCAAGCGCTTCCTCTTGTGTGTACACTTTCATCTTCTCCATTTCTGTATTCAGTTTATCGTTCATAATACTTTTTCATTAAATCTTCGGCTCTCTTAATCTCATTAGACGGAGTCTTTTGCTTTTTCTTTATAAACCCGTGAGTTGCTATTACAAGAGCTTTCATATCTTTATCCCAAAAGGCGAGTAGTCTATATGCCATACCTTGATAGCGAGTGGTGGTTGCTTTTTTATTGCTTTTTATATATCCTACAGTGCTCCTTTTGTAGAGGGGAGGGTGTAGTTGAAAATGTCGCGTCGGGCAGCAGCCTTGATTGCGCGGGCAAGGGCTTTGAAGATGCCTTCTATCTTGTGGTGCTCGTTTGTGCCGTGCGCTGATATGTATAGGTTGATGCGTGCGGCGTCGCTGAAACTCTTGAAGAAGTGGAAAAACATCTCGGTAGGTACGTCGCCGATGCGTTCGCGATGGAATTCGGCATCCCAAACGAGCCATGGACGTCCGCCGAAGTCGAGAGCCACCGTGCAATTGCAGTCATCCATTGGCAGCACAAATCCGTAGCGTTCGATGCCGCGTTTATCGCCGAGTGCTTTGGCTATTGCTTCGCCGAGAGCGAGTGCGGTATCTTCTATGGTGTGGTGCTCGTCGACGTGAAGGTCGCCGCGGGTGTCTATTTTGAGGTTCAAACCGCCGTGACGTCCGATTTGGTTAAGCATGTGGTCGAAAAATCCGAGTCCGGTGTCGATGTCGCAAGTTCCGTTACCGTCGAGGTCGAGAGCAACTTCGATGTCGGTTTCCGAGGTTGTGCGTCTGACGGTAGCCGTTCGACTTCCTGCGCGAAGGAATTCGGCTATTCGGTCCCAATCGTCGGTTATTAGCGCCGTCACCTCACGGAGTTCGTCGCTGAGCATGGCAATGCCCGTGTCGTAGGGCTGCAGGAGGATTGCGCGTGCTCCGAGATTGCGCGCCAGCATAACGTCGGTAGCGCGGTCGCCTATGACGAACGAGCCTGCGAGGTCGTAGTTGCCCGACGTGTATTTGCCGAGGAGCGCGGTGCCGGGCTTGCGAGTCGGCTTATGTTCGTGCTCGAAAGTGCGGTCGATGATGATGTCGTCGAAGGTGATGCCTTCGCCGCGGAGTGCGCCGAGCAGTTTGTTGTGCGCGGGCCAAAAGGTCTCTTCGGGAAACGATTCGGTGCCCAATCCGTCTTGGTTGGTCACCATCACCAATTCGAAGTCGAGCTTTGTGGCGATGAAGTGCATGTTGCGGAACATCTTCGGCACGAATTCGAGTTTTTCAAGCGAGTCGAGTTGATAGTCGATGGGCGGCTCAACGACGAGCGTGCCGTCGCGGTCGATGAAGAGCACTTTTCGCGGACGATTATTTTCCATAACGGTATAGTGCTTTGATGAGTTCTTGATTTTCTTGGGCGGTGCCGACGGTTATTCGCAGGCATCCGAGACACATTGCTACGTTTGTGCGGTTGCGCACAACGATGCCGTTGTTGCACAAATGGTTGTAGACAGCAGTTGCGTCGCCAACGTCGACAAGCACGAAGTTGGCGTCTGTCGGATAGATTTTTCGCACAATCGGCAGTTGGGCAAGTGCGTCGGTGAGAATCGTTCGGTCGGCAAGGATTTGGCACACCGAGCGTTGTACGTCGTCGGCATGGTTGAGGCGCTCTATGGCGTAGCGCTGCGTCAGAAGGCTTATGTTGTAAGGATATTTCACCTTGTTGAAGATTGCAATAATCTCAGCCGAGGCGAATGCAATGCCGAGTCGAGCGGCGGCGCTGCCCCATGCCTTCGAAAGCGTTTGCAACACAATCAAGTTGGGAGCGTCGTCGAGAAGCGTCAATGCCGAACCTTTTGCCGAGAAGTCGATATACGCTTCATCGACAACAACAATTCCATCGAAACGGTTGCACAGGTCGGCGATTTCGTCGAGCGGGAATGCGTTTCCTGTGGGGTTGTTCGGCGAGCAAATCCAAATCACTTTGGCGTCTTCGGCAGCAGCCAAGATTGCGTCGACGTTAAGCGAAAAGTCGTCGTTGAGCGGCACTCGGCGATATTCCACGTCGTTGACGTCGGCGCATACCTCATACATGCCGTAGGAAGGCGACATTGCCACCACGGCGTCTACGCCGGGGCGGCAGAACACGCGATAGACCGTGTCGATGCACTCGTCGCTGCCCACTCCGAGGAAGATACGGTCGGCATCGACACCGCGCAGCTCTGTCAGCAGCGCCTTGACCTCGCGTTGCAGCGGGTCGGGATAGCGATTGTAGGGTGCATTATAGGGTGATTCGTTGGCGTCGAGCCACACATTTGCCGAGCCTTGAAATTCGTCGCGAGCGCAACTGTAAGGCACAAGATTCCATATGTTTGGTCTGACTAATTCTTGTAGAGGTTTCATTGTTTTCGAGATTTGTTAACGTAGTCGATGCGCACGGTGGCGGCGAGGGCGTGAGCCGAGAGGCTTTCGCCGTTAGCCATTGTCTCGATGGTCGGACCGAGTGTGGCAATGCCGTCGGCGGATATCGTTTGGAACGTGATTTTTTTGACGAAACTGTCAAGGTTTACGCCGCTGAAAGCCGTAGCGCAAGCGGCAGTCGGTAGGGTATGGTTCGTGCCCGAGGCATAGTCGCCGGCGCTTTCACAGGCATAAGGCCCGAGGAATACGCTTCCGGCATTGACGACCGCTTCGGCGAGTTGTTCGGCGCGAGAGTGGTTGATGATTAAGTGCTCCGGTGCATATAGGTTGGCGAAATTCATCATTGCCTCATCGCTGTCGAACGTAATCAAATGGCTGTGTGCTAACGACTTCAATATCATATCGCGGCTTGGTAGCGTTTCTAACAATCGTCCGCACTCGTTGGCAACGGCACGAGCCAATTCCTCGCTTGTTGTGACGAGGATAGACTGGCTGTCGGGTCCGTGTTCGGCTTGCGAAAGGAAGTCGGCAGCGACAAACGTGGGATTTGCCGACTCGTCAGCCACGATGAGCACTTCCGACGGTCCGGCAGGCATATCGATGGCAATGCCCATCTGCGCAACGAGCATCTTGGCAAACACCACGAAACGGTTGCCCGGACCGAAAATCTTGTAGCATTGCGGCACCGACTGCGTGCCAAACCCCATTGCAGCAACGGCTTGCGCACCGCCGACCTTGTAAATGTCGGTGACTCCCGCCAGTCGTGCAGCGTAGAGTATTGCCGGGTTGACGTGTCCCGAATGGTCGCACGGCGTGCACATCACAATGCTTCGGCAGCCGGCGATTTTTGCCGGAATGGCAAGCATCAACACCGTCGAAAAGAGCGGAGCATTGCCTCCGGGGATGTATAGCCCGACGCGACTGATGGGCACGGCGCGCTGGCTGCACACCACGCCGGGCATCGTCTCGACTTGCACCGGGTGCATACGTTGCGCCGCGTGGAAGGCGTAGATGTTGTTATAAGCCGTTTTCAGAGCCTCTTTGAGCGACGAATCGACGGCGTTTTCGGCAGCGTCGATTTCTTCTTGGCTTACCTTCAAATCGGTAAGCGTCGCGCCGTCGAAGCGTTGGGCATAGTTGCGCAGAGCATCGTCGCCCTCGCAGCGCACGCGCTCGACAATGTCTTCGACCGTAGCGCGCACGGCATCGACGTTGGCAATGCCGCGTCGGCAAAGCATTTCTTGCTCGTCGGCTCCGGGATTCTTGTAGATTTTCAGAACGTCGTTCAGGTTCATAATACCATTTTTTCGATGTCGAGAGCCAAAATACCTTCAGCACCGGCTGCTTTGAGTCGATTGATGATTTCCCAGAAACATTTTTCGTCGAGCACGGTGTGTACCGAACACCATTCGGCATCGGCAAGCGGCAAAACCGTCGGACTCTTGATGCCCGGAAGAATTTCGAGCACGGTGTCGAGACTGTCTTTCGGCACGTTCATCAAGATATATTTCTTGTCGCCGGCAACTTTTACAGCCTCTATGCGGAATAGCAGTTCGTCGAGGATTTCTTGTTTTTCTTCGCTCAGCGGCTGTCCTCCAATCATCACCGCTTCAGAGTCGATAACCTTTTCGACTTCCGACAAGTTGTTGCTAATGAGTGTGCTGCCCGACGAAACTATGTCGAATATTGCATCAGCCAAGCCGATACCGGGGGCAACTTCCACCGAACCGCTGATTTCGTGAAGGTCGGCGGCAATGCCTTTCGAGGCGAAAAACTTGCGCAAAATTACCGGATAGGACGTTGCCACTTTCTTGCCGTTAAACCATTCGAGTCCCGTATAGTTGGCGGCATTGGGCACGGCAAGCGACAGACGGCACTTGCTGAAGCCGAGGTTGCGTACGATGTGCACTTTGCGATTTTTTTCGAGCACCTCGTTAAGCCCCACGATGCCAATGTCGGCTGTGCCGGTGGCTACCGTGTCGGGGATGTCATCGTCGCGCAAAAAGAGCACTTCGACGGGGAAGTTTTTCGACGGCACCAGCAGCGAACGCTTTACCGCGGTTAGTTTTATCCCGGCTTCACCGAGCAATTCCATTGTTTCGTCATACAATCGACCTTTCGATTGAACTGCAATTCTCAACATATCTTTTAGTTTTACTCGTTAATATTCAAAAAAAATCGCCTGCAACGTAGAGCCTCGTTTTCTGGCTCAAGGTTGCCGGCGTTATTCGTTAACATATACACACCAAGACGCAACCCTATCTAATAAGGTGGCAATGATGATGGATATGTAGATTAAAACTCATAATCTCTTACAAAATTTTGTACAAAGGTATGAATTAATTTCGAAATACAAGCAATTTGGTCAAAATAATTTTAAATTTTTAAATATATGACGATTTTTAACGGCTATTTGTCGTTGTCGGCGTTGACGATAAACTTGTAGCATCGAGTTGCTTCGAAACGAGGAAGCGCGATAAGTTGGACGTCTTTAGAGGCTTCGGCGAGGGTTTCGGAGCCGTCGCCGACGGAATGTCCGGCAGCTTCTATGGCGCTTTTGGCACAGTTGAGCGCAATTTCGGGAGTGTTGTTGTCTTTGCTCAGGTGGCACAAAAAGGCATATTTGAGACGACCTCCGGCGTGCTCCGCCAAGAATTTCGCAGCATCGACGTTGTCGAGGTGCCCGTGGTCGGACATTATGCGATGCTTTAAGAAATCGGCGTAGGTGCCATCTTTGAGCATTTTTGCATCGTAGTTGCTCTCAATCATCAGGAAGTCGGCTTCGTTCATATATCGTTGCGCACCCGGGATTATTTCGCCCATATCTGTTGCTATTACGAAGTTGGTGTTGCCCATCGAGATGTTGTATCCCGAATTGCAAGAGCCGTCGTGCGGAACGTCGAATGCGGTGATTTCAAGACCGGCGAGTTTGACGGGAATCTCTTTATAGATGGGCTTGTGATAGTCTTTGACGCGACGCGAAATGCTGTGCTTGCGAAGGATGCCGGAGAGCACACGCGGCGTGCAATAGATTGAGGTGCGCATCATTCGCGTGAGCGTATAGACGTAACGAACGTGGTCGCCGTGGTCGTGAGTAAGGAATATGCCCTTGATTGCCGACGTAGGGATGTTGTTGTATTTCAGTGTGTCGACAACCTGTTTCGGCTCGATGCCGGCATCGACGAGGATGCCTTCGTCTGCGCTGCCCAGGTAGGAGCAGTTGCCCGAACTGCCGCTGCCGAAACTGATGAAGTGCAGCGTCGAGGTGCGGTGCAGGTCGACAAAGGGCGCATTGATTTCCGACACACTCGGTTGTGGTCGCATATCGCGTCCACCGCTTATCGTCGTTGTGCCAAGTTCTGCGTCGTCGAACAGACTATATTGGTATCGGTCGTATTTGTTTTTCTTGCTCATCTTTACTTATATAATAAGAATATAGCAGGTTTTTTAGCCAGCGTCGGCTGAGTTTTTTCCCATTCGGCAATGGTGCGTGTCACAATCCATTCGTCAGCACCTGTGATGTCGTAAGCCACGCATAAGCGTAGGTCGCGACGCAGAGCCTTTGCCAATTCGCCGATTAGTCGGTTGTTGCGATAGGGCGTTTCGATGAATATCTGCGTCTGCCCGCCGTCGATGGCGCGCTCCATCTCCCGAAACTTGCGTGTTCGCGCGGCGGCTTCGATGGGCAGATAGCCCTGGAAAGCAAACGACTGTCCGTTGAATCCCGACGCCATCAGCGACAATAGAATGCTCGACGGACCGACCAGCGGAACTACCTTAAATCCGCGTCGCTGCGCCATTGCAACGATGTCGGCGCCCGGGTCGGCAACGGCGGGACATCCCGCCTCCGAAATCACTCCCATCGGCTCGCCTTGCGCCAGCGCATCAAGGTAGTGCACGGTGTCTTCCGGGCGAGTATGCTCGTTGAGGGGATAGAATGTCAGGCTGTCGATGTCGATTGCCTTGTCGCACTTTTTTAGAAAACGCCGCGCTGTTCGCTCGTTCTCAACAATGAAATGTCGAATTGACCTCACCACGTCGTAGTTGCGGCGCGGCAGCACGTCGTCCAATTCGCCGTCCGACAAGTTTACCGGTATAAGATATAGTCCTGCTTCCATGTTCTGCTGTATTCAAATTACAAAAGTACTCAAAATCTCTGACAATTGGCCCTGCCGCGCCTCAAAATTCGTTAAATGCATTTCCTTTGCGTTTTTATTTTGCTTTTTCGATTTTTATGCCTATCTTTACGTCACAATTCACTATTAGTGCGCTCTTTTGTTGCGAAACATCGAGAGTTATAAATAAGGCGGGCAGAGAGTCCGCCTTCGCATTTTTTTTCGCATTTTTTACTAAATAATTTTGTTTATGTAATTATTGTGTGTATATTTGCGAATAAATTTCAAAATTCTTACATAATTATGTCAAACGAGTCGAAAAAATATTTATTAAACGAGAAAGAAATACCCGAAGCGTGGTATAACGTAATAACCGATATGCCGACTAAGCCGCGGCCAATGCTTCATCCCGGCACGAAACAGCCGTTGAAAGCCGAAGACCTTTATCCGATTTTCTCGGAAGAAGCGTCGCGTCAAGAGTTGAACACCACCGACCGTTGGATTGAAATTCCCGAAGAGGTGCGCGATATGTACAAGATTTGGCGTCCGACGCCGTTGGTTCGCGCTCGCGGATTGGAACGCGCTCTCGACACGCCCGCACATATCTACTTCAAGAACGAAAGCGTAAGCCCGGTCGGCTCGCATAAACTCAACTCGGCAATTCCGCAAGCCTACTACTGCAAGCAGGAAGGCACAACAAACATCACCACCGAAACCGGCGCAGGACAATGGGGTGCCGCTCTTTCGTTGGCGGCAAGCCATTTCGGTTTGGCACTCGCCGTCTATATGGTTAAGGTGTCGTACAACCAAAAGCCTTATCGTCGCTCGATTATGCAAACCTACGGCGCCGAAGTGATTGCTTCGCCGAGTATGTCGACCAAGGCGGGTCGTAAGATTATCACCGAAAATCCCAACTACCAAGGTTCGCTCGGTACAGCCATTTCCGAAGCCGTCGAGCTCGCCACTTCGACACCACACTGCAAGTATACCCTCGGCTCGGTGCTCAACCACGTGTCTCTCCATCAAACCGTCATCGGTCTTGAGGCTGAAAAGCAAATGGCAATGGCGGGCGAATATCCCGACATCGTTATCGGTTGCTTCGGCGGTGGTAGTAACTTCTCGGGCATATCATTCCCGTTTATGCGCCACAACTTCAGCGGCGAGCGCAGCACGCGCTTCATTGCTGCCGAGCCCGAATCGTGCCCGAAACTTACACGTGGCATTTTTCAATACGACTTCGGTGACGAAGCCGGCTATACGCCGCTCATTCCGATGTGCACGCTCGGGCATAACTTTGCTCCTGCCAACATCCATGCCGGCGGTCTGCGCTATCACGGTGCCGGAGCTATCGTCAGCCAACTCATCGAAGACAAACTTATGGAGGCTGTCGACATACCACAACTCGAGACCTTTGCCGCTGCAACGCTCTTCGCTCAGTCGGAAGGCATTATCCCGGCTCCCGAATCGTCGCACGCCATCGCCGCCGCAATCCGCGAAGCTAAACGTCTCCGCGAGTCAGGCGAGAGCAAGGTGATTCTCTTCAACCTCTCCGGACACGGTCTTATCGACATGGCTTCTTACGACCGCTACTTCGCCGGCGACCTCGCAAACTACCAAGTGACCGATGAACAAGTCCGCGAAAACACCAAAGATTTGGAAAAATTGATGTGATAAGAGGCGCCTTCGGCGCGGTTAGACGGCATCTTCGATGCAGTTATTCGGCGCAGAGCGCGGTTAAGAGGTTATAAGGTTAGTCGGCAGCTTGCGCTGCGAATAATGATTATAGCAAAGAGGTAAGAGTGGAGAGCGGGGAGACATCCTCACTCTCCATTCTTTTACTCATACATCCACGCGTCCTCCCATAACCTCATCCACTCTTACCTCTTCTCTCTCACCTCTTACCCATCCATCCACTCACAAAAAAAGATTCCAAAAGTATCTGCACACTACTTTTGGAATCTTTACAACGTAAAACTACGGAGAAACCGCTATTTTACGGCGATTTTTTTGACGGTTTTGCCTTGGCGGACAATGTAGATGCCCGGGGTAAGGCGGCTCGTCGTGTCGGCTACTTTTACGCCATAGAGGTTGTAGACCTCAACAGGAGCATCGGCGTCGTCGTCGCTGCTAATCTCAGTAACCGAGCCGTTGTATAATGTGAAGTAACCTCCGTAGGGAGTTGCCATAGATGCGTCAATTTTTGTCGGGTCAAATTCAACGGCCCCCTTAAGCGAAGTACAACCTTTAAACATATTTTCTGAAATACTTCCTGAATACCATTCATAGTTACAATAGATTGTCTCAAGATTCTCGCAATCATAGAACATTTCGGTTAAATTGGTGTTGCTTCGTGGGGCGAAATTCATGAGATTCAGCGTAGTAAGAGAATAGCAGCTATTGAACATACTATTCATTTCAGTCACTTTATTTGTATTGAAATTAGACAAGTCAAGCGAAGTGAGTGCGCTACAATTGGTGAACATCTGATTCATATGGGTCACATTCGAAGTATCGAAACTTGACACGTCGAGTGTGGCAAGCGAATAACAACCATTAAACATGCTAGACATCACGACTACATTTGATGTATCGAAATTGGAAACGTCGAGCGATGTGAGTGCTTTGCAACCATTGAACATATGTTTCATGCTATAAGTTTTCGACGTATTGAGATTCTTTATGCCTTCTATTGTTGTGAGGTTTTTGCAATCTCTAAACCAACAGTCAGTATATCTAGGATAATAGTTTTGGAACGAGTTGTCGAATACTACCTTTGCGGTTTGTGTATTTGGGTTTTCGTTAGTACCTGCCCATGCGGGGACTGAGGAATTATCGCTACGAGTATCGCTGATACCATAAGTAGTGCCGGAGCGTATAGAGCGTTGGTTGTCATAGTAGAAAGTGAGCACGTCACCGTCTTCAACAACGTAGGCTTTAGCCGCATAGAAGTAGCCGGTCTCGGGATTAGCCATCGAGGCGTCGGTCTTCGTCGGGTCGTAAGCAACAGCACCCTTGAGGGATGTACAGCCGGCAAACATATCCGTAGAGTTGTCGCACGTCCAAGTGTCGACACAATGGATGGTTTCAAGTTTTGCGCATCCTTTGAACATTTCGCTCATATCCGTAACCTTATCCACTCCAAAGATTTTAGCACTTGAATCCTTGATGACAATAGTTTTAATATTACTACAGCCGGCGAACATTCTACTCATATTCGTCACGCTTTGCACATCACTCTTTGAGAGGTCGAGCGAGGTCAGGTTGCTACAGCCTGCAAACATATTGCTCATATCGGTTACCCAAATTGCACTAATCCCTGAAACGTCGAGTGAGGCAAGTTTGCTACATCCTGCAAACATATAACTTGTGTTTTCAAGCCATAACCCGCTAAAATTGAAGCCGGAGATTGATGTAAGACTGCTGCAATCGTAGAACATAAAACTCGAACTTAACAGTGTTTTGCTATTGATGTTTTCGAGACCTTCGACAGTTTCCAAGGCTGTACAGTTGGCAAACCATTTAGATGTCGAAGAGGGAGCATAGGCAATGAACGAGTCGTCAATCACCACTTTTTTGATAGTTGTATTATCAGCCCATATTGGGAAAGAATCGTCTTCTGCATTTCTTTCGGTGATGAGGTACGACGTGCCGGTGCGCGATTTGCGTTGATAGTCTCGATAGAAAGAGAGAGTACCTTTGTCGATTACCACGTACGTTTTTCCGCAGAAGTAGCCGGTCTTGGGATTAGCCATCGAGGCGTCGGTTTTGCTTGCGTCGAAAGCTACGGCGCCTTTGAGGGCGGTACAGCCGGCAAACATATCGGTAGAGTTGTCGCACGACCATGTGTTGTCGCAATAAATGCTCTCAAGTTTTGTACATCCTTTGAACACATTGCTCATATTGGAAACTTTCGAAGTTTTAAGGTTGGAAACATCGAGTGTGGTCAGGTTGCTACATCCGGCGAACATACCATCCATTAGGGTTACATTTCCTGTGAGGTTGGAAACGTCGAGCGATTTGAGACTGCTGCAACCGGCAAACATATTGCTCATCTGCTTTGTTGCCAAATTAGGCAACTTGAGAGTAGTCAGGCTACTGCAGTCTTTAAACAGATTGTTTGCATATCTTGCCACTGAGAAGTCAAATTCCGAGAGGTCGAGTGTGGTAAGGCTACTACAACCTTCAAACATACTGTTTATATACGATGCCATTGCGAAGTCAAGGTTCGAGATGTCGACAGATTTAAGCGACGAGCACCCTTTGAACAGCCCCTCCATATTAGTTACACTACCGGTGGTAAAATTCGGAAACTCGAGCGATGTCAGGCTGCTGCAGTCGGCAAACATAAAGGACATTGACTTTAGCGCCCCGGTTACGAACGGCGAGAGGTCGAGCGAAGTCAGACTGCTACATCCGGCATACATCTTGCTCATCTCTGTTATCTCTTTCGTATTGAGATTCTCAAGTCCCTCAAAGGTTGTGAGTTTGGTCAAATAACAGAACCAATAGCAAGTCTTTGTCGGTTGGCATTTGCTGAACGATTTGTCGAACACCACCTTGGTTACTGTCGTGTTAGGATTATCCTCAGTGCCTGCCCAGCCGGGAACGGAGTTGTCGGTAGGGTCGATATTAACTGTGCCTGTGCGATTCCCGGATTCCCTATCGTAGTATAGCGTGAGCACGCCGTTGCTTTCTACACCATATATTTGCTTTTCGGCAAGGCTTGTAAGGTAGCCTGTGGTGAAGTTTGCCATACTTAAGTCGGTTTTGCTTGCATTGTAAGCCACGGCGCCTTTGAGCGATGTACAGTTCAAGAACATATTGTCGGATGTCGGAGTGCTTCTAAAGTCCCAACCAATGTTGCTAATATATATGGTTGTAAGTGATGTGCAATCGCGGAACATATTCGACACATCTTTTGCATTGTATGGCCCATCCGGCAAATCAAGTTCTTTAAGGCTTTTGCAACCATTGAACAAATCGTTCAGATAGTTAGCATACCACAAACGAACCGTGTTCAAGTTGATATCCTCCAGACTCTCGCAGCCATAGAACGTTGCTTGCATAAAAGCAGGTGCCTTATTGAAATTCCGCAAGTCAAGCGATTTTAACGACTTACAATTGTAAAATGTGTTGTTAAGATTCTGAAGATTATTTGCGGAGAGCGACTTGGTGTTGAGCGACACAAGTGAGGTGCAATCGCGGAACGTATTCTCCATCGTAGTAACTTTAGAGATGTCGAACGTCGACAGGTCGAGCTCCGTCAACGAACTACAGCCGTAGAACGTACCATCCATCCTCGTCACATTCGAAGTGTCGAGTTGCGACAAGTCGAGCGTCGTCAACGAACTACAGCCGTAGAACGTACCATCCATCCTCGTCACATTCGAAGTGTTGCAGTTGGCAAAGTTAACGGATTTCAGCGAAGTGCAATTCTTAAACATTCCTTGCATGGTGGTTGCTTTTACCATGTTGGTGCCGGATAAATCGACAGATTCGAGGCTTGTACAATTATTAAACATATAATTTGTATTTTCCACACTGCTCATGTCGAAATGCGACAAGTCGATAGACTTTAGCGATGTGCAGCAGGAAAACATATATTCCATCGTACATGCCTTGGAAGTGTTTAGATATTCAAGACCTTCAATTGTGGTAAGTTTTGTGCACTGCCGGAACCAATCATAACAGCCTTGTATCTCACAATTGATAAACGACGGGTCGAAAACCACCTTGGTAGTACTCTCGTTAGGTGCGGTATCTGTACCACTCCATGCGGGACGTTGATATGGACCGGGAATGCTGTAAGTCTTCCCTGTGCGCGAATCGCGGTCGGCATCCCAGTAGAACGTGAGCACGCCGTCGATTACTTCAGCGTAGCCTTGCGGCTCTTGTGCCATTGCCAACGGCGACAAGGCAAACATAGCAATCAACAGTGCAACTATCGCTGCATACCTGTTGCTTTTAAATCTCGTTTTGTTCATAAATGTTATATATTATTTTGGATTATTTTGGAAATGTGTTGTCGGACGACGGGCTTTCTGACTACAAATTTAAATCACAAAACAAAAAACGCATAAAAAAATTCGTGGTATTTCGTGTTCGACATCGAAATACCACGTTTTACTACGTTTTTACTACGTTAAAATTGTCGGTTATTCGCTCTCCGGCTCATGGATTTGCAAATATGCTTGCTGATATTCGCGGAGAGTCATGCCCACATATTGGCGGAAAAGTTTGTGAAAATTACTTTTGTCGGTAATACCGACAAGCGTGTGGAGCGTCGAGGTTGAAACTTTTTCTTCACGCAAAATGCGCTGAGCCTCGACCACGCGCAGCCGCTGCCGCCAACTGCGGAACGTCGTATGCTTGCGTGTGGAGAAATACCATTTCATCACGGTGTGCGTAGTGCCAAGCGCTGCGGCAATGTCTTCGACGGTTTGGTCGTTGTGGATGAACATCTTCTGCTCGACCCATTTGTCTAAAGCCTTCGAAATGCGAAGCTCCTCTTCCGCGTCGATGGGCGGCATGTCGTCGGGTACTTCCTTTTTCTTTTCAACTTCGGTAACCGATTTCGTACTGACAACCTTGAGAATGTAGCCCGAGCTTATGCGATAGTTTAGGATGCAAATTACAATATAAATATAATATATGGTATAGATGCAGGTGAACGTGATATACCAGATTCCGCCCAATTGGAACATAGCGAATACCAACGCACTCACGCCAACCGTCAGAGCGCCCAGGAAGCTATTCTTCACAAGCCGCAGACTGTCGCGCATGTCCTCGTCGAAGTTTTCCTCCAAGACTTGCAAACTGCGGTCGTAGCACCTCTTGAACAAGAAGCAATAGTAAATCAACTGTGCTATGTAGATGGCAATACAACCCCACAACGCCAATTGGATATATCTTCCGCCGACAACAAATCCTGCAACCACAAGACCGACGACAAGCGTAATCGCCAAAGCATTCTGAACAAGCCAACCGATGCTAATCTTATGAGGCGCAACGAAAACCACACACGAGGCAGTGAAGAGCATCGCTTGATACATCGACACCAACAGCATCGCTCCCGACATAATTGGGTCGTTAGAGTCGCTGACGCCGCACATTGCCGTGACAACATTAGACACACTCATTGCACTGTAACACATTATCAGCAACTTGTTCATGCGTCGAAAAGGCTTCCACAACTCGCCGCCCGGCATCTTTACGAACGAGAGCACAAGCACAAGCGAAAACGCCACCGACGCAGCAAATATATCGAAATTGTTACTACCCATCTCTTCCATTTTTTGCAAATTTACAAAAAACCGCGAAATTTTGCATCGGCATAAAAAAGAAATAGTTTTTAATCGGTGTCAACTTTCACTGCCATACAAAAAATCACGATTAAAAGCGCTCAAAGGTACAAATTTTTGCGATTATAACCGCGATTTTTACAAAAAACTGCGATTAGGCGGCGCGGCAATGCCGGCTAACAAAATAAAAAACTCGCCGACATTGCTGCCGGCGAGTTTCCGTGATTCGGCTGGGACTCGAACCCAGAACCCTCAGCTTAGAAGGCTGATGCTCTATCCAGTTGAGCTACCGAACCCCAAAATTTCCTCCAAAAAGTGCTGCAAAGTTAGCCTAAATTTTATAACCTTGCAATAAAAATCGATTTTAATTTTCGAGTTTGTTCAAAACTTGGCGAATTTTCTCGTATGTTGTTATTTTTGTGGGTACGAGAGGGAGTCGCAATTCGTTTTGAATCATACCTTTAGCGTTGAGCAAGCATTTGACGCCGGCGGGGTTTCCGTCGACGAAGAGTAGGCTGAATAGCTCGGTGAATCGGTGGTGTATGAGCAGAGCGTTGGCGAAGTCGCCTTCGAGGGCGAGTCGTACCATTCGAGAGAACTCGCGAGGGAATGCGTTGCCGATAACGGAGATTACACCGACGGCTCCGAGGGTTATGAGCGGGAATGTTATGCCGTCGTCGCCGGAGATTACCATGAAGTCGGCGGGCTTGTTTTTGATGATGTCGTCCATCTGAGTAATGTTGCCCGAGGCTTCTTTGACGCCGATGATGTTTGTGAAGTTTTTGGCAAGGCGGAGAGTTGTCTCAGCTGTCATGTTGACTCCGGTGCGTCCGGGGACGTTGTAGAGGATGACGGGCAGAGGAGAGGCTTCGGCGATTGCTTTGTAGTGTTGGTAGATGCCTTCTTGTGAGGGCTTGTTGTAGTAGGGCACTACGGAAAGGATTGCGCTAAAAGCCGACAGGTCGTTTTGACGCAGGTAGTCGGTAACGGCTTTTGTGTTGTTTCCGCCAACGCCGAGTACGAGAGGAACGCGCGAGTTGACGCGTTCGACAACGAATGCTCTGACTTGTTCGCGTTCGTCTTCGGTAAGTGTTGCGGTTTCGGCAGTTGTGCCGAGTACGACTATGTAGTCGGCTTTATTTTGTATGATGTATTCCAGCAGTTTCGCGAGTGCAGGGAAGTCGATTGATTTATCGGCATTGAAGGGTGTTATCAATGCAACTCCCATTCCTCTTAGGTCCATATGAAGAGCCATATTTTTCGAATTATTATTTTATAATTTTTAGTGTTAAGAGCGCGAACCGGATTAGAGTAGTTCGGTGCTCAGAATGCTACCGGGCAGACGTCGGCAGTTGTATTGCGAAGCCATAACTTCGCCGTAAGCGCCGGCGGAGCGGAGAGCGATGAAGTCGCCGCGCCCGGTGAGGGGGAGTCGTTCGTCGGTGCCGAAGCAGTCGGACGATTCGCAGATAGGACCGACAACGTCGTATTTGTCGTCGACGGATGAATGCGAGCTGATGTTTTCGATTTTGTGGTGCGCTTGGTAGAGCGCGGGGCGAATGAGGTCGGTCATACCGGCGTCGACGATGACGAATTTTTTTGCTGTACCTTCTTTGACGTAAAGCACTCGTGTGATTAGGCTTCCTGATTGAGCAACGATTGAGCGTCCCGGCTCGAAGTGGAGTTGTTGGTCGGGTCGGCGCTTGATGTTGCGTGCGAAGATTTCGAAGTATTTCTTGAAGTCGACTATAGGCTCGCTGTCGGGGTCGTCGTAGTTAATGCCGAGGCCGCCACCGACGTCGATTATTGTGATTTGAGCGCCGAGGCTTTCGATGTAGGCGAGTGTGTCGTTGACTTTGTCGCAGAGTTGTTCGAAAGGCTCGAGGTCGCGAATCTGAGAGCCTATGTGGTAGTGTAGACCGCAGAGGTCGATGTTTGGCAACGAAAGAGCTGTGCTTACGAATTCGCCGAGGTTTTCGAGGTTGATGCCGAATTTGTTTTCGTTAAGCCCGGTTGTGATGTATTGGTGGGTGTGCGCATCAATGTTTGGGTTTATTCTGACGGCGATGTGAGTCATATTGTTTGTCTGAGCTGCTATTTCGTTGATGTTCAGCAGTTCGGGAAGCGATTCGACGTTGAAGCAGCGAATCCCGGTTTCGAGTGCGAGGCGAATTTCGTCGTCGGTTTTGCCTACGCCGGCGAACATAATGTCGGAGCCGGCGAAACCGACGTCGGCGGCTGCTTTTATTTCGCCACCGCTAACGCAGTCGACGCCCAAACCGTATTCTTTGACGATGGCAAGAATTCGCGGGTTGGCGTTGGCTTTTACGGCGTAGTGGATGTGGAGGTCGTAGGCGTCGGCGCATTCTTTGACGGTGCGCAGTGTTGCCCGCAAGAGGTCTACGTCGTAGTAGTAGAATGGGGTTTGCAGGTTGTTGAATTTATCTATTGGAAAACCACTCATATATGTAGTTTTTGTGTTTAAAATAAGTGACTGCTAAGCAGTTGTAGCGCTTTGATTTTGTCTTCTTTTCTGATTAGGAAAGATATGTTGTAGTTGCTACCGCCGTAAGAAATCATTCTAACGGGGATGTCTTTGAGCGCTTCGATTGCTTTTGCTTCGAATCCGCGGTTCTGCCATTCGAGGTCGCCGACAACGCAGATGATAACCATGTCGCGGTCGATTGTTACGGTGCCGAATTTGCGAAGGTCTTCGAGAATGTTGTCGAGGTTTTTCTCGGAGTCGATAGTTACGGATACGCCGACTTCGGAAGTTACGACCATATCGATTGCTGTTTTGTGCGATTCGAAGATTTCGAACACTTTGCGGAGGAATCCGTAGGCGAGCAACATTCTGCCGGATTTGATTTTGATGGCTGTGATGTTGTCTTTTGCGGCAACGGCTTTGATAGCGGTGTGAATTGAATCGTTGCCGATGAGGGTTCCTTTAGCGGACGGGTCGAGAGTGTTGAGCAGACGAACCGGGATGTTGTTGAGTTTTGCGGGTTGAATGCAAGTCGGGTGCAGGATTTTCGCACCGAAGTATGCGAGTTCGGCAGCTTCTTCGAAGTTGAGTTTTTCGACCGGGGATGTGTTTTCGACGAATCGTGGGTCGTTGTTGTGCATACCGTCGATGTCGGTCCAAATTTGGATTTCTTCGGCGGAAATAGCGGCACCGATAAGCGAGGCGGAGTAGTCGCTGCCGCCGCGTTGGAGGTTGTCGATTTCGCCGTAAGCATTGCGGCAGATGTAACCTTGGGTGATGTAAAGGTCGGCTTCGGCGTGCTTGTCGAGCAGGTTGTTAAGTCGCTGACGGATGTAGTGGTTGTCGGGCTCGCCGTTTTTGTCGGTTTTCATATACTCGAGAGCAGGGAGCAGTTCCGACTTGATGCCTTTTTCGTGGAGGTATAGGTTCATCATCACGGTCGACATGATTTCGCCTTGGGCGAGGATTTCTTTTTCTTCGAAGAGAGTGAAGATGTCTTTCGTGAGCGAACGGATGTAGTTGAAGCAAGCTTTAATTTCGGTGTTTGCTTCTTGTCGCGCGGCGTCGGTGCTGTAGAGCGCGTCGATGGTAGCTCGATATTTCTTTTCGAGGTTGTTGATTGTCTCTTTAGCGCCGTCGATGTTGCGCTTGTAGAGGTAGTCGGAAATTTCGACGAGGGTGTTGGTTGTGCCTGCCATAGCGGATAGCACGATTATGTTTTTGCCCTTGTCGGCAATAAGATTTGCTACGTTTTGAATACGTTCTGCGGACCCTACGCTGGTGCCGCCAAATTTCATTACTTTCATTATATCGGCTTGAAAATTATTTATTTTGCAAAATTACATAAAAAATCAGACTTCTAAGATTTTTTTCGCCTCGCAACGCACAATTCTTGCAGGAAAATCTTGTGTGATTTTCATATTGTGAGTAGCCATAATAACGGCAGTGCCTTTCGAAGAAATGTCGTGGAGCAGTCGCATGATTTGTTCACCGGTTGCTTCGTCGAGGTTTCCGGTCGGCTCGTCGGCGAGAATAAGGCTCGGGTTGTTGAGCAGAGCTCGAGCGATAGCGATTCGTTGCTGTTCGCCGCCGGAGAGTTCGTGAGGCATTTTGTATGATTTATTGGTCATATCGACTTGGCTTAACACTTCGTTGATTCGGTCGTCGATGTCCGTTTTGTTTTTCCATCCGGTAGCTTTTAGTACGAACAAGAGGTTGTCGTAGACAGAGCGGTCGGTGAGTAGTTGGAAGTCTTGAAACACGATTCCGATTTGCCGGCGGAGCATAGGCACGTCGCGTCGGCGAAGAGCAGTAAGGTCGTAACCGAGGATGTGTGCCTCGCCTGCCGAGACTGGTATTTCGGCATACATTGTTTTGAGCAGGCTGCTTTTGCCGCTGCCTACTTTGCCGATGAGGTATACGAATTCGCCTTCGTTGAGGGCGAAGTCGGCAGAGCGGAGCACGATGAGGTCGCCTCGTGTGATTTCTACGCCTTTGTAGTCGATGATTTGTGCCATTATTCTTTATGACGTTTTTCGAGTTCTAGAGCCAGGTCGTTGATGCTCAAACCCTTAGATGTGAGTAGTACGATTAGGTGGTAAATGAGGTCGGATGCTTCGTAGACGAGACGGTCGTCGGTGCCGTTTGTGGCTTCGATAACAGTTTCGACGGCTTCTTCGCCCACTTTTTGCGCCATGCGGTTTATGCCTTTGCGGAAGAGTGATGTTGTGTATGAGCCTTCGGGCATTTCGCGGTGGCGGCGTTCGATGAATTTCTGGAGATAGTCGAGAAATTCGATGCCGAATTCATTCTTTTCTTCGAAGCAGGTTGCGTTGCCGGTGTGGCAAACCGGACCGACGGGCACTACCTTGATGAGGAGTGTGTCGTTGTCGCAGTCGATTGCGGTCGACACCACTTTGAGGTAGTTGCCGCTGGTTTCGCCTTTAGTCCACAGGGTGTTGCGAGTGCGGCTAAAGAAAGTAACCAAGCCGGTTTCGACGGTCTTATTGTATGCTTCTTCGTTCATAAATCCCAGCATGAGCACGTTTTTTGTGCGGCTGTCTTGGATGATTGCGGGAACGAGTCCGCCCATTTTATCGAAGTCGATTTTCATAATCTGATAGGTATGTTTTGATTGTGTAAAAAAATCTTGAGGTCGTTAATTTTGATTTCGTTGAAGTGGAAAACGCTGGCAGCGAGGGCGGCATCGGCGTGTCCGATGGAGAAAACGTCGGCGAAGTGTTGCATGTTTCCGCAGCCGCCGGATGCGATGACGGGAATGCTAAGACGGTCGGCGAGTCGGGCAAGAGCGGAGCAGGCGAAACCGTTTTTTGCGCCGTCGTGGTTCATGCTTGTAAAGAGTATTTCGCCGGCGCCGCGTTCTTGAGCTTCGTAAGCCCAGTCGAAGAGGTCTTTGCCGTAGTCTTCGCGGCCGCCTTTGACGTAGCACGACCAGCGGTCGTCGACGCATTTAGCGTCGATGGCAACGACGCACACTTGGCTGCCGAATCGGGTTGCGATGTCGGTGATGAGTTGCGGGCGGACGAGGGCGGACGAGTTGATAGATATTTTGTCGGCGCCGGCGCTGAGCAGACGGTCGACGTCGTCGATTTCGGAGATTCCGCCGCCGACGGTGAAAGGTATGCTGACTTGTCGAGCCACTCGTTCTACCATGGGTATAAGCGTACGGCGACGCTCGTGAGAAGCCGTGATGTCGAGAAAGACGAGTTCGTCGGCGCCTTCGTCGCTGTATCGCTTGCCGAGTTCGACGGGGTCGCCGGCGTCGCGCAAGTTGAGGAAGTTGACGCCCTTGACGGTTTTGCCGTCTTTGACGTCGAGGCAGGGTATGATGCGTTTTGCTAACATAATTCTCCTCGGTTAATACGTTCTATGTCGTTTAGGCTAATCTTGTTTTCGTAGATAGCCTTTCCAACGATAACTTCGGGCACGTTTATTTGTGCCAGTTCGACGATGTGTTCAATCGAGCCGACTCCTCCGCTTGCGATGATGTGTACTCCGTCGACTTCGTCGAGGATTCGTTTGTAGAGCGCCGTAGAAGGGCCGGTGAGCATTCCGTCGACATTGATGTCGGTCGAAATCACTTGTCTGACGCCTTCGTTGACGTATCCGTTGATGAAAGGCACGATGTCGGCGTCGCTTTGTTCGGTCCATCCGCTGATGGCGATTTTTCCGTTTTTGGAGTCGGCGCCCAAGATGATTCGTTCGCCGCCGTAGCGACTTAGCCAGCGTCGGAAAGTTGTCGGGTCGGTGAGCGCGATGCTGCCGCCGGTCACCATTTGTGCTCCGCTTTCGAAGGCAATTCGAAGGTCTTCGTCCGACTTGACGCCACCACCGAAGTCGATAACCAAGTCGGTTCGCGAGGCAATGGCTTCGATGACGCGATAGTTGACGATATGCTTTGATTTCGCGCCGTCGAGGTCTACGAGGTGCAGGCGTCGGCATCCGGCATCGGCAAATGCGAGAGCCACATCGAGGGGGTTCTCGTTATAGGTTTTTGCCGAAGCATATTCGCCGCGGCTCAGACGTACGCATTTTCCGTCGATTATGTCGATAGCCGGTATGATTGTTATCATAGTTGTATGAAGTTTTTAAGAATAGTTTCGCCAACGTCACCGCTCTTTTCGGGGTGGAATTGGGTGGCGAAGAAGTTGTCGCGTTGCATTGCCGCTGAAAATGGCTGTATGTAGTCGGTAGTCGCTACGGTGTGACGGCACACCGGTGCGAAATAACTGTGCACATAGTAGACGTACTTGTTGTCGACGTCGGTGCCGAGCAGAGGCGTTGGAGCAACGACGTTGATGTCGTTCCATCCCATGTGGGGAATTTTGAACGACGGGTCGTCGGTTTTGAAACGCACCACGTCGGCGTCGAAAATTCCGAGGCAATCGACGTTGCCTTCTTCGGAGTGTCGGCAGAGGAGTTGCTGCCCGATGCAGATGCCCAACAGTGGCTTTGTGATGCTGCGAATGAGTTCGTCGAGCCCGTGTTGTTGCAGGTATTCCATGGCGGCACGTGCTTCGCCGACGCCGGGAAAAATCACTTTGTCGGCGGCGAGAATCGTGCGCGGGTCGTCGGTCGTGACGGCGTCTACGCCGATTCGCCGAAGAGCGCAGTCGACCGAGAAGATATTGCCTGCGTTATATTTGATGATTGCTACCTGCATTGCAGTTTTCGATGTTAGTTGAAGATTATTGTTTTGTTTTTGTAGGTGAGAATTTTGCGCTGAATGTGCTTTTCGACGGCACGTGAGAGCACAATTTTCTCGAGGTCGCGACCTTTATGGACGAGTTCTGCGGGCGAATCTTTGTGAGAGATTCGAGCGATGTCTTGCTCGATAATGGGACCTGCATCGAGTTCGGCGGTGACGTAGTGGCTTGTTGCGCCGATAAGTTTTACGCCGCGTTCGTAGGCTTGGTGGTAGGGCTTGGCGCCGATGAAAGCCGGAAGGAACGAGTGGTGGATGTTGATGATGCGGTTGGGATAGCGCGCAATGAAGTCTTCCGAGAGCACTTGCATATATCGAGCCAGGACGATGAAGTCGATGTTGTAGCGTTCGAGCAGTTCGAATTCTTTGGCTTCCTGTTCGGCTTTGTTGTCTTTAGTGATGGGTATAACTTCGAAAGGAATGTTGAATTGTTGGCCTATAATCGAGAGGTCGGGGTGGTTGCTGATGATAAGCGGAATTTCGACGTCCCATTCGCCGGCGGTGTAGCGTGCCAGCAGGTCGTAGATGCAGTGCGACATCTTCGAGACGAAGATAGCCATGCGTTGAACGCGTTCGGTAAAGCTGATGTGGAACGACATGTTGTAGCGCTGGGCGTAGAGCGTGTTGAAGTAGTCGCTGATTTTCTCTTTTGGGATGATAAAGTTATCGAGTTCCCACTCGATGCGCATATAGAAAATCCCGTTGTTGCGGTCGACGTATTGGTCGAGATATACGATGTTGCCGCCGTTTTCGTTGATGAAACCGGTGATAACGGTAATGATGCCCGCTTGGTCGGGACAGTGCATTCGCAAAATTGCTGTGTTGTGTTCGTTGTTGTTCACTTCTTCGAGTTTTTCTGCAAAGATAGTGATTTTTTGCCGATATACGGCATTAAAACGGCAAATGGTTGCAATTTATAAGCGAAAATGCTATTTTTGTTTGATTTCTGCCACTAAAAAATGTGGGTATGTGATTTTTATCAACCCGACAGGCTGTTTCGGCTTATAGTTTGTATCTGTTTCGATGAGAGTCCGACAAATGCCATCGGCTGCGGAGGCAATGCCTTGGATGCCGAATGATTGTGTAATCTCGGCGAGTCGTTGAGTCAAGCCGGAAATGTCGGATGAACCGATAATCAAGATTCCTTCGATAAATTCCGTGTGGGCGGTTTCAGCCTTTACGGGGCTGTGGGTAATGCCCTCGGGCGTTACGTCGAAGGTGTGAAGGTGGAACACGTTGCCGTCGAAAATCGTGTAGTGGGCTAAAAGTTTCATTGCTTTTTCAGGCGTCGCCGTGTGCCTTTGTTAGCGAAATAGATGGTCGGGTCGAGTCGGGAGCGATAGAGCGAGAGGCTGTCGGCAAAGATAGCATCTTCCGAGCCGATAGTGTAGGCGACGTAGCCGTAAACTCGTTTGACGGTGAGTGTGGAGTCGGTTTGCAACTTCAGACGCATGGCTTCGTCGGGGCGCAACGAGCGGCGAGTGTAGTCCCACGAGCCGTCGTCGTAGTCGACGGCAAGCATTGCGTAGCCGCCGTTTGAGGCGTTTTTCATAGTCATCCGCCATTCGTATTTGTCGCCGGGTTTTGTGTTGATGTCGGCATCGATTGAGAAGTTGATTTGTGCGGAGTTTCCACAGCGGCGACGGTCGAAGAAGTAGCAAGTTGCGGCTTGCCAGATGTCGATGCTGTCGCCGGAGGCTGTCATCTTTTCGCCGGCGCGGCGAGCCTCTTCGATGATGTCTTGCTGGCGGTCTTCGAGTTTGGTGACCACTTTGTCGTACACCTCTTTGTAGACGTCGAGGTTGTGACCGTACCATACGAGCGACGAGTCGAATTCGTCTTCCGTGACGCCGTGGCGTTTGAGCACGCTGCGGCGTAGGTTGAGTCGCGACGAGTCGGCTTCGTAGGAGTCTCTGTTGATTTCGACAATAGCATCAGCCACCTGCATATCAGCCAGCAGGTCAGCCATATCGCTCTGCCCGATTACTCCGTCGGGCGTCTTGCTGCACGCTGCGGTGAGGAGCAGCAGAGCGGATGCTATGAATGTCGAAAGATGTTTCATTGCTTTTTTGTGTCCTTTTTGTCGGATTTAGCCCAATAGCGAGAATAGAAAATAATCAGCAGCGCCATACCCACCGAAATTGCAGCGTCGGCAACGTTGAATACGGGTTGGAAGAAGACGAAGTGTTCGCCGCCAATCCAGGGCATCCATTGAGGCCAATTCCAGGAGCATAGCGGGAAGTAGAACATGTCGACCACTCTTCCGTGGAGGAAAGTACCGTATCCGCCGCCGTCGGGAAACAGCGTGGCGATGGTGTAGGGCGTTGATTGGTCGAAGATGATGCCGTAGAACATGCAGTCGATGACGTTTCCGATGGCACCGGCGGTGATGAGCGACAGGCATACGAAGTAGCCGCGGCTGTATTCTCGGTTGCTGCGAATCTTGAAGATGTAGTAAATTAAGGCAATCGAAGCAACTATTCTGAACAGGGTCAGAAAGAGTTTGCTGCCGATTTCCCAACCGAAAGCCATACCGGGGTTTTCTACGAAAGTGAGTTTAAACCAGTCGGCAATGTCGTACGATTCGTAGAGATAGAAGTGGGTTTTTACCCATATTTTAAGCCATTGGTCAGCGATTATAATCACGAGGATTATAATCGCCGCCAACCAGCCGTTTGACAAAGTTTTGCGCATTTACTTTTTGTCGTTTTTAGCCTCTATGATAAGAGTTGCGTGAGGAACGGCTTTGAGTCGTTCTTTGGGGATGAGTTTCCCGGTTTCGCGACAGATGCCGTAGGTTTTGTTTTCGATTCTCACCAATGCTGCTTGCAGATGTTGAATGAATTTCATCTGACGTTGAGCCAATCTTCCCGATTCTTCTTTGTTGAGTGTCGAAGCGCCCTCTTCGAGCACTTTGAAAGTAGGAGAAGTGTCGGCGGTGTCGTTGCCGTCGGCATTGGTTACTTCGTTTTTGAGCAATTCATAGTCTTTGTAGGCTTTCTCGAGTTTCTTAAGAATTAATTCTTTGAACTCTTGCAGTTCTTCGTCTGAATACCTTGTTTTTTCAGCCATAACAATAGAGTTAAAAAATGGTTTTATTAAGCAGGTTTAACCGACACGTAGATTTCGCCGTATTCTTCCATCTTCGGGAGCGCAATTCTGTCGGGCTCGGCAATATCGCCAACGATGAGCGAAGTGGCGAGCACTTGACGTGAAATGTATTCGCCAAATTGAGCCACAGCGGCTTCGATTTCGCTGTTGTGAGAGATGACGACGGCTATGCGGTCTGTGATGTTGAATCCTGACGCTTTGCGGATGTTCTGGATGCGGTTAACCAATTCGCGGGCAATACCTTCGTTGCGGAGGTCGTCGTTGATGGTTATGTCGAGGGCAACGGTGAGGCTGCCTTCGTTGGCGACGGTCCATCCGGGGATGTCTTGCGAGAAGATTTCGACGTCGGTGCTGTCGATGGTGTAGTCGACGCCATCGATATTTATGGTAAGTGCGCCGTTTTTCTCCAACTCGATGATGTCGGCCTGGCTGATGTTAGCCATATGGGCGGCAACTTGTTTCATCGCCTTGCCGCATTTCGGACCGAGTTTCTTGAAGTCGAGTTTGATTTTCTTGACGAGCACGCCATCTTCGGCACGTACGAGACGCACTTCTTTGACATTGAGTTCAGCCTTGAGGAGTTCGGAGACGGCTTCGATAGCAGAGCGTTGGTCGTCGTCGAACACGGGTACCATAATAGCCATCAGCGGCTTGCGCGCGTTGATGTTAGCCTTGCGGCGCAGAGCCAATCCCATCGAGGTTATTGCCTGAGCGAGCGCCATTTGCTTCTCGAGACGTTTGTCGATGAGCGCCTCGTCGGCTTTGGGGAAATCCGCCAAGTGGACCGACTTGGTAGCGCCGGTGGTAGCCGAAGTGAGGTCGACATAGATTTTGTCGGCAACAAACGGCGAGAACGGAGCGATGAGTCGAGCCAAAACATCGAGGCAAGTATATAGCGTTTGGTAAGCGGAGAGTTTGTCGGCCGACATTTCGCCGCGCCAAAAACGAGGACGGTTGAGGCGTACGTACCAGTTGCTGAGGTTATCGTTGACAAATTCGGAGATTGCTCGAGCAGCACGAGTAGGCTCGTAGGCGTCGAGGTTTTCTTCGACGGTCTTGATAAGGCTTGTGAGCGACGACAGAATCCATCGGTCGATTTCGGGACGCTCGCCGTATGGGATTTGGTCGGCGCTGTTGTCGAAACCGTCGACGTTGGCGTAACGTGCCAGGAATGAGTAAGTGTTGTAGAGCGTGCTGAAGAATTTGCGGCTCACTTCCACAACGCCTTCTTCGTCGAAGCGCAAGTTGTCCCAAGGCGATGAGTTGGAAATCATGTACCAGCGCAACGGGTCGGTGCCGAATTTCTCGATGGCGCCGAACGGGTCGACGGCATTGCCGAGACGTTTCGACATCTTGTTGCCGTTCTTGTCGAGCACCAAACCGTTTGAAATCACAGCCTTGTATGCAACGCTGTCGAACACCATAGCGCCGATAGCATGTAGGGTGAAGAACCAACCGCGAGTTTGGTCGACGCCTTCAGCGATGAAGTCGGCGGGGTAGATTTGACGGTTGTCGAAAGCTTCCTTGTTTTCGAAAGGATAGTGGATTTGTGCGTAGGGCATAGCGCCGGAGTCGAACCACACGTCGATGAGGTCGAGTTCGCGTTTCATCTTTTTGCCGTTTGGAGCAACGAGGATGATGTCGTCGACGTAAGGACGGTGCAGGTCGATGCGGTTATAGTTGTCGGCGGAGTAGTCGCCGGGAACGAATCCTTTGTCTTTTAGTGGATTAGAAGCCATAACACCTGCTTCGACAGCGCGTTCGATTTGGTTGTAGAGTTCTTCAACGGAGCCGATGCAGATTTCGTGCTCGCCGTCTTCGGTGCGCCAAATCGGCAGCGGAGTGCCCCAGTAGCGGCTGCGCGACAGGTTCCAATCGTTGAGGTTTTCGAGCCATTTTCCGAAACGTCCTGTGCCTGTAGATTGAGGCTTCCATGTGATGGTTTCGTTGAGTTGTATCATACGCTCGCGGCATTTTGTGGTTTTGATAAACCAGCTGTCGAGCGGGTAGTAGAGCACGGGCTTGTCGGTACGCCAGCAGTGGGGGTAGTTGTGAACGTGTTTCTCGATTTTGAACACTTTCTCCAGCTGCTTGAGCACCATGCAAAGCACGATGTCGAGGTTTTCAGCCGCCGATGCAGCCGCTTCGTCGAAGCGACCGTTGACGGTGTATTGCGGGTCGTATGCGTTTTTCACCCAACGACCTTCATATTCTTTATAAGTGTCGACGTCGACGCATTCGTCGACGAAACGTTCGTCGAGTTCGTCGAGGAGGAAGAATTTTCCGGTAAAGTCGACCATCGGGCGAGTTTCGCCGCGTTTGTTAATCATAAACAGCGAAGGAACTCCGGCAGCGCGAGCCACGAAAGCGTCGTCGGCACCGAAAGTCGGTGCGATGTGCACAATACCGGTACCATCCTCGGTGGTAACGTAGTCGCCGGGGATTACGCGGAAAGCCTTGTCGGCGGCAACGTGCCAGTTGCCGGCGTCGTCGGTCTCAACGGGCTTAACCCAGGGGAAGAGTTGCTCGTACTGCATTCCGACGAGGTCGGTGCCGACATATTCGCCGACGATGCGGAACGGAATCAACTTGTCGCCCGGTTTGTAGTCTTCGAGAGCGATTCCTTCGGCTTTCTTGTTGAAGTGGTTGTAGAGCAGTTGACGAGCAAGGACAACGGTTATCGGTTTGCCGTTGTAGCCGTTGTAGGTCTCGACGGCAACGTATTCGATTTTGGGGCCAACGCAGAGCGCCGTGTTGCTGGGAAGCGTCCACGGAGTGGTAGTCCAAGCCAAGAAGTAGGGTGTGCCCCAGTTAGCCATTTCCGGCTTGGGGTTCTTGATTTTGAACTGCGCAACGCAGGTGGTGTCTTTGACGTCGCGGTAGCAACCCGGTTGGTTCAATTCGTGCGAACTCAGGCCGGTGCCTGCGGCGGGCGAGTAGGGCTGGATGGTGTATCCTTTGTAGAGGTAGCCCTTGCTGTAAAGGTTGCTTAACAACCACCACACGGATTCGATGTAGCGGTTGTCGTAGGTGATATACGGGTCTTTTGTGTCGACCCAGTATCCCATGCGGTGGGTGAGGTCTTCCCATTCTTTGGTGTATTTCATCACCTCTTGGCGGCATGCTCTGTTGTAGTCGTCGACCGATATTTTTTTGCCGATGTCTTCCTTGGTGATGCCCAGCATTTTTTCAACGCCGAGTTCGACGGGCAAGCCGTGAGTGTCCCATCCGGCTTTGCGCTTCACTTGGAAGCCTTGCATGGTTTTATAGCGGCAGATAATGTCCTTAATAGTGCGAGCCATTACGTGGTGGATGCCCGGCATTCCGTTTGCCGATGGCGGTCCTTCGTAGAACACAAACGTGGGATGTCCCGCACGTTCCTCCATGCTCGCCTCGAACACGTGGTTAGCGTCCCACGTTTTCAAGACTTCCTTATTGATTTCCGACAAGTTGAAACTGTCGTATTCATTGAATTGTTTCTTCATCGATAAAGAATTTATTTTTGTTTTCCGGAATTATTTTTGCAAAGGTAGTATTTTTAGACGAAAGATGAAAACTTAAAGGTTAAAGGATGCCGAGCACTTTAACCTCTCCGCTCTCCGCTACTTATTCGCGCGCTTGCGTTCGATTTCGTCAAGGATAATCTTGCGCAGGCGGATGTGGTTAGGTGTCACTTCGACATATTCGTCAGCCTTGATGTATTCCAACGCTTCTTCGAGGCTGAACACCACCGGCGGGATGATTCTCGCCTTGTCGTCGGCACCTGAAGCACGCATGTTGGTGAGTTTTTTCGACTTGGTGACGTTCACCACAATGTCGTTTTCTTTGGCATTTTCGCCGACCACTTGTCCGGCATAGACTTCCTCTTGAGGGAAGATGAAGAATTTGCCGCGGTCTTGGAGTTTGTCGATTGCGTAAGCGTAAGCCGTGCCGCTCTCCATTGCGATAAGCGAGCCGTTAGTGCGTCGCTCGATGTCGCCTTTCCACGGCTCATATTGCAAGAATTGGTGTGCCATAATGGCTTCGCCGGCAGAGGCTGTCAGCACGTTTGTGCGCAGACCGATTATGCCTCGCGACGGAATGTGAAATTCCATCTGGATGCGGTCGTTTTGGGTGACCATCGAAGTTAGTTCGCCGCGACGACGCGTCACCATATCAATAATCTTGCTTGAATATTCTTCGGGGACGTTTACCGTCATCAATTCGATAGGCTCGCATCGCTGTCCGTCGATTTCTTTGACGATGACTTGCGGTTGCCCTACCTGCAATTCGTAGCCTTCACGGCGCATAGTTTCGATGAGCACCGACAGGTGTAGCACGCCGCGGCCGTAAACGGTCCAAACGTCTTCGTCGGGAGCTTTGCTGACGCGCAGAGCGAGGTTTTTGTCCAATTCGCGTTCAAGGCGTTCGGCGATGTGTCGCGAGGTGACGTATTTGCCGTCTTTTCCGAAGAAAGGCGAGTCGTTGATGGTGAAAGTCATCGACATTGTTGGTTCATCGATGGCAATTCGCGGCAGCGATTCCGGCGTTTCGGGGTCGGTGATAGTATCTCCGATTTCGAAGCCTTCGATGCCGATTAGTGCGCAGATGTCGCCCGACGACACTTCAGCGGTGCGTTTGCGACCCATACCTTCGAAGGTGTGAAGTTCTTTGATGCGTTGGCGCGAGATTGTACCGTCGCGGCGGCAAAGACCAATATCCATACCTTCACGAATAGTGCCGCGATGTACGCGACCGATGGCGATACGTCCGACGTACGACGAATAGTCGAGCGAAGTGATGAGCATTTGCGGCTTGCCTTCGATTACAGTCGGTCCGGGGATGTGTTCGATAATGGCGTCGAGCAGGGGGATGATGTTGTCGGTGGGTTTGCGCCAGTCTTCGCTCATCCAGCCTTGTTTTGCCGAGCCGTAGATGGTGTGGAAGTCGAGTTGGTCTTCGGTAGCGTCGAGGTTGAACATCAGGTCGAACACCATCTCGTTGACTTCGTCGGGACGGCAATTCGGCTTGTCGACTTTATTGATAACCACGATGGGCTTCAGCCCTATTTGTATAGCCTTTTGAAGCACAAAACGGGTCTGGGGCATCGGACCTTCGAAGGCGTCGACCAGGAGCAGGCATCCGTCTGCCATGTTGAGCACGCGTTCCACCTCGCCGCCGAAGTCGCTGTGTCCCGGGGTGTCGATGATATTTATCTTGTAGCCCTTATAGTTGATTGACACGTTTTTCGAAAGAATTGTTATGCCACGTTCGCGCTCAAGGTCGTTGTTGTCGAGCATCAGCTCGCCGGTTGTTTGGTTGTCGCGAAACAGGTGTCCTGCCATCAACATTTTGTCGACAAGCGTTGTTTTGCCGTGGTCGACATGGGCAATAATTGCAATGTTTCTAATGTTCTGCATATATCCTCTTACTATTTTGTCTGCAAAATTACACATATTTTTCGGTAATCTTATGTTATATAGCATATTTTTTTATAAGAGCGTTATCCGTTAATAGTTTAGAGCGCGTTCCTCTCCGATCTCTGCTCTTTTCGCTGTTTCCGCTTGCGCTTTCGCTCGTCAGTTACTACCTTTGCGGAAAATAAGAGGTCAAAAGATGAGCAAACGAATAATATTTCTGGCGTGTGCTATAGTAGCCACGGTGGCTGCGTGGGCATGTACGTCGGCGATTGTTACGGCGAAGATGACGGCGAACGGGCGGCCGCTGCTGTGGAAGCATCGCGACACGTCCGACCTGAACAACGTGGTGGAACGCATCACGCCTGATGCCGGTTTTGCCTATATCGGCTTGTTCAATGCGAGCGACTCGCTGCGGCTCGAGGCGTGGATGGGCTGCAACACCGAGGGCTTTGCCATAATGAATACGGCGTCGTACAATCTGAAAGCCGACACGGTTAAGCAGATGGACCGAGAGGGCTTGGTGATGAGCGAAGCGTTGAGGCTGTGTAGCACGGTCGACGATTTCGAGCAATTGTTGCTCACTATGCCCAAACCGTTGGGCGTGGAGGCTAATTTCGGGGTGATAGATGCTCACGGCGGTGCCGCGTATTTCGAGACGTGCAACTATTCGTATAAGCGCTTCGACGTCGACAGCATCACGGTGCGCACCAACCATTCAAAGTCGGGACGCAAGGACGAGGGCTACGGCTACGTTCGCGAAGCAAATGCGCAACATCTGTTGCGCCCCTACGTCGAAAGTCGCAGTGTCACTCCCGAAGTGCTTACCGAAAGGCTTTCTCGCTCGTTCTATCATTCGCTTGTCGGTAAAGATTTTGCAGCCGACACGGCGACCTACGTTGTCGACCGCGACTTTATTCCGCGACGCATATCCTCGGCGTCGGTAGTTGTCGAAGGTGTCAATGCCGGTGAAAATCCGGCGGCTACGACGATGTGGACCGTCTTGGGCTATCCACCGTGTGGCGTAGTTGTCCCGGCATGGACGTGGGAAGGCGGCGTGCCCGACGAATTGCGCGCTGACGATGCCACCGGACATTCGCCGGCATGCGACCGTGCCAACGAGTTGAAGCGACGCGTGTTCGACAATCCGCTTCCCGACACCGGCGACTATCTTAACATCAAGGCGCTCTACGACACCGACGGCTCGGGAATTGCCGTAGATTGCCACCAGCAAAGCGTGGAGAACTATCTCCGCGGATATGAATTTATAAACAAAAAGTTTGGAAAATGAGTGCTGCAATTTGGACTGTTGTCCTTCTAATAATTTCTAATGTTTTTATGACACTTGCCTGGTACGGGCATTTGCGTTTAGGCGAATTGGGCATTTCGCGCAATTGGCCGCTCTACGTCGTAATCCTTTTTTCGTGGCTAATCGCGTTGGCTGAATATTCGTTCCAAGTGCCAGCCAACCGCATGGGATATGTCGGCAACGGCGGGCCGTTTACGCTTGTGCAACTGAAAGTGCTGCAAGAGGCTATTACGTTGGTGGTGTTTACCATAGTGGCAACGGTAGTCTTCCAAGGTCAATCGATACGGTGGAACCACATCGTGTCGTTCGTGCTGCTCATTGCTGCTGTCTATTTTGCTTTTATCAATACTGAAAAATGATAGAAACTCAGCCATATCAAGTGCCGGCATCGACGTATATGCGACAACTTTTCGCCGATTGGCTTGCCGACCGTTGGTGGACTGTGGTTGCTGTGGTTTTGCCGTTCGTTGCTCTCTCGTTTGTCGACGTGCGATTTGTCTACGTTGCGCTGATGGCGGGATTTATTGTCGTGCCGATGCTGCTTGGCTTCGTCTATTTCTATTACGCATTTCGCCCCGTAGCCGTTTCGGCTGTGCGCCGACAGTTGGCGCGAATTGACGATGCCGGCATAACGGTTGTGTTTCTCAACGACGACCTGTGCGTTGGCGAAACGCGCTATGAGTGGGCGGCTTTTGACGATTGCACAGTGGCAAATGATTATATTCGCCTGGATTTTGTCGATGGAAGTTACAGTTTTATGCTTATCCCCAAAAATTCCTTTGCTTCGGAGGCAATCTTCGATGATGTTGTGAAAAATGTATGTAAATACATGTTAAAACCCATTGATTATCACGAATAAATCCTCAATTTGTATATTAAACTCTAAATATAGGTTTGTAAAGTGTAATTATTATTAATAATTTTACACGATTTAATTTCGATTTTAAAGTTGAAAAATATTTACAAATCTAATATACATTATGAGGAGAAATTACTTACTTCTAATTGTCATGCTGTTGGCGGGCATAATGCCGACGGTGTGTGTCGGCGAAACCACGTCGGCAATGTATGTAAGCAAGACGGATGGCAGTAGTTTTAGCCACGGATTAAGCGGCATACAAAATGTGACATTCAAAGATGGGAATCTTTGTGTGAATTTTACAAGCGGTACAACCGAGTCGTATGGCATCTCGGGGATTACAAAGATTACGTTCAAAAACGACCAAAGCGGAGTGACGAGCGTCAAAGCGGCAGTGCGCGGCATCTATCCTTCAATGGCGCAATCGACAGTTGCGTTGCGTGGCTTCGAAGGAGAGGTAGAAATTTGTATTTACTCGGTCGATGGCTCGTTGCTTTGCAGCATCCGGCAAGATGCACAAGAGCCGGTCTACGTGGGCAATTTGGCGCATGGCATCTATCTCTTGAACGTGAATGGTCAAACCTTTAAATTCTGCAAGCGATGAGAAAGTCATTATTAGTAATAGGAGTAGCCGCATCGGTTGCAGCAGCCGTTGTGGCTCAAGAACGTCTGTTTGTGCATCTTGGCGACCGTATGACGCTCGGTGCCGACATCGAGAAAATCGACAACATCCATTTTGCCGATTCAGAGACTACGGCAGTGCTCGAGTTGGCAGACACAACAGCACAATATAGCATCAGCAATATTCAAGAACTAACCTTCGGCGAAAGCAAAGTAGTGACCGTTACCTACGACGCCGACGGCGTTGCAATCGTCAATCCGTTCGCTTTCGAAGGCGTGCACATCGATGTGACAGGTTCCGACGTTATCGTGACCAATATTTTGGCGCAGCCGGTGGAATTTCGCTTGTCGGGAACATCGACCGACGGTATGTTCAAGGTGTATAGCGCAACCGATTTTGGCATAACTTTGGCAGGCTTGACGCTCACCAACGGCGACGGACCGGCAATCAACTTGCAGTCGAGTGTCAAGGCAACTATCACCCTTGCCGACGGCACGGTCAACACCCTCAGCGACGGCGCAACCTACACAGCTGTCGGCTCGGAGAAGATGAAAGGAACAATCCACGCAGCCAAAGACCTTTTGTTTGAAGGTAACGGCTCGCTCAACATCACCGGCTTGTCGAAACACGGCATTTGCTCGAACAGCGGCGCCGTGACCTTCAACGGTGGTACTTATACGCTTAAAAATATTGCCAGCGACGGCGTTCACTCGGCAACCGATTTGGTTGTCAACGGCGGCACGTTCGACGTAGCAACTCAAGGCGACGGTTTCGACGGCGATGTAGGCGCACTGCACATCAATGGCGGTAATATCACCATTGCGGCTACGGCAATCTCAAGCAAAGCCGTTAAGGCGGATGCCGACATCAACATTGCCGGCGGCACACTCGTGCTCAACTGCTCGGGCGACGTTGAAATCGTGGCAAACGACCCGTCATATTGCACTGCTATCAAGTCGAAAGCAGCCATCAATATCTCCGGCGGCAACATCACCATCACAAATAGTGGAAAGGGTGGTAAGGGCATTTCCGCCGACGCGGATATCAACATAACCGGCGGCACAATCAACGTGACCACCAGCGGTAATGGCGCAACCTACACCAACACGAGCAACGTGACCGACTCTTATTCGGCTGCTTGTATCAAGTCGGATGCCAACATAAATATAATCGACGGCAATATCACCTGCCTTAGCAAAGGAACTGCAGGCAAAGCCATAGCAGCCGATTTGACGCTCAACATCGGCGATGCCGACCACGCACCGACAATCACTGCTACGACTCAGGGCGCACGATTCCTCGTCAGTGGCAGCGGTATGAATGCCGACTATGCAAACCCGAAAGTTATCAAGAGCGAAGGCAATATGACCATCAACAACGGTCACATCATTGCAACCGGCAAAACCGAAGGCGGTGAAGGTCTTGAGAGTAAGGCAAGGCTCACAATCAATGGGGGTATTATCGAAGTGGAATCGGTCGACGACGGCATTAATGCTGCTTCGGCAATTGTAGTCAACGGCGGACAGACTTATCTCAATGCGTCGAACAACGATGGTATGGACTCCAATGGCACAATCACAATCAACGGTGGTTTGGTTCTTTCTTGTGGTTCGAACACTCCCGAAGAGGGCTTCGACTGCGACCAAAACACCTTTGCCATCAACGGAGGCGTGGTTATCGGTGTAGGCGGTGCAACCAGCACACCGACAGCAAGTGCCAGCAAGCAATGCAGCGTGGTCTACGGAACATCGAGTCTTTCCGGAAAAGCTTTCCACGTTGAAGACTCGGCGGGCAACACAATCATCAACTACATTATGCCGACAAAGTCGTTAAACTCGTGCACAATACTATTCACGGCACCGGGTATCACTACATCGACAACCTATAAGATAATGACCGGCGGCACAATCACCGGCAGCAACTCGTTCCACGGATACTACTACGATGGAACGTACTCCGGAGGTACGCAAGCAACGACGTTCACACCATCGTCGATGGTTACCCAAATCGGCTCATCGTCGGGTGGCGGTCCCGGTGGCGGTCCCGGTGGAGGCCGTCCCGGCAGACCGTAGACTTATTAAAGCGGAGAGTGGAGAGCGGAGAGGCATATCCACTCTCCATTCTTTTGTCTACCTACTCATCCACTCATCCACTCCTTCACTCGTCCACTCACTCTTACCTCTTACCTAATTGCGTTTTGCGGCGCGTATGTTTTGTTGTTCGCGTAAAAATCTGTAACTTTACATTTCAAAAGCAAAGCATTGATGAAATCATACGTACAGATAGAAGGACTTACCAAGTCGTACGGCGACCGACTGCTCTTTGGCGATGTGACACTTGGCGTCTATGAGGGCGACAAAATCGGCATAATTGCGAAAAACGGAGCCGGCAAAACCACGTTTCTGCGGTGTGTTGCCGGGCTTGAGCAATACGACAGCGGCACGGTGACATTCCGTAACGGGCTGAAAGTGGCAATGCTCGAGCAGCAGCCGACGTTCGAGCCGACGAGCACCGTCGTCGAGGCATGTCTCAGCAATGCCGGTGAAGCGGCTTGTGCTATCAGTGCATACGAAAAAGCCACCCTTTCGGGTGACAGTGAAGCACTTGCCGCGGCAATTTCGCAGATGGACGCAACCCGCGCTTGGGACTACGAAGAGCGCGTCAAACAGACACTTACCCAACTCCGAATAACCAACTTCTTGCAGCCCGTCGGCGAACTCTCAGGCGGTCAGGTCAAGCGGTTGGCAATTGCCGGAATAGTGCTTGCCGAACCCGACTTGATTCTGCTCGATGAGCCGACCAACCACCTCGACATCGAAATAATCGAATGGCTCGAAGACTATCTCAAGCGCTCGCGAGCAACCTTGCTGATGGTCACTCACGACCGCTACTTCCTCGACCGCGTGTGCAACAGCATCTTGGAAATAGACCAACACGAAGTGTTTACCTACGCCGGCAATTACGACTACTATCTTGCGAAACGTCAAGAGCGTTTGAATGCGCAAAATGCCGAATTGGCTCGCGTGCGCAATCTTCTGCGTACCGAACTCGATTGGATGCGCCGTCAGCCGCAGGCACGCGCCGGCAAGGCGAAATATCGCATCGATGCATTCTACGAACTCGACCGCCGTTCGCGCGTGCAACGCGACGACCGCACCGTGCGCCTCGAGAACAGTTCCTCGCGCATTGGCAACAAAATTTTCGAAGCGGTCGACGTGTGCAAGTCGTTCGACAATCGCGTGATTCTCGACAATTTCAACTACGTTTTCGCCCGCTACGAGAAGGTGGGCATCGTCGGCGCAAATGGTGTTGGCAAGACTACCTTTGTGCGACTTTTGCAAGGCGAACTCAGTCCCGACAGCGGCTATTTCGACGTCGGCGAAACCGTCAAATTCGGCTATTACAGCCAAGAAGGCATCAAGTTTAACGAGTCGGACAAGGTTATCGACGCCGTGCGACGCGTTGCCGAAGTGGTGGTGTTCGACGAGCGAACGCGCTACACCGCTTCGCAGTTTTTGCAGATGTTCTTGTTTACGCCCGAAACACAGCAAAACTACATAGCAAAACTCTCGGGAGGGGAGCGACGCCGGCTCTATCTGGCGACCGTGCTAATGCGTAATCCGAATTTCTTAATCCTCGACGAGCCGACCAACGACCTCGACATCGTCACGCTTACCGTGCTCGAAGACTATCTGCAGAAGTTTAAAGGATGCCTGATAATCATCTCGCACGACCGCTTCTTTATGGACCGCACGGTCGACCATCTTTTCGTGTTCGAAGGCGAAGGTCGTGTGCTCGACTTCCCGGGCAACTATTCTGACTATCGCGAATGGTCGACGGCTCGCAAGGCTACCGAAGCGGCGAAAGTGCGCGTCGAAACGCCGCAGCAACCTAAACGACAGCAAACGCCGTCGAATCGTAAAACATTTAAGGAACGCCTGGAGTTCGAACAACTTACCGATGAGATTGCACGTCTCGAGGCTGAAAAAGCCGACATCGAAACACTCCTTTCGTCGGGCGAACTTACCGACTATCGCGAAATTACCGAAAAATCGGAGCGTGTCGAGCAAATCACGGCGCGACTCGACGAGGCTGAAATGCGTTGGCTTGAACTTTCAGAAAAAGATTAAAACCGATAAATATGAAAACCAGAACAACAATTCTAACACTTGCACTCATTACATCTTTGACGTGCTTTGGCTGGGGACAAAAAGGTCACGACGTTGTGGCTTACATTGCCGAATGCCATTTGACTCCCAATGCAAAGGCTGCCGTAGAGGCTGCACTCGACGGCAAATCGATTGTCTATTACGCCAACTGGCTCGACAATGCCAGCCATCAGCCCGAATATGCTTACTCCAAGACGTGGCACTATAAAAACATCGATGCCGACAAGACTTACGAAACGATGTCGCTCAACCATCGTGGCGACATCGTCACTGCGCTGAATGAGCAAATCGCCAAACTGCAAGCCGGAGGACTGTCGCACACCGATGAGGCTTTGGCGCTGAAAATGGTGGTTCATCTTGTCGGCGACGTTCATCAGCCGATGCATTTGGGACACCTGTCCGACTTGGGCGGAAATCGTTGGTCGGTGACCTATTTCGGTCGCGAACGCAATCTGCACGGCATATGGGATACCGATTTGGTGGAGAGTGCCCACAAATGGAGTTATACGGAATGGCAGCAGCAGATTGACCGTCTGCCCGCCGAAGCGTCGGCAAAGGTGCTCGGCAAGACGCCCGACGACTGGGCTCGCGAAACCTACAACCTCGCAACTTGGGTCTATGCATCCACTCCCGAAGGAACAAAAATCAGTTACGACTACGTGGCAACCGCTGCCGAGGTCATCGAGCAACAATTGCTGTTCGGCGGACTTCGTTTGGCGGAAACGCTCAACAGCATCTACGATAAGTAAATGGACAAAGAATTTTCATCGACGTTACTCGAAAACGCCGTGTCGGCGTTGGCAACCTTGCCCGGTATCGGTCGCAAGACCTCGCTTCGGCTCATCCTTCACCTGTTGCGTCAGGATGAGTCGGTAGCCGTCGACCTTGGCGAGGCAATCATTAAGTTGCGCAAGGAGATTCGCTATTGTCGGATGTGTCACAACATTTCCGAAGCAGATTTATGCCCGATATGCTCCAACCCGTCGCGCGACGCATCGACGATTTGCGTGGTTGAGAATGTCAAAGACGTTATGGTTGTCGAAAACACGCGCCAGTACAATGGGCTCTATCACGTCTTGGGCGGATTGATTTCGCCGATGGACGGCGTCGGACCGCAAGACATCGAGATAGGGAGTCTCGTTGAGCGCGTCAATGCCGGCGGCGTCGACGAAGTGGTGTTGGCGCTGAGCGCGACGATGGAAGGCGACACGACCAACTTCTACATCTACCGCAAGTTGGCGGATACGGGTGTCAGAATCACGATGTTGGCGCGCGGCGTGGCTATCGGTAACGAGATTGAATATACCGACGAGGTTACGCTCGGTCGGTCGATTGTCAACCGTACGTTGTTTTCAGATACGTTTAAGAAATAACCGCTATGGAGGGACTACTGAAATCCGAGCGAGTGCGTCTGCGTGCGTTGGAGATGAGCGACGTCGACGCTATCTTCGTGTGGGATAACGACACGGAGGTGTGGCAGTACGGGTGTAATTCGGCGCCATATTCGCGCCATCAGATTGAAAACTATATCGCTACCAACACGTCCGACATATATGCCGACCGTCAGTTGCGACTGATGATAGAATCGACGGCGGGCGAGCGCATCGGCGTGGTCGACCTCTATAATTTCTCGCCGTTCGACCTGCGTGCGTGGGTAGGCATTCTCATTTCTCCCGAGCAGCGCGGACACGGCTACGGCATCGAGGCGGTGCGTCTCATCGCCGACTATGCCGAGCACTATCTCGGCTTGCATCAACTTGCCGTAGAGATTCCTGTGGGAAACGAGCGTTCGGTGCGCCTCTTTGAGCATTGCGGATTTAAACAAAGCGGCATAATGCGCGACTGGTTGAAAACCGGTTTGCATTATGCCGATATGCTATTGATGCAGCGAGTGTTTTGAGCGCTCGGTGCGTTTTATTCGTTGACGTAGGGTAGTACGGCGTCGCGCCACACGAAGTAGCCTTCGCCGAGCAAGTGTAGTCCGTCGTTGCTAAGACCTTTTCGCATTGCTCCTGTTGCCGGGTCGACCATCTTGCTGAATAGGTCAATCCATACAATGCCTTCTTCTTCAGCCATCTTTTTCAGCAAAACATTTGCATCGACGATGACTTGTTCTTTGCCGATAAGGTTTTTGTAGCGCTTGAACGAGTTGTCGATAGGTAAAAGGCTTTGCAGATAGATTTTTGTGCAAGGCGTGCCGACCTTGATTTTGCGAACGAGGTTGCGCATAGCCGTAGCGATGCTGTCGGCGCTGATGCTGTGCGACACGTCGTTGACGCCGCCGAGGATGAAAATCTTAGCCGGTTCGCCGTCGATAATCGGCTGGACGCGGTCGGCGAAGCCTTGGATTACGTCCGACGAAATGCCGCGATTTTTGACGTTCGGATTACCGAGCAGTTCCGCCCATTCGCAACCGTTGGTTTGGCTGTCGCCGAGAAACACGATGTCGGTGCTTTTGATGGGCAGCAGCTCGAAGAGCGTGGCGCGCTGGTAGTAGAATTCGTTGTAGACGTATTTCTCTTGAGCCTTGGCGCTTAGGCATGCCAAGGCTACAAGAGCGTATAGGATAATTCGTTTCATCGCGGTCGTGATTTAGTGCTCGGAACGATAGGCGTCGATAGCGAGTTTCACGGAGCCGTGGAGGAGCAACAGACGTTTTGCTTCGTCGTAGGGCAGGTTGAGCTCTTCCGACACCATACGTGAGCCGCGGTCGACCAATTTAGCGTTTGTCAATTGCATATTGACCATCTTGTTGCCTTTCACGCGTCCGATTTTAATCATTACCGAGGTGGTAATCATGTTGCATATCATCTTTTGTCCCGTACCCGATTTCATACGCGAACTGCCGGTAACGTATTCCGGACCGACAATCATTTCGATAGGAATTTCGGCAGCTTCCGACACGGGAGCATCGGGGTTGCTGGTGATAGCGGCGGTGAGGAGGCCGTTTTCGCGCGCTTTGCGGATTGCTCCGATAACGTATGGAGTAGTTCCCGAGGCAGCGATGCCGATGAGAGTATCTTTCTCGTTGATGTTGTATTCGAGGAGGTCGCGCCAGCCTTGTTCGGTGTCGTCTTCGGCGTTTTCAACGGGGTTGCGCAGGGCGGTGTCGCCGCCGGCAATCAAACCGATAACCCACGATGGGTCCATACCGAATGTCGGAGGGATTTCCGAAGCGTCGAGCACGCCGAGACGTCCGCTCGTGCCTGCGCCGATATAGAAGATGCGGCCGCCTTTTTTCATGCGTTCAACGATGCCGGTTACAAGTTTGTCGATTGCCGGGATTGCTTTTTGCACGGCGTCTGCCACTTTGTGGTCTTCGGTGTTTATGTCTTCGAGAATTTCGCGTACCGATTTCTTCTCCAAGTCGTTATAGAGCGATGATTGCTCGCTGATTTTAACAAAAGCCATAGTTGTATGTTGTTAGTTTGAGTGATACTTAACGAGACCCTCCATCGGGCTTTTAATGATTGTGCCGATTTTGATGTCGACAGCCTTAGCCGCTTCTTCGAGCACTTCGCGGTAGTAGAAAGCCACGGAGCCGACAAACGAAACGGCGTAGTTCTTGTAGTCTTTGTAGTTTTCAATGTTTCTAACGAAGAACGATTTGAACGCATTGAGCACGAGGCGGTGAATAGCGGGCTCTTCGATGTTTTTGCTCAAGAACGGCGACAACGAAGCGAGGAAGCGGTTTGCTGCCGGTCGCTTGTAGACGCTTTCGATGATTTTCTGACGGTCGAGTTCGTACTCTTTGAGGAATTTCTCGCAAAGTTCTTCGGGAAGTTGCTTTTTGAGCACGTCGCCAACGAGGAGTTTGCCGAGCACGGCGCCTGAGCCTTCGTCGCCGAGGATGTATCCCAGCGGCGATACGTTGTCGGCAATCTTTTCGCCGTCCCAGAAGCACGAGTTAGAGCCCGTGCCGAGGATGCAGGCGATGCCTTCGCGGTCGCCGCACAAAGCGCGTGCTGCCGCTACCAAGTCGGAATGTACTTCGATGGTCTTTGCCGTCGGTACGTTTGCAGCAATGGCGCGACGTACGTTTGCACAGATGTCGTCGAACAAGCAACCTGCACCATAGTAATAAACACTTTCAATCTCAAATTCTGCTACTTCTTGAGCAAGTTCGAGGGCTAAAGATTCACGAATTTGCTCTTCTGTCATTAGCAAGGCGTTGATGCCGGAAGTAAATACTTGTTTCTTCACTTCGCCGTTTTCAACAACGCACCAATCAATTTTTGTGGAACCACAATCTGCAATTAGTATCATATCTTAATATATATTTTTTTCTTGTATAAAATGTATCCTATAGACCAGTTGATGGCAATAAATAACAAAGCGTAGACGAGCGAAGCAAACGTTTCGTCGCCGAGCATTGGCACGAGTGTGTGAGCGTAAATCCATGTTTTGATGCTTGCGTCGCCGATGTGGATTGATCCGAAAAGGATGCCGAGGACGCCGCCGAGTACGTACATAAACAGCGGGTTGATGCCGAACGACTCGAAGAATTTGCACCATTTCTTATAGCCTTTGACGTCGATGATGTAAATCAACAAAGCGAGCAAGGAGGCTGCAAATCCGCATGTAGTAAGGGCGAACGTCGGTGTCCAGAGTTTCTTGCTGATAGGCATCCCGTAGGCGAGCAAAAAACCGGTGAAGGTGAGAGCAGCGCCGACGAGCAAGAACTTGAGCACGCGTTGGAGATTGTCTTTTTCGGTCATGATGATTTTGCCGCAAAGAAATCCGATGAGCACGTGACCGATTGAGGGTATTGTGCTAAGCAACCCTTCGGGGTCGATGGGCAGTGTTTGGCGTTGGTAGATTTCTACCGAAAATTCGGAAGCACTGCTGACCGTTCCCGAAAGTGAGCGGACGGTGTCGTGGTAGAGGTGAGAGTCGCCGAAGAGGGCGTTGTCGACAACGTAGACTATGTTGTCGAGCGAAAACTCCAAGCCGTGACAGCAGAGCAGCAACACGGCGTAGCCAACGAAGAGCACACCGATGATGTAGGGTATGATTTTGTGTTTCACCGTGATTGCGATTACCGACACTGCACAGTAGCAGATGGCGAGACGCTGCATGACGCCGAGAATTCGCATGTGCGAGAAGTTGTTGGCGGCATCGAGCAGACGCTGTCCGAGAGGAATCGACGAGTCGGAGCCGGCAAGCGTGTAGCAGAACCGACTAAACCAGCCGATGGCTAAGCCGATGGCGAAAATCACGATTGTTCTGCGGATTATTTTCACCAGCGATGCGTGCGAGTATTCGAAATTGTATTTGCGCATCGAGATGTAGGTGGAAATACCCATAATGAACATAAAGAACGGAAAGACGAGGTCGGTGGGCGTCAGTCCGAGCCATTCGGCATGCCCTAGGGGCGTGTAGATGTGTCCCCACGAGCCCGGATTGTTGACCATAATCATTCCGGCTATGGTGATGCCTCGCAATATGTCGATTGCGAGTATCCTCGACTTTTTCTTTTCAATAGGTTTTACTTGTTCCATTATTCTTTTGCTTTAGTACATTCGTCGACAAGGTAGACTATCGAGGAATAGGGGATTCCGGCATTGACGGTAAGACCGATTTCGCAAGTTCTGCTGTTTGAGAATCCTCGTTTGATGCCGGCTTTCTCTATTTGCGGGCGAAGTTTACGCAGCGCGTAACTGTTGAGTTCGGGGTGTGTAAAGCCTTTGTCGCCGGCAAATCCGCAGCAGCCCACTTCCTGAGGAAGAAGCACCTTCGACGAGCATAGCGATGCAAGAGCGAAGAATTTCTTTTGCAAGCCCATATGACGCGACGAGCAAGTGATGTGGATTGCAACGGGTTCGTCGGTTTTGGCGAACTCGAGTTCGGTCACAAGGTAGTCGTAGATGAATTCTACGGGCTCGTAAAGGTGGAGGCTTTTGATGGTGTTGCGCATGCGGTGCAAGCATGGGCTTTGGTCGCACACGATGGGATATTTGCCACCGGCAGAGGCTTCGATGAGCGCACTTTCGAGTTCTTTGGCTTTTTCGTCGGCGATGTCGGGCATACCTTTGCTTTCCCAAATCATACCGCAGCAGAGGTTTTTCAGCCCTTTCGGGAAGATTACTTCGTAGCCGGCTTTTTGGAATAGGGCGACGGTCTTGTCGATAAGCGCCATCTTATCCGACTTGGCTTTGCCCATTGTTTGGTTGATGCAACTGGGCAGGTAGACCACCTTTTTCTCTTTCGGTGCGATGTCGATGTGATGCGGATAGTAAGCGGTAGGCAGTGCGCTGTTCCATTGCGGGATGCCGATTTTATGGAGTGTTCGTCCGAGGGCGTTTGTGCCGTTAGCGCCGAGAATGCTACTTGCCACCGAAGCGGCGGAGAGCACCGGGCGCAACGTCGATTTAATCAACGAGAGGCGTTCGGCGGCAAATTTGCCTGTTTTGTAGCCGAGGCTGCCTTTCGGTAGTGCTGCTTGGCGTATTTCGTGGATGAGTTCGCCGGTGTTGATGCTCATCGGGCACGATGTGCTGCAGAGACCGTCGCCGGCGCAGGTTGCGTTGCCGAGACTCTTGAACGATTTCTCGAGGTTGGCAAGTCGTGCGGGGTTTTCGCCGGTCATGCGCAGGCGCGATATTTCGCGTTGAATGACGATGCGCTGGCGCGACGACATCGAGAAACCGCAGCTCACGCAATTGACTTCGCAGAATCCGCATTCAATGCAGCGGTCGACAATCGGGTTAGTCAACGGCAGCGGCTTGATGTTTTTGACGTAACATTCCGGGTCGTCGTTGAAGATTACACCCGGGTTGAGCAAATTTTCGGGGTCGAACAATTGTTTGACCTCTTTCATCACGGCGTAGGCTTTTTCGCCCCATTCGTGCTTAACGAAAGGCGCCATGTTGCGACCTGTGCCGTGCTCGGCTTTCAGCGAGCCGTTGTAGCGGTCGACGACAAGTCGTTCGACTTCGAGCATCAGGTTTTTGTATTTCGCCATTTCCTCGTCGGTGTCGAACGACTGGGCAATGATGAAATGGTAGTTGCCTTCGAGAGCGTGGCCGTAGATGCAAGCATCGTTGTAGCCGTGGCGTTCGAGCATCGCTTGAAGGTCGGCGGTTGCTTCGGGAAGGTCTTCGATATGGAAAGCAACGTCTTCGATGATGACGGTTGTGCCCAGTGGACGCGTTCCGCCCACAGAGGGGAAAATGCCCGCGCGAATGCCCCAGTAGACGGAGTATTCTTCGGGGTCGTCGGTAAAGTAGGCGGGCTTGTAGAGTTCGAAAGGCTCAAGAATTTTCTTGATTTCTTCGATGTTTGCTTCGAGTTGTTCTTTCGTGTCGGCTTTCGTTTCGGTGAGCACGGCAGTAAGCCCCGTTCCGGTTGTGTCGTTGACCGACGAGAGCGACTTTTTGTCGAGCATTTCCGCGCTGAACACCGGACCTTTTTTCATAGCCACCACGGCGCGACATGCCTCCTTTATGTCGGAGAAATAGAGCATGGCGCTCGCCGAATGCGGATAGAGATGCCCGGTTGCCATATTGACTTCCGACAAGAAAGCGAGCGTTCCTTCGGAGCCAACCATAAGATGGGCGATGATGTCGAATGGGTCGTCGAAAGCCACGAACGGAAGGATGTTCAGACCGGTTACGTTTTTAATGGAATATTTGTAACGAATTCGGTCGACGAGTTCGGCGTCGGCATTGATTTGTTGATGCAGTTGGCGGATTTTTTCGATAAATTTCGGGTGCGACTGCTCGAATTCGCGGCGCGAGCGTTCGTCGCCGGTGTCGAGCACGGTGCCGTCGGCAAGGATAATGCGAGCCGAAATGAGTTCTTTTTCGCTGTTGGCGTGAGTGCCGCAGTTCATTCCCGAAGCATTGTTGACAACAATACCTCCGACCATAGCCGACTTCTTCGAAGCCGGGTCGGGCGTGAAAATTTTGCCGTATGGCTTGAGGATTTCGTTGACACGTTCGCCGATGATGCCCGGTTGTAAGCGTATCGAAGATGCGTCGGGTGCTATCTCGTAGCGCTCCCAGTAGTTTTTGCCAGCCACGATGAGTATTGAGTCGCTGACCGATTGTCCCGAAAGGCTTGTTCCCGCAGCACGGAAGGTCACGGGGAGGTGCTTGTCGGCGGCAATGCGGATGAGGCGCGACACCTCGTCTTCGTCTTTTGCAATAACGACAACTTGGGGGATAAGTCGATAGAACCCGGCGTCGGTACCCCAGGCGAGTCGCCTGAGGTCGTCGGTATAGATTCTATCTTTCGAAATGAATTTTCTTATTTCTGTTATGTATGAACGATACGCTTCTTTCATCGTTTTTTAGTCGTACAGGTAGTATTTGCTTGAAGTTTTCTTAAAAGCCTCAACGTCTTTGTTGAAGTAGTCGACAATGTCGGCAACTTGATAGTTCTTGCTAAAGCGCAGGCGAATTTGGTCGGTGCCCATCACTTTGTCGAACATTCCGAAGCCGCGTTTTTCGTTAGCGTTGAAAATCTTTGCGTCGGGATATAGTTTGTGAAGTTCTTGCATAAAGTAGAACTGACAGAGCGTGAGGTTAGCCGCATCGAGGTCGGTGATGTATACTTCAACGCCGTGCACTTCTTTGATTTCTTTAGAAGCTTCGGGGCCGACTTTGAAGAACGGCTTGTAGTTAATCGGGCGGAATTTGAATCCCGGGAGGTTGAGCGCATTCATGGCGTCAGCCATTTTGTCGGCGTCGATGTAAGTCTCGGCGAAGCATTGGAAAGGCAGTGTGTAGCCGATGCCGGTGTTGAATGCATAGAGTTCGCCGACAACGCCCGAAACGGCGTAGAAAGCCGAATTTTCCGGCGTTGGGATTTGCGGCGACGGTGCCACCCAAGGCAGTCCTGTTTGGCGGAACTTCATGTTGCGATGCCAGCCGTCCATTTTTATGACTGTCAAGTTGGCTTTCTTTGCTGTCACGCCTTCCTCGTTGAGGTAAGTGGCAAGTTCGCCGGGAGTGAGACCGTAGAGGTAGGGGATGGCATATTTGCTGACCATCGAGAAATAGCCGTCTTCGACGATGTTTCCTTCCACCTTGTATCCGCCGAGCGGGTTGGGGCGGTCGAGCACCATAAATTCTTTGCCGTTTTCGGCGCATGCTTCCATACACATACCCATCGTGGCGTAGAATGTATAGCTGCGGCAGCCGATGTCTTGAATGTCGTAGACGAGCACGTCGATGTCTTTGAGCATTTCTGCAGTCGGCTTATGGGTTTTGCCGTAGAGCGAATAGGTTTTTACTCCGGTTTTGGGGTCGACGGCATCGCTGACAGCATCGCCGGCGTGTGCATTACCGCGAACGCCGTGTTCGGGACCGTAGAGAGCAACAAGTTTGACGCCCGGCGCTTCGTTGATAATGTCGACGGTCGACTTGAGGTTGCTGTCGACGCCCGACGGGTTGGTAACCAGTCCGACGCGCTTGCCTTGCAACTCGCGGAAACCGCCGTCGCGAAGCACTTCCACGCCCGTTTTAACGTGTGCCGAAGCCATCACGGTAGCAACGGCACACAGTATTGATAATATCGTTTTTTTCATCTTGTTTTTCTATTATTTCTGTTTAGCACCGTAAGCAGGGTCGATGTGACGGCGAACGAGAGCCGTTACGAGCCATGTTGCGATGTTGCAAGCGAGTACCCAGAAGAAGAAGTTGACGTACGAGTTGCCGAGCATCACTTCCTTAATCCAGCCGGCAGCCATGCCCGGAAGCATCATGCCGAGAGCCATAAAGGCTGTGCAGATTGCGTAGTGGGATGTCTTGTACGGACCTTCGGCGAAGTACATCATAAAGAGCATAAATGCGGTGAAACCGAATCCGTATGCGAATTGCTCGAGGATGATAGCCGAGAAGGTTATTGCTTTACCGGCAATGGTAGAGTAGTCGGGTTGAACGTTCGAAAGGATGATATAAGCCACGCAGTTGAGCGAAGTGGCGAGTGCCATTGGCCAAATCCATTTGCGCAAGCCACCGTTTGAAGCGCAGATGCCGCCGATGATGCCGCCGACGGTCAGACCGATGATGGCGAGCGTTCCGTAGGCGAAGCCCACTTCGGTTTGTGTCATTCCCAAGCCACCGGCATCGCGCGATGCCAACAAGAACGGTTGGCAGAGTTTTACAACTTGAGCTTCGGGCAGACGATAGAGCAGCATGAAGAGCATTGCCAAAACAACGTGTTTTTTCTTGAAGAAAGTGATAAACGAGCCGGCAAATTCGTTGACGATGTCGCCGATAGATTTCTTCTCGGCATTACCGACAGCGCGGTCGGCAGCCGGTTTGGGGAGTATGAACAAGTGCCAAATCGACACGATGCCGAAGAAAATAGCACAGCAAACCACGGTGAGCATCCAAGCTTTAGCCTTGTCGCCGCCAAAGCTGCTCTCCAAAGCGCCGGCAATCATCACCAAACCGCCTTGACCGAACACGTTGGCGCAGCGGTAGAAGGTCGAGCGGATGCCGACGAACATACTTTGTTGGTTTGTGTCGAGGGCAATCATATAGAAACCGTCGGAAGCGATGTCGTGAGTTGCCGAGCAGAATGCGGTGATGAAATAGAAGAACAAGCAGATAGAGAAAGCGCTGACAGGCAGACCTTCGGCAATCTCGGTCTGATTAGGTAATGGCAGCGTAAATGCGATGCCTGCGAGACCTGCTGCAACGCAAATTTGCATCACAACGGTCCACCAACGTTTCGTCTTGATGATGTCGACAATCGGTCCCCAGAAAGGCTTGATTACCCATGGTAAGTATAGCCAACCGGTGTAGAGCGTGGCGTCGGTTTCCGACATACCGAGTTGTGTGAAGAGCACCATTGTTACCATATTAATAAATATGAACGGTATGCCTTGTGCAAAGTATAGAGTGGGAATCCAAGCCCACGGATTGCGATTTGTTGATGATTTCATATCGATATCGAAAGTTTATTGGTACAGCTTTGTGACATTAGCGCCGACAAAGTAATGTTGAAGAATTTGGTTGTAGTTATATCCTTTTTCGCCCATAACGGCAGCGCCGATTTGGCAAAGTCCGACGCCGTGCCCCCATCCGGCACCGCGAATGATGAATCGGTCGGGGATTTCGTCGTTGCCCTGTTTTTCGACCACGAAAGCCGAACTGTAGAGGTGCGACGGCGAGAGTGTGCGGCGTATTTCGAGTTCTTTGCCGATGATTTGAGTCTTGCGTGTTCCCACGATTTTGAGGCGGTAAATTCTGCCGGAAGTGCCGCGTGCTACGGGAATCAAGTCGATGATGTTTCCGTAGTCTTCGCCGGAGCGTTCACGCACGAGTTTTGTAATCTCTTCTTGGTCGTATTCCACTTTCCAGCGATAGAAGTCGGTGGTCTCTTGGTCGTAAGAGTTAAGCACTTGCGAGAGGATTCGCGCGTCGTGGGTGTTGCAGAATGCATCGGGCGCATTAAGAATCCATTCGCGGGCATTTTCTTCGACGGTGAGGTCGGGGAAATCCGTGGGATTTGCGCTGTCGCGACGAGCCTGGAGGTAGTTGTGGTGGACGGGTTCCCAGCAGTTTTCAAACTCTTCGAAAACGCCGCCGCACGACTTCGAGAAACGAGCGTCGCAGAGCTTTCCGCCGTCCATTAGCACTTCGCCCCAAGTAGCCTCGATAGCGCGGCGAACTGCTTCGGTCGACTCTCGAGTAATGCCTTGATAGCGTTGGCAGTGGTCGTCGGCGCATACGTCGAAGTTGACGTGGTCTTCGCGGTCGAACCATCTGACGAGTTCGCCATCGGTGCGAGTGCATGGGCAATAGGCTGTGGCTGTTTCGGTGAGTTGCTTGTTTTTGTCGATTTGAGCGAGCAGCCAACTGCGTGAAATGACGGCGTGAGCCTTAAGCAGTTCCAACGAGGCGGTAGCGCTCATCTCCGACGAAATTACGCTGAGCAGGTATTCTTCGATTGGAAGAATGTTGACGGCGGTGAGTTTGTCGCCTTCCACAATCAGGCGCAAGCTGCCTCTGAACGATTGGTTTTCCTTTCGTTCCCAGTGGAAGTTTACGCCGATGGTCACGTCGATGAGCGTGAAGTGGCTGTCGGCAATGTTGACCGGGGTAAATTCGAGCGACGGGTAACGGTTGCCGTTCCATTCGATTTCGCCGTCGACGAGGGTTGCCGTGTGGCTGCCTCCGACAGTTTTGCCGTCGATGGTATAGTCTTTTGCGAACGAGAAACTGATGCTCGTACCGCTCATTATTCCGACTTTTACGTTTGGCTGTTGCATAGTTCGACTAAAGTTTTTTTGCAATTTGTTGAGCTTCGTCAGCCGAGAGACAGCATTCGCTGAGGATTTGAGCGATGTCGTCGGCGGTGATTTTCTCAAAATCTTTTTCGAGAGGGGTGATGAAAACGCCGCCCATATCGACCGATGCCGGGCTTATGAGGATGTTTTCGTCGCCTTCCTTGAAGTAACAGTCCGGGCGATGCTTCTTGCGCGGGAACACGAGCACGTGCCAACCGTTGCCGACGAATCGGCAGAGGACGTTGAGCATCGGTTCGGCTTCGCCTTCGGGGATGTCGAGGCAGTCATAGAGGCGTTTGAACAAGGCTGCGCCGTCGACCACCGTGTCGGCTTCGATAAGGAAGCAACTGTGCGACAGACCGTCGACGAGCGACATTTTTGCCGAGCCTTCGGTAGCAACTTGAGTTTTTTCGGCAGTCACAACGTCGTCTTCGACGGGCATAAATCCGCTGTTTCCGGCTTGGAAGTGCATGTGGTCGGGAGCTGAAGCGCCGCATTTAGGACCATTATAGAATAATGTATAACCTTCGAGTGCGCGAGCCAGTTGCATCATGTCGGCGATGCGGCCGTCGATGCGTTGGTCGACATGGTTGTTGTCGGGAATTGTCAAGTGGCGCGGGAAGATTGGGAACGGGTTGATGAGAACGGTGTAGTCGCCCCATTCCAGACCGCGTTGAACGGCAGGACGATTCGCGGCACATAGGAAGCATTTGCGCTCTTTGAGCGACTTTGCGTCGACTTTTGCCGCCGACGAAGTGATTCTTCCGGGGTTGAATTGCACTTTGAAGTGAGTCGAACCAATCATAAAGGTCTTAACCTTTACGTTGGCAAGTGCGGCAAAGTTATTACGTGCAGTATCCCATTCCTCAAGTTGTTGGTTGAGGAATGTGGATACTGTATTTTTATTGAGTTCTTGCATTTCTATTTGTTTTTGTTGAACGCGATACGTGCTTTGAGTTCCCAAGTACGGATTCTGTCTTTGTAGAGGTTGTGAGCGTTCATCTTAACGATGTCGAGCGAAGCGTCGGAGTTGTCTTCCCAGCGGCGGCAGAGGTATACGACGTCGTAGACGCGACCGATTTGGTATTCACGCGAGAAGTTCAAGCCGAGAGCGTAGTCTTCGCCGTAGCTGGTGTTGGGCACTTTAACTTCGCGAAGCACCGGAGTGTAGAAAGCGCGAGGAGCGCCGAGGCCGTTGATACGGAGGGCGTTGTTGCGGCCGTTTTCGGGAGTCCATTCTTTGTGGTCGATGATGCCCGGGGCAATCATATTCATATTGAAGTCGGTCATCATATAAGTGCCGACCACCATTGCGCAGTTTTGTTCGTAGAAAGCGTTAACCATCGTTGTGAGCGTGTTTTCGTCTTTGTAGACGTCGTCGCTGTCGAGTTGGATGGCAAATTTACCGCATTTGGGGTGGTGCACGCCGAGGTTCCAGCAACCGCCGATTCCGAGGTCGTCGCGAGTCGGCACGATGTGGATGAGGCGCTCGTCGTCTTTAAATTCGTCGATGGCTTCTGTTGTGCCGTCGGTCGACAAGTTGTCGATAACAATGAGGTTGAATTTGAAATCAGTCTTTTGTGCCAAAACCGACTTGATGGCGTCGCGGATAGTGCGGATGCGGTTGCGCACGGGGATGATTACAGATGCTTCGTATTCGAAATCGCCCTTGTCGAATTCGATTTTCTTGAATTTCGGTTCGAGGTAAGCGCCCACGTCTTTAAGGTGTTGAGTGCAAGCCTTTTCCATTTCGATTTGCACGCCGCGGTTGCGCGGGTCAACGTAGTCGAAAATCTTTTCGCCGCTCTTGCGAGTGTCGAGTTCGACGTCGCTGTAGAGGTATTCGTTGATGTGAACCAATTCTTCAGTTTGTGCCACTTTCAAGCGGATGTCGTAGAGACCGGCGAAGTCGTATTCTTCGGTGATGCGAGCGGCAGCGTTTTTGAATGCTTTAGCGCAGAACATAAGCACTGAGCCAAAGTCGAAGTCGTTGCGGAGGCTACCTTCTTGGTAGTCGATAACCGGAGCGTTAGAACGAGCGTTGCCTACGACGTTATAGTGGTCGGCATAGACCATACCTGCTTTTGCGTCGGTAGCTATTTTAACCATACGTTCGATGGCAAACATACCGAACGAGAGGGTGTTGTATTTTGTGTAGAGGAGTACGAAATCGGCATCGGCATGAGCGGCGATTTGTTTCATTGTAGCGCTGCTCTCGAGACCTTTGATGTCGATACGTTCGCAACCTTCAACGGCGTCGTCTGTAGCATCGGCTCCTGCCAGAAGGTAGATTTTGTTTACGAGTTGGCTGTCGCGGAGTCCGGCAACTGTTTTTTCTACTTGCTCCTTGTTAAGGAATGGGATAAAGCAATTAATTGTTTTCATATCTAATAGTTTTATATTAAGTTTCTATTTGTTGAAGAATTTAAGGATTTGACACATAAGTTGATTTTTCGCGTTGCTGTCGGTTATTGTTTCGAATGGGAAACCGATGACACAAGTTTTGTGCGTTCCGAGGTCGGCAGCGATGCCTGCGGATATGTTGTTTTCGTCGTATCGGAGCAAGGTGCAAGCGTTGTCGGTATTGGCGGGTTGCAGCGCGTCGGGCGACTCAACGGCGTAGATTCGGTCGTTGTATTGTTGAGCGAAATTGCAGCTGAGTTTGCCAAACGAGTCAAAGTAGGTCGGCACGAGGTGCGCATTGCCTTTAACGGCTGCTTGCCCGACAACCCATTTGTAGCCGAGCACGTCTTGAGCGAATTTCTTCTTTTCGTCGGTCGACTTTTTGTTGTCCCAAACGTCGGAAGCCACGTAAGCACCGCTGACGAAGATGTTTCCTCCGGCGTTGCAGAACGCTGTGACTGCTTGTTGCAGTTTGCCGGAGAAGATGGCGAAGCGGTCAGGCTTTTCGCCGCGTCCGATGACGGTGGTTTTTTGCTTGCCGAGAATAAGGTCGGCGGTTGGGTATTTAGAGAGGTCGAAATCGCCGTTTTCTACGGCTTCGAGGCTCGACGATACGAAAGAATATCCGGCAGCGAGGATTGACTCGCCGTGGATGTATGCGAAGTCGAAAGTGTTGCCGGCAATCACTTCAGTCTCTTTGTCGGCGCGCGACGAGCCGAAGCCGCAAGAGTCGTCGCTAATCCATGGTAGCTCGCGGCGGAACTCAAACATTGCGCCAATGTAGTTGATGTCGTTGATGTATGGCACGCCGTTGTCGTATTCCGGGCGGAATCCGGCAATTTCGCCCGAGTCGAACGAGTCGGGGGCGGAGATGCGGGTAAAACCGTTGACGATGGCTACAGTGCCTTTAGAGTTGGGTGCAACCGCCAAAGCGAGCGTTTCCGACGGGAAACTGTTGCCGCCGTCGTTGCGGGCTACGATTTGATAGCTGTGGATGAGGTTGTCGTTGATTTCGACGGCGTATTCGGTGCCGTCGGTCGTTGCAATTTGGCGGAACCCGCTATCGCCGATGCGCTCAAACACGATGTAACTTTTTGCCTCGGCACGTGAGCATTGCTCGTCGACGGTCGGTTTCCATGAGAGTTTGAAACTGCGTTCGGCGGTTTGTGCGATGGCGAAACTGTTGACCGGTAGCGGCTGGATTTGGTAGTCGTTGCGACCTTCAACGTCGGCGAAAAACTCAGCAATTCCTTTGTAGATGGCGCGCGACACGGTGAATCGGAAAGAGGGGTCTAAGCCGTAGCGCATGTCGGCGAGGTTTTGGTGCGACAGCAGTTCGAGCAGCATGGCGGGCACTTCGGGAACGCGTGCTTCAAAGTATGATTTGTCCCACATACCGCGGCGAGTCCACGAACTGTCGAATTGTGTGCGTACATCGTTGGTGATGTTCGTCAGGACGTAGTCGGTGAGCTTGTGTGAGTTGAAACGGTCTGTTCCGTTGGCGTAAGTATCGCCGGCGGTGCAATATATGCCGAGCGTGCCGATGGTTGTATTGTCCATAGTCGTTCCGGCATCGGAGTGGAATGCGAAAGAGAGGTCGACGGGGATGTTCAGACCTTGTTGGTGGGGCAGTGTTTTGGAACCTCCGGCAAGGTAGTTCACCCAAAGTCCGCGGCAGCGGTAGTCGTCGGTATAATCGTTAGTGCCGTTCGACGGCGAGTAGATAGAGTCGGGGATACCTGCCCATTGAAGCCAGTAGCGAGCGGCTTCGGTGAATCGCGGATAGCCGCTGACGGTGTTTTCGCTCTTTACGCGGAGCTTGACAACTTCGGCGGGCTTGTCGGATTCGCTTGAGCGGACGTTTGCGAGCGCTTCGTCGTTGGCGCAACGAGCGATGTTGCCCATACCGCCGCCTATTTTTACGGCATCGGCTGTGATTACTGCGTTTTTATGTTGCGAGTGATTTGTCAGTTCTACGATGGTCTGTTCGCCGCGGTCGAAGTAGAAGTGTCCGAGGTAAATCCATGTGGAGCCGCCCATCGTTTGGTTTACGCGAAAGGCGCGGTCGCCTTCAGCAGAGTGGATGGTGTAGGTGGCGTCGTTGGCGCTGTTCGGCAGTGTCGCATACGAAACGTATACGGCATATTTACCGGCTTGAGGAATTGTTGCCGACCAAGTCGCTTTCGCCGTTTTTTCTGATTTAGTTGTCTCGATTTTGCGGAATGTGCCGTGTTTGAACGGGTTGTCGAATCCTTCGTAGCTTGTGCAATCGTGTTTGAATCCGATGCCACCTTCCGTCCAGGCGTTGTCGGCGTTGGTCTCGGTGTAGTTGGCTGCCGCCGAGCCGTCGTTGTCGACGATTATTTCGACAGTGTTTATGTCGCGTTCGCGGGGACTCATAACGTAAGCGCCTGCGTTTTCGAGCATCGGCATCAAGAACGGCATTACGAAACTTTGCGTGTAGAGGTCTTCGACGGTTTGGAAAATTCGAGCGCGTTGCCATTGCCAGCGGTTGGCTTTTTGTTCGAAATACCATCCGTGACTCTGCCACATAGCGATGATTTTGCCATCGAGACCTTTTGTCGGATGGCGTGTGTCGTCGAGCGGGAATATGAACCAATCGTCTTTGTGGTTGTTGGCGGTGTAGTCGAATCGTGTGCTGTGGAGGAAGTCGGTTGCCGGGCGCTTGTCGATTAGCAATTCAAGGCGGTAGCCTTTGTACTGAGCGCCGAGTGCGGCTTTTGTTTTTGCTTCGAAATTGGCGAGTGTCGCTTTGTCGAACGGAATGTAGCCGAAGTTTTCGTTCATGCCGATTACAATATGACGAGAACTGTCGTCGACTGTTGCACTGTCGACGGCAATCTTGCCAATCTGCATATTTGCAGGAATCATGGCATTAGCAGTCGTGGCTATTCGGTCTTTTACGTTCTTTGCTAAAGGTTGTACTTTTGCCTTTGCTATCGATGCTGTAAGCATTAGCATAAGGATGATTGCAAATTTTCGCATTACCGTGTTTTTTAAAGTGTTCTATTTCCGCAAATTTAATACATTCTCGCTGTTCTTGAAAAAATTATTTGATCTAATTTGTTATATTAAAGGTTATTTAATATTTAATAACTGATTTTTGAATTTGCCTCAGATGCAAGTAGTCCCCGGGCATATAGAATCGCGCGGAGGCTTAGTCGTTAGTGGCGTGATAGTGCACTAAGCCGGGTACGGAACTTGGCAGGATTTTTCGGATGTTGATACCGAATTTTTTAGCCACTTCATTGAGGACGCCGGAGTAAGCGCAAGCATTTGAGCCGACGAAGCAGACGTTGAGGTCACGATAGTTGTATTGCGCCACGTTGCGCGTAAAGAAGTCGTTGATGCTGCTGTAGACGATGTCGTAGACGTAGTCCATCTCGAGTTTGTCCATCAAGAAACGCGAATAAACGCTGAGCATATTGCCCGGGAGCGTATTTTCGTAAATCGACGTCATGATTTCGTCGGGCGTCTTGTTGATGTATTCGTAGAAAGAGTTTCGTAGCTGCTCGGGAGCGATGTCTTTGAGGCAGTCGCTGACGAATCGCTTTCCGATATACGAAGCGGAGCCTTCGTCGCCGAGGACGAAACCGAGTGAGCGCACGTTTTTGACGATTTGCTTGCCGTCGTAGTAGCACGAGTTTGAGCCACTGCCGAGGATGCATGCAATACCCGGCTCGTTGATGAGCAAGCCTCGAGCGGCGCCGAGCAAGTCGCTTTCGACGGTTACCGGGGTTTTGAATTGGGCAACGAGCGAGGCTTCGACAATTTTCTTCTTGTCGGTGTTAGCGCAGCCTGCGCCGTAGAAATAGATGTGTTCCCAACGTTTTTTCAGGAAAGCTTCGGGGAGTTCGAGTCGTATGCTGTGGCTGATGTCTCGTCTCGATTGGAAGAAAGGGTTGAGTCCTTTTGTGAATGCGTGTTCTACCACTGTATTTCCGTCAACAAGCACCCATTCTGTCCTTGAGGCGCTACTGTCTGCTATTATCTTCATGATGTTTTGAATTTCTTCTAAATTGGTTTTTGCAAATTTAGTAAAATAAATTAAAAACTATTTATATTTTAATATGTTCTACAACATACAATTGCTTGTATATAAAAAAGAGTCGGGCGCTATAGGAGCCCGACTCTTACTTGTTAACTTTTAAATATCAAATTATGAAAAATGCTCACTTTTTTTAGTGGCGAACGGCAATTCGTTTGGTTCCGAATCCGTTAGCCGTGAAGATTTTGGCAATGTAGATTCCCGAAGCCACTTCGCTGACGTTTAAGACGTTGCCTTTTGCGGCAGCCACTTTCTTGCCGTCGAGCGAGATGAGCTCGATGCCGATAATAGTCTTGTCGGCGTTGGCGATGAGCAGTTCGGAAGCAGGGTTGGGATATACTCTTACCGAAGCCGATTCAACGTTCCGGATACCGCCGTCGGCAGCCGTGCCAATCTGGATTTTGTCGAGATAGACCGTGCCTTTTTTGCTGTACACTTTGTCGCATTGAGCGATTTCGAAAGCGTCAAGGGTGTATTCGCCTTCGCCCAAGCCTTCGGTGAGAGGTACTGCTACGTCTTGCCAGCCGATGAAGTCGAGTTTGCAAAGGTCAACCAAGCGAGTGTCGGAACCGTTTGTGAAGCGTGCACGGAGGGTGTTTGCGCTCATGTCGCCGTAGACTTTCAGGTTGATTGATTTTGCTGTCGAATAGGTTGTTGCCGGAGCTGTGGCAAATTTGAAAGCGGCATTGCCTTCGGTTGCACCCGAGAAGGTGTAGTCTAATTTGTACGACGACGTTCCTTCGAGTTTTGTCGACGTGTTGCGAGCAACTGCTGTCGACTTTGCGTTGCGTGTTGCTGCCTCGTCTTTTGCGAGCAACGACGTTGCGTCGAGAGCTTCAACGAGCGTAAACGGAGCGCCTTCGGTCGATGCGTCGACTGCCGTAAATTCGTAGCTATAGCCGTTGGCGATGGGGATGTTGTAATAGTCGCGAACGTTGTCGGCAACGTTTACTTTGTAGGTTTTGCCGGGCTCGAGGTTGTTTGAAAGCTTCATCTGGAAGAAGCCGAATTCGTCGTTGATCGTACTTGTTTTCTTTGTACGAGCGCTGTAAGATAGCTGCTTGCCGGCTTCGTCGGTGATTGTTATTTCATCTTGGATGAACGACGTGTTGGGGTGGCTTGCAAAGCGGAATTCAAGGAGTGGAGAAGCGTAGTGCACGCGCGAGCCTTTTGCCGGGTATGCTTCAATAATTTGGTACTCGTTGTAGTCGGCGGTTTTGAATGAGAACGAGAAGTCGTCAGTCATCGTCATACCTTCGGGATGCATAGCCGATTTGTCGATTTTGACTGTGTAGACAGTGTTGGTGTCGTACACTTTTTTCGGGGTGAACACAAGGACGTATTGCGAGTCTTCCCACGACAGTGTGCCTTCGACAGCCGGAGTGATGCTGAACGCCTTTTCGGTCGAAGTGACGTCCATATCCCAGTTGAACTTGATGCGAACCGGGATGTTGCAAGCAATCGGTTGGTCGCCGTCGGCATAAATCGGAGAGTATTCTTCGACTTGCGGAGCGGTGTTGCGAATGCGGCTCACTTCGGGATTGAAGTAAGTTACGGTGTTGGCGGCAACTGTTACGTCGCTTTGGAACGGGCGGTAGTCGCTATGGCTAACGCGAAGGGTGTAGTTGCCGGGAGCCACTGTCTTGAACATAAACACGCCGTTGAAGTATTGGTCGGTGGTAGTCGATTCGACCACATTGCCTGAGGCATCGAGCAGTTCTACGGTAGCGCCGCAGACGGGTTTAGCTTGGTCTTTGCCGTAGAAGATGTTGTTGTAGATGGCTTCAGTGCGAATCATGCGGTCGTCGAGCACTCTGCCGGCAACCGTTCCTGTCGAGAACGATTCGGACGTTTTGAAGTATTGCATAATCGACTTGACGAAGTGGTATGCTTCGAGCCAGCAGTAGTCGTTGTTGAGCAGACGATAGGTTTCGGGGATGTAGTCGTGGTAAGAACCTTCGGAGAGCATGCCGGGAACTGCCAGAGTGCGAAGCACGCCGAGACCGACGCCGACGCCCCAATCGTAGAAGTCATAGTCGCCTGCGAGCCAGATATTTTCGCTCGACCAGGAAGTGACGCGGTTTTCGAGCAACTGATAGTTCAGGATTTCCGACATAACTTTTGCTTCCGGCCAAACCGGGTCGTTGTTGAACCCGCGGTAGAGCATCAACGGTTGGTTAACGCGATTGGCAGTGCCGGTAGCGTTACTGTGAATCGAGAAGAAAAAGTCGGGGGCATAGCCGTTTGCTTCGGTGTCGATTTCGGTGAGGCCGCGGTCGTCGTCGGTGGTGTTTGTAACGCGCGACATTTTTGTGCCTGCGCCGAAACTTTCGAGCATATCACGCATCTGCAAGCCTTTAGAGAGGTTGCTGTTCGACTCCCAGTAGCCTTCGGGGTCGCCCGAAGAGAAAGGAGGAACGGCAACGTTACGGTCGTCGCTGTCGTGGCCGCCGTGACCCGGGTTGATGTAGATTTTGAGGTCTTTGAGGTCGGTTGCCGAGGCTGTCAATGTTGCAGCTACGGCTAATATTGTCATTGCTAACTTTTTCATAGAGCCACGATTATTTGATGTTTAACTGCATAAGGAACAATCTGCCGTCAATTGTGTTGTAGACCAGACGAGAGCCGTCGACGGAAGCGCTTGGCGAGAACGACATCGATTCGGGGGCGGTCAGACGTTGGCTGTAGCTGCCGTCGAGACTGACGATTTCGAGGGATGCCGATTCGTATTGGTGACCGTCGGAGGTTTCGCGGCATACTACGATGTGGTTATTGCCGCACCATGCCGGAGACGAGCAACGTCCGTAGCTGCCGATGATGTTTCCTTGGAGGTCGCAAACGAATGCACCTACACCGCCGGCGTAGAAGAGTATTTTCGAGCCGTCGGGCGAAAGGCTTGTCCAGAGGTAGGAGTATTTGGTATCGACGGGACGGAGCGTGCGTTCGCCGGTCGGGGTTGCAACTACGATTTGGCTGCCGTCGGTGTAGGCTGTTGTGCCGGCGGCTTTGCCTCGAAGTTGACGTCCGTTGTCGCTGACGGTGATTATGCCGGTGCTTGTTGCAACCGGGCTACGCATACCGCGTTCGGGTGCGGTGATGTCGATGCTCTTTGCTTGTGCAATGTCGAAGCATTTCACGCTGCGATAGGTGAGCATATCTTTTGAGGTTTGCGACAAGTAGTAGACCTTATCGGCGTCGGGAGAGAATGTCGGCATAAATCCTGCCATTGCGTCGTCGGCAATGCGCGTGGTCACGTTGTTGGTGATGTCGTAGAGTTTAAGTCCGCTATAGCGTTCTCCGGTGAAGAGCACTTTAGTGCCGTCGCTACTGATTACGGGCGAGTAGCATTGGCTTTCGACACCGCGGAGCAATTGCTCGTGACTTACCACGGTCACTTGTTGTGCTGAGGCGAGTGTGGCAATTGCGAGTGCCAAAGTTGTTAGTTTTAGTTTCATAATGTAGGTTTGTTTTAGTATGATTCTTTGTTATTTCACGATGATTCTGCACGACTGAGCCTTGCCTTCCGAAACGATGCGAACGAAGTATATGCCCGGAGCGAGGTTGCTGAGGTTGAGCGTGTGGCTGCCGCCGATGAATTCTGCATTTTGGCTCAACACGTTAGCACCTGTGCTGCTGTAGATTGTGACAGTTGCGCGTTCGATGCCCGGCGCGGTGAGGGTAACGATTCCGTCGGTCGGGTTGGGGTATGCTTTGAGAGCCGACGAGTTAAAACGTGTGGTGGTGACGGCTGCATCTTTGTTGTATATGCCGGCAAATTCGCGCACGTTGATTTCAAACTCTTCGTTTTTGGTCGATGCGCCCATTGCGAAGCGCAGGTAGTGTAATTGTAGCGGATATACGCCGATGTCGTCGGGGTTCGACCATTCGTCGATGGGCACGTCGATGGTTGTGTCGGTGTCGGCGGGTAGTTGAGTCATCCCTTCGGGGAGGTTGACGGTAAATACGGGAACGCTGACATTGAGAGCGTTTGTCCCCGAGAATGTTATGCCTTTGATGATAGCTTTGCCGGGATTGACTGTGATTCTCAGAGCGTATGGCAGGCTGTAGGCATACGAGTCGTTTAACACTTGCAGGTATGCGCCGCGACTTGTGCCGTTGCCGGTGTAGTTAATCTTGAATCCGTTGCCGTCTTTTGTTACGGTAGCTCCTGTTCCGCCGGTTTGCGACACTGTGGCATGCTCGAAGTCGGTGAAGATGGGCAATGTGGTCGATTCGGGAATTTCGACGGTTACGTTAGCTGTCGTGGTAAATTCGCTGATTGTGCCGGTGATGGTAGTCGTTCCGTTAGCCACGCCGCGGAGGACGCCGTTGGTGATTGTTGCCACGCTTTCGTCGGCAACGGTCCATTGAAGTCGTGTCGGGTCGCACGGATAGGTGCCTAAGAGCGTTGACGCGTTGACTTCGATTGTGTATTCGCGGTTGTCGATGAGAATGTTTTTGAGGCGCATTTCTACTTGTGCGTTAACGACGTTGACGTCTTTCGTTACGCTAATGTCGCCGATGCTTGCCGTGAGCGTTGTTGCGCCGATGTTGCCGAAAACGTTGAAAGTGTCTCCGGCGGTTTCGCCAAACGCCGGGTCGCATTGAAGCGTAAAACCTTGAACGTCGCTGTCGATGAGCTCACCGTAGCAGTTGTAACCCAGAATGGTTGGACGATAAGATGTGTAGACGGGCAGGTTGAGTTCGGGGTCGAGGAATTCGATGCGCGTTATTACGTCCGACTGTTCGTCGTCGGGGGCTACCGAGTAGACCATCCAACCGTTGGCAACAGGGCGTGGAGTGCTTTCGGTAGTTTTGTTGACGACGTTACCTTCGACCATTAGTTGTGCCGAGCCGCCGGCATCGACGTTGCACACTGTCCATGCGCCGAGTTGCTTCATGATTTGGCACATAACGCTTGTGGTGCAGCCTGCGGAATTTCCGTATGTGGGGTCGAGCGATTTGTCGATGACAAACATGTAGAGCGTCTTGCCGTCTTGACTCATACCGTATGCCGAGCGCGAGTATATCTGTGAGTTGTAGGTTTCGTCTTCGTTGCGACCGGTTAGTTCACCGTCAATCATTACCATAGCATTTCCGCCGATTGCTTGCGTGAGGGGGATGTCATTGCCTGTCGCAACAGACTGCCATGTGTAGTTGAGCGTGATTTTGTCGCCCGGTTTGAGCTGCTCGAGTGCTGTTTTGTAGCCGCCTGAGCCTACCAAGCAAGCGTCGTAGTCGCCGAGAGTGCCGGCTGCGCAGTCGGTGCGCACTTGCATAACGGTGCCGACAATGTCGGTTGTCGTAGCCCATTGTTGACCTTCGTCGAGGTTGATATATACTTCGCACGACTTGTTGTCGACCGTCTTCCAGGTGCCGTTGTCTTCCTCGATGGTTTGAAATTTCTTGGTGTTGCCGTAGTATGAGTTGTAGAGCACCATTTCTCCGGTGCTGCGGCAGAACTTGTTGGCGAGGTAGAATTCGTGTTGTGCGTCGCCCCAAGTAGCCGACTTGGCATATCCGCGCCATTTCATCGATTCGATGTGGAGCGTTTTGTCGGCATCGATTCCGACGACGCCGGTGCGCGCCGGACCGCCGTCCCATTGGTCGGCGTGGCAGTTGGTTTCGGTGATGATTTTGCCGTTTTTCAAGCAGGCGTTAAACGTCGTGCCTAAAGCGAATTGCGAGTATATCCATTGTCCGGAAACAACCCAGAAGTTGCCGTTTTGTGCGCCCAATGGTTTCTTGCCTTCGTTTTGCATACGCTTATAAGCAGAGGCAAGCAACTCGGTGCTGCCGGTTTTTTCGCCGCCTTGTTGTGTTTCGATGCTGTTGTAGGGGTTAGTTAGGTCGACAACCAAATAGTTGACGTTGAGAGGAAAGTCGGGGATGCGCAGACGAGTGTATTCTACGCCTGGTCCTATCGACCGTTTTGTTAGTACGTTGTAATCATAATCTGTGCCGTCGATTACAAATGTTTCGGCAGTTGCTGCGATGCTTACCACTGCAATTGCCATAGTGAGTAGTGTTCGTTTCATATTGATTAGGTTTGTCTTGACAAATTTACGAATTATTTTGTAGCCTGAGTATTTAAAACGAATAATTTTATGTGTTTGTTTCTTAACAAATGTTAAGTACATGACAAAAATTTGAACACATCGAATTTCGGCTTGTAGAGCGGTCTTAGAAGAACGTTTGCGATTTCTTCCAGACCATACTTGATTAGTGATTTGGCTCTCTTGCCGTGTTTCAATATTCTGATAGCTTTTACATTGATATCCTTATGTTCA
>SFJG01000003.1 GCA_004555955.1 Bacteroidales bacterium | reverse complement strand
CGGCAGGTGCGAAGGTTGTCCGTTAAGAGGACAATGTCATAAATCAAAACGCGACCGGCAGATAGAAGTGAACCACACACTTGACGATTATAAAGCCAGAGCAAGAGAGCTTCTTACAAGCGAACAGGGAATAAAACATAGGAGCAACCGCCCTATAGAACCGGAAGCAGTATTCGGTCAGATAAAGGAATGCGGCAGATTCAGACGACTCAGACTCAAGGGACTGACCGGAGCGAAAATCGACTTCGGACTGAAAGCGCTTGCCCATAATCTGAGGAAATTTGCCCAATCTTGGGAAAAATCCTCTTACTTTATACGAGCCCTGATATAAACTTTTACCCAAAATTTATATCAGTAGTGGCAAATGCAGCCTAAATCTTCAGATTTTGTGTATAAAATAGAGACTGTCTAAACTTTGGTTGTTAGACAGTCTCATGGTATTTGATGTATTACATGCCTTTTCCGTGGCAGTTTTTATACTTTTTGCCGCTGCCGCAAGGACATGGGTCGTTACGACCGACTTTCTTTTCGGCAATAATCGGATTAGTCACTTGGTGACCTTGCGGGCCGCGCATCGCTTGACGCTGTGCATCTTGACCCGGATATTCTTCTTTGTGAGTCGTGTAGCCGGGATTTGGTCTGCGAGCGGGCATTGCGCCGGGTCCGAGTGGCGAAACGGGAGCTGCTGACGGTTGACGCGATGATACCGACGTTGTTGAATTGGATTGCGGTTGTTGTTGCTCAGCCGGTTGCAAGTTCGGAATCTGTCCACGCATTAGGATTGAAACGGCTTTTGCGTTCATGCCGTTTACCATATTCTTGAAGAGCTTGAACGATTCGAGTTTGTAGATGAGCAGCGGGTCTTTTTGCTCGTAAGATGCGTTTTGAACGGCTTGCTTGAGGTCGTCGAGTTCGCGCAAGTGTTCTTTCCACGATTCGTCGATTGACATAAGCAACATGGCTTTTTGCCACGACTTCGGAATTACCTTGCAGCCGGAGTTGTAGCATTCTTCGAGGTCGACGTTGATGCCGTAGACGCGGCGACCGTCGGTGATGGGCACGCGTACCATACCTTTGCCTCCGTGCTCTTCAACAATCGATTTGATGATAGGAGTCGACACTTCTATCATCTTTTCCGCCTTGCGGTTGAATGCCGTAATTGCAGCGTCGTAGATTTCATCTACTTGCTCTTCTGCCGACATTTTAAGGTATTTAGCCTCGTCGAAAGGCATCTCGATGCAAAGGTTCTTGAACACGTCGAGGCGCAAGTCTTCGTATCCGTCTTTTTCGCCGTAGGCATTGACAATATTTTCGATGGTGTCGTAAATCATGTTCATAATGTCGATGCCGATACGCTCACCGATAAGTGCGTGGTGTCGTCGTTCGTAGACCACCTTGCGTTGAGCGTTCATCACGTCGTCGTATTCGAGCAAGCGCTTACGAATGCCGAAGTTGTTTTCTTCGACACGTTTTTGGGCATTTTCGATAGAGCGGCTCACCATCGGCGATTCGATGCGGTCTTCTTCTTTGAGTCCGAGTCTGTCGAGGAGTTTAACGACCTTATCAGAAGCGAACAAGCGCATAACGGTGTCTTCGAAAGAAACGTAGAACACCGACGAACCCGGGTCGCCTTGGCGTCCGGCACGACCGCGAAGCTGACGGTCGACGCGTCGTGATTCGTGGCGTTCCGTACCGATGATAGCCAAACCGCCGGCAGCCTTCACTTCGGGGCTCAACTTGATGTCGGTACCACGACCTGCCATATTTGTTGCGATGGTCACCACGGCGCGTTGACCGGCTTGTGCAACGATTTCGGCTTCGCGTTGGTGTAACTTGGCGTTGAGCACGTTGTGCGGGATGTGACGAATCGTAAGCATGCGGCTGAGAAGCTCGGAGATTTCTACCGAGGTTGTGCCGACAAGCACCGGGCGTCCTTGTTGAACCATTTCTTGGATTTCTTCGATAACGGCATTGTATTTTGCGCGTTTTGTTTTGTAGACGCGGTCGTCGCGGTCGATACGTGCCACGGGTTTGTTGGTCGGGATGGTGACAACGTCGAGTTTGTAGATGTCCCAGAATTCGCCTGCTTCGGTTTCTGCCGTACCGGTCATACCTGAGAGCTTGTGGTACATGCGGAAGTAGTTTTGCAGGGTGATTGTTGCAAATGTCTGCGTTGCAGCCTCGACTTTTACGCCTTCTTTGGCTTCGATTGCTTGATGGAGACCATCGCTGTAGCGGCGACCTTCCATGATACGTCCGGTTTGCTCGTCGACAATCTTAATCTTGTTGTCGTCGATGACGTATTCGACGTCGCGGTCGAAGAGCGTATATGCTTTAAGAAGTTGGTTGACGGTGTGGACGCGCTCCGCTTTAACGGAATAGTTTTGAAGAAGTGCTTCTTTCTTCTCTTGCTTTTCTTCGGCAGAGAGGTTCTCGTTTTCGAGGTTGGAAAGTTGCTCGGCAATGTTGGGGAGGACGAAGAATTGCGGGTCGTCGCTCGAGCCTGTAAGCACGTCGATACCTTTGTCGGTCAACTCGATAGTGCGGTTCTTCTCATCGATGACGAAATAGAGCGGGTCAGTTACCACCGGCATTTGGCGATTGTTGTCTTGCATGTAGAACGCCTCGGTGGCAAGCAGCAACGACTTGTTGCCTTCGTTGCTCAGGAACTTGATGAGCGGTTGATATTTGGGAAGGCCTTTAAAAGCGCGGAAGAGTAAGAGTTCGCCTTCTTTGTGCACTTCTTTGTCATCGGAAGCGAGTTTTTGTTTTGCTTCGACGAGGATTGACGTTACGAGTGTTTTTTGTGCGTTGAATACTTTCTCGACGTTAGGCTTGAAGTCCATAAACATTTGGTCTTCGCCTTTAGGCACAGGACCGGAGATGATGAGCGGCGTACGAGCGTCGTCGATGAGCACGGAGTCGACCTCGTCGACGATGGCGTAGTTGTGCGAGCGTTGAACGAGTTCTTCGGGGAGCATTGCCATGTTGTCGCGGAGGTAGTCGAAGCCGAATTCGTTGTTCGTACCGAAAGTAATGTCGGCGTTGTAAGCGTTGCGGCGTTCAACAGAGTTTGGCTGGTGCTTGTCGATGCAGTCTACCGATAGCCCGTGGAATTGGTATAGCGGCCCCATCCATTCGGAGTCGCGTTTCGACAGGTAGTCGTTAACGGTGACCATATGCACGCCGTTTCCGGTCAGTGCGTTCAGGAATACGGGGAGGGTAGCCACGAGGGTTTTACCTTCACCGGTAGCCATTTCCGAGATTTTGCCTTTGTGAAGGGCAATACCGCCGATAAGTTGCACGTCGTAGTGAACCATATCCCAAGTAATCTCGTTACCGCCTGCCATCCAGTGGTTTTGCCATATTGCTTTGTCGCCGTCGATGGTGATGAAGTCTTTGCCTTGAGCTGCGAGTTCGCGGTCGAATTGCGTAGCAGTGACTTCCAGAGTGGGGTTCTCTTTGAATCGGCGAGCCGTTTCGCGGACGATGGCAAACACTTCGGGGAGGTGCTTGTCGAGTTGTTGTTCGAGGATGTCGAGGATGTCTTTTTTGATTTTGTCGATTTCGTCCCAAAGCGGTTCTCGCTTGTCGTAGTCGAGGGTCTCGATTTCCTCTTTTATTTCGGCAATTTTGGCTTCTTTGTCGGCTTTGCTTGCCGCGATGTCGGCTTTTATGGCATCAACGCGCGCTCTGAGTTCGTCGTTCGACAGCGGAGCCAATTCCGGGTAGATTTTGTTGATTTGGTCAACGATGGGTCGTATCTCGCGTAGGTCGCGGTCCGACTTGTTGCCAAATAGTTTTTTTAGAAAATTGGTAAATTCCATATTGTTTGTTTTTATTATTCAATAGTGAGCGAATTCGTTTGTTGTGATGCTCTTAATGAAGAGCAATTGGCAATGCTTTAGCTGCATTTGGCGAACGAATTCTGAGCAGACGGGCAACTGTAGGCGCTATGACTGCAGCGTCGACGGGGTAGGTGATGGTCTGTTGTGCAACTGCAGGCGCCATAATAAAGGTCGGTGTGCTGAACGTGTTGACGTTGACTTGTCGTTTTGTGACGGTTTTGTTGTAGTCGTCAACGATTGTCCAGCCGGGGATGATGTTCAAGAATATATCGCCTGCCGTAGGTGCGTAGACCGACTTTTGGTATTGTCGGAGTTGCTCGGTTACGGGGTTGTTGATGATTTCGTCGATTGTATACGCTTCGCTAACGCCCGACATTCTGCGGAGAAACTCGCCTGAGCGAGTGCGCAGTTCAACGATGTCGACGTTGCGGTCTTTTGCAAGTTTATCATTTAGAAATATTTGCTCGTCGCTGTATCCGGCAACCCAATTACCGTTGCCGTAGATAGCCATCAGATACATGTTGAGCAGCGAAACCGCCTTTTTCGACGAGAATTCGCCGCCGGGAAGACGGAAACGAGGCTCGGTAGCAAACGTGTTGTCGAAGTAGCCTGTCGAAGTAACGAAGATTATAGCGTTTCGACCTACGGCTTTGTCGATTGCGGCAAAAAGCTGTGAAAGTTCGCGGTCGAGTCGGATGTATTTGTCTTCGGTTTCGATTCTACGGTCGGCGTCTTCCGAGTAGGGATAGGGCGCTGCTGTATAGGCAATGTTTATCATGTCGACGGTGGCGCGGTTGCCTAAGCGAAGGTCGTTGATGCAACTGATTGCCACGTCGGTTATTTCGCTGTTGACCGATGCCGATTCTTTGAATCGTCGGACGCGGTCGGGACCGGTGAAGGTGTATTTAAACGGCGTCAGAGAGCGGTGTAGCGGCACGTCGGGGTAGTCGTTGACCGACATCGCCGGCGTCCACTTCATAGTGTCGATTCGTGTGGTTAGAGCGTTGCCGAAATTGCGAGCGGCAACTACCGACGGGAAGTCTTTGTAGAACGTCGACGAAGCCCATTTGCCTGATTCGTCGTTAATCCAGAATGCACCGTTAGCGGCATGGCCTGCCATAATGATAGCCTGGTCGGCATTGGGAGCAATGGCGTAGACTTGTCCGATTCCGTTGTTGTCGATGCGGACTTCGTCGCTGAGAGTCGACACTTTGATAGCTACCGGCGAATATGTTTCGTCGGTGTTGTTGCCGATGAAGTTGCGGTCGGTGATGATAGGCGACGACGTTTTCGACTCAACGTCGTAGACAGCGGGGCGGCTGATGCCGTTGACGTTTGGATAAGCGCCGGTATAGATGAGCGCCGTGGCGGCAGCCCGTCCGGGCGTAGCCAAGTCGAACGTGGTATTGCTGATGCACACGCCGTCGCGGAGCAGTCGGTTGAAGCCGCCTTGCCCGAAATGGGAGCGTAGCAGTTCGATGTAGTCGCTACGCAGTTGGTCGATGGTTATCCCGACAACGAGCGTGGGTCTGCCTGTCGTTTGCGATAGTGCGGTAATCGCCACGACTGTGCATGCCAATGTCGTTAATATTCTATTTACCTTTTGCGCGCGTTGCATTTTCGGTTGATGTATAAGTAGTTTGCGGAACGTAGCAGCGTAGCCCCGATGAGCGGGAATATTGCCGGGTTGGCAACTTGGGGCAAAGCCCACCAAAATGCTGTCATTCCAAAAACGACTGCAAAGTTAATAAAATGATAGATAAATAGCCACTTTTCGGCGCGTTTTATCCAAATAAGTATTACCGGAAGTAAGCAAAGCGGATTCAGCCAGGCAATCAGGAAGTTGGGCGAAGTGGCTTCGTGTTCGGAAAAGAACACGAGGAATGCAATCAAGCAACCGACTATCCCTTGTATGAGAAACCACACTGAGTCGAACCATCGTGACACTTTGCGTCGGCGAATGTCGAGCCAAGTCATCAGCAATACGATAGCCAAAGCCACAATGGCAACGGTCGTTGGCGAAGCCCACCACGGAGTGGGCGGAAGCAGCACGTCGGAAGTGCCTTCGTTGATTATGTTTGTGCGTTTGACCACGGGCACCTGATTGCCGATGCTGTCGGTATAGGTTGCGCCTGCCATTTCTTCCATCAGCAGAATTGGTGCGAATTGACGTTCGCGGACGTCAACGGGGAAGTCGATGCCTGGACCGAGCACTAAGTCGATGCCGAACTGATACCAGGGGTAGTTCGGGCTGTAGGAGCGCATAATGTCGCGGAAAGTCATCGTTGTGTCGGCGGGTGTTGGATAGGTGATGCCACCGACGGCGGCTTCTATCATGTCGCGCGGACGGGTCGCACAGTTGTCGTAGACATAGTTGTAGCGATACTCTCTGTTTTCGGGCAGGCTGAGTACGCAAAGCTTTTTCCACAGGTCGACGGCTTGTTGGCGCGAGAGGTTGAGTTCTTGCTCAACGATGCGAGAGCCGCGGTGGCGAAATTCTTCAATGAAGTTGTGATAGCGGTCGCCTTCGAAATCGGTGTAGCCGAGCATATAGTCGGTTTCGCCTTTGACAAAGCTGTAGATAAAGTTTGGCTTGGAGAACGAAAACATGCCGAAATTGTAAGCAAGGTCGTAGTCGGCATTGCGCACGCGTAGGGCTGTGTGTCCATAGAGTTCGAACACGACAGGGCCGGGATAGCAGGTTATCAGGCTGACGCTGCACGAGTCGGGGAATTCATCGTTCTGCCCGAACGATGATGCAACTGACGTCAGCGCTATTAGGATTGTGGTGATAAACTTCTTAAGCATAATTCAAATAATGTGCGAAGTTACAGAAAATCCTGCTAATAAGCAAATGATATCAATCGTTTGCCGTCGGTAGTTGTTTATTTGCACGCGCACCGAGCGTTTTCAGTTCTTCGAACTTGGAGAACATATTGCCTCTGCCTTCGTTGAGTTTTTTCTTGGCGTCGTCGAACGAGCGTTGTGCTGTGTTAAGCGCACTTTGGAGGCGTTGCATATCGTCGACGAATCCGACAAATTTGTCGTATAGTTTGCCGCTCTCTTCGGCGATTTTCATCGCATTTCGGTCTTGACGTTCGCGGCGCCACAGTTGAGCGACGAGTCGCAATGTCGAGATGACGTGAGCGGGACTGATGATTACGATTCGTTGGTCGTAAGCGTCTTGCCAGAGCTTTTTGTCGAGGCTGAGTGCGGTCAAGTATGCGTGTTCGTTGGGGATAAACATCAGTTGAAAGTCGATTTGATTGCCTTTACCGGGGCGAATTCCGACGTAGTCTTGATAGTTTTTTCCTTTGAGTTCTTTTAAGTGGTTGCGCACCGAAGTGACGTGTCGAGCGGCAGCGTCGGCGCGGCTTTCCTCGGTGTCGGCGTTGATATAGTCGGTGTAGGCAGTAAGCGACACCTTCGAGTCGATGACGATGTATTTGTCGTCGGGGAGCACAACGACGACGTCGGGGCGGAGGCGTTGGTTGTTTTCGCCTTCGATGATTGTACCGTCGGGGTTGCGCGTCATTTGCACGAAGTAGTTCTCGTCGCGAATCAAGCCGGATTTGTCAAGAATCGATTCGAGCACCATTTCGCCCCAGTCGCCTTGCACCTTCGAGTTGCCGCGGAGCGCTTCCGTCAGTTCGCGAGCTTCTTTGCCGATTGACGTATTGGATTGGCGCAATGCTTGGATGGAAGCTTCCAGTTCGCCGAAGTTTTTCGACTGCGAAACGTGGGTTTGGAGAAGCATTTTCTGGAAATTGTTGATGTTTTCGCGCAACGGAGCCAACAGAGCCGTCATGCTTTCGCCGTTGCTTTTGACGAACGATTTCGAGTTGGCGTCGAGAATCTGCTGAGCGAGCACTTTGAATCGGTTTTCGGTTTCTTGCTCCATCTGTTGGCGGAATCGGTCGAACGACTGCATTTTCTCCGTTAGTTTGGCATTGTCGAGCGAAAGGTTGACGTTTTCTTCTTTGAGGCTTTCAATGCGTTCGGTGAGTTTGGCGATGTTTTCCTCGCGCTTTGTCACGTTTTCGGCGAGTTCGCGGCTTCGGCTTTGCTCGGCAGTAAGCGAAGCCTCTGAGGCGAAGAGTTTCGACTTGGTGTCTGCCAATTTCCGGCTCAGTTGCAGTATCACGACAATTGTGCCCACAACGACAACCAAACATATTATTGCGATAATTTCCATACTTATACGGCTCGGTTTTTAAACGAAAAAAAGGCAATAGCGGTTAACTGTCTTGCCGACGGTTGGACACTATTGCCATTAGCGGTTGATGTGTACTATTATTTCAATGCATCGATTTTTGCGGCAAGTTGTGCTTTAGTAGCAGTGCCGACATGGCGGTCAACGGGCTTGCCGTCTTTAATGAAGATAAGAGTAGGGATGTTGCGAATTCCAAAACTTCCGCAGACGTCAGAGTTTTCGTCGACGTCGCATTTGTAGATGTCGACAACGCCTTCGTATTCCGTTGCCAATTCATCAACGATTGGCGATATGGATCTGCAGGGGCCGCACCATTCCGCCCAAAAATCGATTACTACCGGTCTGCCTGATGCCAATACTTCTTCAAGATTGCTGTCGGTTAATTGTTTTGCCATAGTTATGAGATTTTTTGAGTTTTTTGTTCGTTTTTGTTGAGGGCAAAGTTAATATAAAATGTAGGATAAAACAAACAATATTTTGTGACTGTTTTAAAACAAATGTTAATCCTCGAACATTTGGTTTGGGGTATCTTTTTATTAATCATAGTCTTCGCTTATTGAGGTAGATTGAAAAATTTTGTACAAAGATATTTTTTTGGCCTATCGATATTGTTATTCAAAAAATTGTATTAACTTTGCAGTGCAAAAGCGCCAGGCAAGCGCTCCGAATTTTACAACTCATTCCCCAATTATCACGAACTCTTTTTGTAGTAATCCATGCGTGGATTATGAATCTATAAATTAAAGAATTTACATGTACAAATTGTTAGAATTGAAGGAAATGGAACTTCCGCAGTTGCAGGAAATAGCCAAGTCCTTAGGTATAAAGAAAATCGATAGTACCAGCATCGATAAGCTTGATAAAGATAATCTTATATATGGAATAATCGACTTTGAGGCAGACCAGACGAAAGAAAAGGCTGTCAAGATGCGCAGCGAAAAGCGTAAACGCGCAGCCGACATGCCGGACGGCGCCGAAGAACCGAAAAAAGATAATAAGTCGAAGTCAAAAACTACCCGTCGAAAGAAAGCCGAAGCACAGGCAGCCGAGCCTGCGCAGCCGGAGGTTGCAGTTGCCGAAGCGGTAGAAGCGGTAGAAGCCGTAGAGCCTCGGGCTGCCGAAAAACCGGCACCGGCTAAGCGTGGTCGCAAAAAGGCTGTGAAAAACGTCGAAGCCGCCCCGCAGGATGCCGATAAGCCGGAAGCAGAGAACGTAGAAAATGTCGAAGTTGCTGCAGTTCAGGAAAATAACTCCACAGAAGTAGCCAAGACTGTTGAGCCTGAGCAACCTGTGGCAGAAACGGCAGAAGCGGCAGAAACGGCAGAAGCGGCGCAACCGGAGAAATCCGCCGACATCGTTGAAAGCCTGCCTTCAGAACCCGCCGAGCAGCAAGTAGCCAAGCCGGAACCGCAAAAGCGTAGCGACGAGTCGTTCAGCTTGTTTTTCAACACCGGGCGAAAGTTCGTGCCGCGCTCGCAGCAACAACAGCAAGCCGATGCCGATGCACAAGCGCAAGCACAAGCACAACAGCCCGAACAACCCGCTCAAGAGCAACAACCCGTTCGCCAAAAACAGACTAAACAGCAGCGTAAACAGCAACGCCGTCAAGCGCAGCAACAAGCACAGCAACAGGCTCAACAACAACCACAGCAACCGATATACGACTTTGAAGGCATCGTGAAAGGCTCGGGCGTGCTCGAAATAATGCCCGACGGTTACGGATTCTTGCGCTCGTCCGACTATAACTACCTTTCGTCGCCCGACGATATCTACGTTTCTCAAGCACAAATCAAGCAAAACGGACTCAAAACCGGCGACGTCGTCGAAGGTCCTATTCGTCCGCCCAAAGAAGGCGAAAAATTTTTCCCGCTTTGCAATGTTGAGTCAATCAACGGCCGCACGCCCGAATTCGTGCGCGACCGCGTAGCCTTCGAGCATCTCGTGCCGCTCTTCCCCGACGAAAAATTTGACCTCACGGGAGGCGCAACAACCTGCAATCTCTCGACACGCGTAGTCGATATGTTCTCGCCCATCGGCAAAGGTCAGCGCGGACTTATCGTAGCGCCGCCGAAAACCGGTAAAACCATGTTGCTCAAAGATATAGCCAACGCAATTGCCGAAAATCATCCCAACACATATCTTCTCATCTTGCTCATCGACGAGCGCCCGGAAGAAGTTACCGACATGGCGCGTAACGTCAACGCCGAGGTTATTGCCTCTACCTTTGATGAGCCTGCCGAACGCCACGTCAAGATTGCCGGATTGGTGCTCGAAAAGGCAAAACGTATGGTAGAATGCGGTCACGACGTAGTGATTCTGCTCGACTCTATTACCCGCCTTGCTCGCGCTTATAATACGGTAGCTCCCGCCTCGGGAAAAATCCTCACCGGTGGTGTCGATGCCAACGCTTTGCAAAAGCCCAAACGCTTCTTCGGAGCAGCTCGTAATATCGAGAACGGTGGCTCGCTCACCATCATCGCAACGGCTCTTACTGAAACCGGCTCCAAGATGGATGAGGTGATTTTCGAAGAGTTTAAAGGCACAGGCAATATGGAACTTCAACTCGACCGCAAGTTGTCGAACAAACGCATCTTCCCGGCTGTCGACATTGTGGCATCGAGCACACGTCGCGACGACTTGCTCCTTAGCCAAGAAACAATCAACCGCATGTGGATTCTGCGTAATCACATTGCTGACTATACGTCGATTGAAGCGATGGAACTTATCAAAGACCGAATGCTCCGCACCAAGTCGAACGAAGAATTACTGCTCACAATGAACGGATAGTCGGCAATCGCATAAATCGCATACAACCAACCAAAAGCGCGTCCACGAAAGTGAATGCGCTTTTTTATGTGGATTTTTAAGAAATTCTAACACGGCAGTATGGAGTTTTTGCCCAATTATAGCAATACCTTTATGATGCACAACAGCAAGCTTAAGAAATCCGATAAGCTGCCCGTAAACATGTAAACGCTATGTTATTTATATTTTTTGACATTGGTTCTCCGCTGTATTTTTGGTTATCGGTGGCATTAGTAATTGTTATAATAATTTTCCATGCCCAAATATTTCATTTACTCCTATATATATTGTCCATTCCTGTAATTGTTTATAGCATTATCCGTTGGGCAATACTTAAACTGTTGGAAGCGTATGGCGTTGTAGAGGAGAAGCCGCGAAAGGTTGTAGATATAAAGGGAATGCCCGACTTAGAGATGGCTCTCGTGATTTCTTTGATGGTCGCTCTTGCGCTGGTGTTTCTGGCAAATAAAGCTTGCTCGTAGGCCATTGCTGATTTTTATTGAAATTTTTTCGATTATAGATTCGTCTACCGACGTAAAATTAGTATATTTGCGTCAAAATCCAAGGCTATGCAATTTAATAAAAAATATGTGCTGAGCAATCTGAAAGACTGCGTAATGATAATGATTGGTTTAGTGCTCTATGCTATAGGCTTTTGCGGTTTCGTGCTACCCAAAGGAGTTGTGATAGGCGGAATGGCAGGTCTTGCATCACTTATCTATTTTCAAACACAGATACCGGTATGGATACCGTTCTATGCACTCAATATAACGCTGTTGGCGATTGCTTTTAAAGTCGTCGGAGCGCAATTCGTGCTGAAAACGATATTCGGCGCTACGTTTCTCAGTTTGTTTATAGGTATAGCACAACCATTCTTCGAGGCCTATCCTGTGGCGTTGCCGGAGACGTTTCTCGACTGTATTATAGGCGCCGTGCTGTGTGGTACGGGCGTAGGTATAGCCTTTACGCACAATGGCAGCACCGGCGGTACCGACATCGTTGCCGCTATGGTGTCGAAATATCATCAAGTGTCGGTAGGACGAATGATTCTCTACGTCGACCTTATTATCATCTCGTCGTCGTTTATCATTTATCACGACCTTAATAAGGTAATTTACGGTTATGTCGTGCTTGTGTTTCTGTCGTATATGGCAGACCAGGTGGTCAACAATACGCGCCAAGCCGTGCAATTTACAATCTTTTCCAAGCGCTGGGACGAGATAGCGACTGCGGTCAACCATGAGTTGCATCGCGGTTGTACGATTGTCGATGGCACGGGCTGGTACACGCGACAAGAGGTGAAGATGCTCATTATTTTTTGCCGCAAATCGGAAGCTCTCGACATCTATCGACTAATCAAGGAACTCGACCCGCACGCCTTTATGTCGCAGAGTAACGTCAATACTGTCTATGGTGAAGGTTTCGACGAAAACAAGGTTAAAGCGCGCCGTCGAATCGATAAGCAGCGCAAATTGCAAGAGGCAAAGGAAAATGAGGCGAGAGGATAAAACGCCTGCGGCGTGGTTATAGGTTAGAGGTTATTGGATGTGATTTCCGATTTCCGATTCCCGGTTTCCGATTTCAGGTTTCCTGTTCCCGATATTTCGAGCCTTGGCGGATGCCACGGCGGGTGAGTTCGCGATTCAGTAAGTTGGTAAATTCATAATTTTTCAAGCCCCATCGAGGCGACAGCAAAAGTTCGGCGGGCGACTGCGAAACGAAACGCTCAATGCATACACCTTCGCGGCAGTGCTCCACAACTTCACAGCAAAGGTCGATGTATTCGTCGACGGTCAATTCGTTATAGTCAATTTCACCATCTGCCACTTGCCGAGCCAATTTCGTGCCGCGGACAATCTGCAGTTGGTGCATTTTGAGTGTGTCGACAGGCAATGCCGATGCGCGCTCGACGGTGGTGAGAATGTCTTGTCGCGATTCGCCGGGAAGCCCTAAGATGAGGTGCAGACCGCAAGGGATGCCACGCTCGGCGGTGCGGCTGACGGCGTCGACGGTTTGCTCCCAAGTGTGACCGCGATTGACAAGGGCAAGTGTGCGGTTGTGCGACGTCTCAGCGCCGTATTCCACCATCACAAATCGCTGCCGAGCGAGTCCTTTAAGGTAGTCGAGCAGTTGGTCGTCGACGCAGTCGGGGCGTGTGCCGATGATGAGTCCGACAACGCCATCGACAGCCAGCGCTTCAGCGTAGAGCGATTCGAGTTGTCGCAACGTGCCGTAGGTGTTTGTATATGCTTGAAAATAGGCTATGTAGCGCATGTGTGGATACTTATGCGCAAAAAAGTGTTTGCCCTCTTCGAGTTGTTCAGCAACCGATTTCTGTGGCCGACAGTATCCCGGGCTGAATGTTTGGTTGTTGCAATAGGTGCAACCGCCAACGCCTTTCGTACCGTCGCGATTCGGGCACGTGAATCCGGCATTTATCGAAATTTTTTGGACCTTTTCGGAGAAATGTCGACTCAAGAAAGACGCAAAGTCGGTGTAGCAAGCCATAGTCCTACAATCGCGCGGTGCGGTTGAGAAGATACATGTCGAAAATTGTCATAGCCGCCATGGCTTCAACGATGGGTACGGCGCGAGGCAGCACGCACGGGTCGTGACGTCCGCGAGCGTGAAGGGTGGTAGCACGTCCGTCTTTGTCGATGGTTTCGACGTCGCGTAGCAACGTTGCCACCGGCTTGAAAGCCACGCGGAAGTAGATGTCTTCGCCATTGGATATTCCGCCTTGGATGCCTCCGGAGCGGTTTGTCGTTGTCGAAATGTGTCCGTCAGTGCAGATGAAAGCGTCGTTCATTTGGCTACCGCGATTGCCAACGCCGTCGAAGCCCATACCGTAGTCGAACCCCTTGGCTGCGTTGATGCTCATCATGGCATAAGCCAGCCGTGCATGCAGCTTGTCGAATACCGGCTCGCCAAGCCCCACAGGCACGCCTTTGACCACGCAAGTGACTGTTCCGCCAATGGTGTCGCCGTCGGCTTGTACTTGCCTGATGAGCTCGTGCATACGAGCTGCCGCATCAGCATCGGGGCAGCGCACATCGTTGCTCTCGATGGTCGACAAATCGTAGTGTCGATAGTCGTTGTCGAGCGCAATGTTGCCTACTTGCGAGGTGTAGGCGGTCACCGTAATGCCGATTTGACCGAGCGCTTGCATGGCAAGAGCGCCGGCAACAACGCGCGCAATCGTTTCGCGTGCAGAAGAGCGTCCGCCACCGCGGTAGTCGCGAATGCCGTATTTCGAGGTGTAGGTGTAGTCGGCGTGCGACGGACGAAACACGTCGCGGATGTTGCTATAGTCGTTCGAATGATGGTCTTCGTTTTCGACTACGAAACCTATTGGAGTGCCTGTTGTAACACCTTCGAAGATGCCCGACAGAAAGCGTACGCGGTCTTTTTCGTTGCGTTGTGTAACGATAGCCGACTGCCCGGGGCGACGACGGTTGAGTTGTCGTTGCACCTCGTCGACGTCGATGGTAATACCTGCCGGCATGCCGTCGACCACTCCGCCAACGGCTGCTCCGTGCGACTCTCCAAATGAGGTCAGTCTATAAATTATGCCAAATTCGTTCATCTTTTTATAGTTCTGTGGCAATGTCTGCCGTTGTTGCGTGAATGTAGTCGACGATGTCGGTCGGCGAAATCTTGAGCTGTAAGCCACGCACGCCTGCGCTGACGTAGATAAAGTCGTAGTCCATACACGTTTCGTGGAAATATGTAGGGAATGGCTTTTTCATGCCAATCGGGCAGCAGCCGCCGCGGATGTAGCCGGTTGTCGGCAACAGGTCTTTCATCAGAAGCATTTCCACTTTTTTGTTGCCGGAAGCGCGAGCCGCCTTTTTCAGGTCTACTTCGCGACAACCCGGAACAACACAAACAATGTGCTTCACCTTATCGCCGTGGAGCACCAGCGTTTTAAACACGCGGTTGATGTCTTCGCCGAGTTGGGCGGCAATGTGTTGGGCAGACAAGTCGTTCTCGTCAACCTCGTAGGGCACTAACTCGTAGGCTATTTTCGCCTTGTCGAGCAGTCGTGCAACATTCGTTTTTATTATTTTTGCCATTTCAAAATGTAAAGGTACAAAAAATCGGCGAAAACCAAAGCGAAAACGGCAAAAAGAAAGAGGCGTTGTCACAACGCCCCCCGTGATTGCGATTGAATTAGTTAAATATGTGTTGTTACTGATGAGTTTGCTATTTTGCTGTTGAGCCGATGCGGCTGATGGCGTCTTTGCCGGCGCCTGTGCCTTTATACTTGCTGCGAGCGGCATTGAACGAGTAGCGCACGGTGAGAATTACGCGGTTGAAGTCCATCGTATTGGTTTGGCGGATTATGTAGCTGCCGTAGTCGACAAACACGTCGTTGTTGCCGCGGCGCAACATGTCTTGCCAAGCAAGTCGTATGGTGAGCGCGTTGTTGGGAAGCATCGTCTTTTGCACTGCTGTTTCGAGTGCCCAATAGTTGTTGGTGAGTTCTACGTTGCTGTAATTGCTGCGGCTGTGGAATTCGCTGTTGAGCTCGAGTTGCCAACCGCGTTTCAGGCGTGCTGCGTTGAAGGCGTTGAACACCCACATCGGTTTGTTGAACGAGCGGCTGCCGTTGTCGAAGTCGAGCGTGAGCCATTGACGGTTGTATGCAAAAGTCCACGACGGAACAAACCAGCCGAAAGTTTTGTTAGCCACTACAAACAAGCCGACTTGACGTTGCGGGCGGTCGATGTTTTTGTAGCTGACGAGAATCATACCGTCGTTGCCGATGGGTTCGCTCCAGTTGCACACCAAGTCTTTATATTGCGTATAGTTGACTCCGGCAGTCAGAAAACTGTAGTTGCCGGTGAGCGACACGGTGTGCTCTTGCGACGGCTTCAGCTTGGGATTGCCTTGTTGCACGACGTAGCGGTTGTGGTAGTTCACCGGGCTGTTGAGTTGCCAGAACGACGGGCGTTGCGTTTTGCTGCTGTAGTCTAAGCTGAGGCGTACGCGTCCAAAGCGAGTAGCCACCGAAGCCGACGGAAACAGGTTGTCGTACTTGCGGTTGAGGTCTTCCTCGTGATTAAGTGCGTCGGAGTAGTCGAAGTAGGCGTGCTCGTAGCGGAGTCCGGCGCCGAAGGATGTGCGATTGTCGAGCGACACGTTGTATTGGATGAATCCGGCGCAAGTGCGGTCGTCGGTTTTTGAGCGTTGTGAGGGTAGGGTGGTGCCGGTGATGTCGCTACGGTTGTGGCGGTTGACAAACGATTCTTCGGTACCTACTTGCAAACTTCCTTTCCAAATCGGGTACGATAGCACGAGTTTTGCGGCAATCATCTTGCTCTTGGCATCGGTTATGGTTACGATGTTGCGAGTTTCTACGGCATCTTCTTCGTCGGTCGATTGGTTCTCGTTGTCGTGCGAGAAGAACATATCGACGTTTAGGTCAATGTTCAACTTGCCGACCGTGCCGTTATAGTATGCGTTGACGAGTTTGTTGTTCGGGTTGTCGCCCCATTTGCGAGTATAACTGTCGATAGTTTCGGTGAGCGAGCCTTTGTCGAACTTCGACATTTGCAGCACGTCGCGAGTATCGACGTTGGTCGTGACGGCGTAGTCGACCTTGGCGCCGATAGAGTGTCGGTCGTTGATTTGCCAGTTTATGCCGCCTGTGATGTGTGTGCCCACACCGCGCCAGTGGTGCACTATGTTGCCATCGTAGCGATATAGCTCGGTTGCTGTTTTTGAGTCGGATGTGATTTGCTGCATGTCGCTCCATTGGTTTACGCGGTAGACCCATTCTTTGGCAGAAGCGAATACGTCGACATTCTTGTGTCGGTAGTTTACGCTGATTTGCCCTTCGGGGTCGTTTTTGCCCGTACGCAGACTTTGCTCCGACTTGCCGAACATGTTGAAACTGAAGCCGTCGCCTTGGCGTTTGGCTGTCTTGATTTTTACCACCGAAGTGACTGTTGCATCATAGGCTGCTCCCGGATTGGTTATCACCTCGATGCTTTCGATTTCGTCGCTGAGCAGGCGCTTGAGTTCGTCGTTGTCGTACACTTTTCTGCCGTTTATGTAGTAAATCGGCTTTCCGCGACCAATCACTTCCAAGTCGTCACCCTTTCTGATTATGCCCGGCACTTTGCGCAGTGCGTCGAGCGCCGTCCCCGACTTCTCGAGAGGCGACCCGGCTATCTTGGTTACCAATGCGCCGCTTTTCATACGAGTGTAGGGCAAGCGTCCGGTGACTACTATTTCTTGTATTTCTTGTATGTTCATTGTGTCGATGCCCAATGTGTCGGGCTCGGTTGGCATAGCTTGTCCGTATGCTGAAAAAGCCGCTAATACCAGCGTCGTAATTGTGAATATTCTCATTGCCTGTTTGAAATTTTCGGCAAAGGTATGATTTTGGCAACCGATGGAGGTGTAAAAAACGGACAAATCAGTTATTCGCCGTGGTAGGTATTGTAGCCTTTGATAAGCTCGCAGCGGCGGAGTTGGCTGATGTGCGAGACATATTCGGTAGGCGACATGCCGGTTATTTGGTGAAATTCATGGTAGAAATGCGAATGGTCGGTGTAGCCCAATCGTGCGGAGATTTCCGAAACGTGGGTAGTTTCCGTGGTGTTTTGAAGTTCTTTCGCGGCAAGCAGGAAGCGTCGCATACGCAAGATTTGTTTGGGCGAAGCGCCGACATAGTCGGTAAAAATGCGGCGAAATTGTCTCTGGCATAGGCAAGCCACATCGCTTAGCGAGCCGACATTTGTGTCCGGACTGCTCTCGATGGCGTGGCAAACGGCGCCGATGCGTCGAATGTTCGAAAAATCGTTGACCGCCGCAAGTCGTCGCAAGAGGAATTCTTCAACCAGGGCAACGGCTTCTTCGTTGGTCCGTGCCTCAAGTACTCGCCATTTCAAGTCGTCAAGTTCCGTGATTCCAAGTTCCGACAATTCAAGATTGCGCGTAAACAATTCGTCGGTCGGAATGCCGAGAATCAGGCGCATAGCATATGGTTTGAAAACAACGAAAAACGAGTCGGTGCTATCGTCGACACTCACCGAAATACTGTTAAGGTATAGCCCGCACACTCTCCCCGTTTCATGTCCGCCGCCGACGCCGTCGACTATCATCGATTTCCCGCGGTAGAACATCCACTTGGAATGCCATGTCGGAAGTATGTTCATTGCCACTGAAGAATGGTCAGTCTTGAAAAACCAATAGTACGCCACATATGGTTGTAACGCTGCTGACGGCATTATTCGGTGGGTGAGGTTCATTTTGATTGAGGTGTACAGTTGATATTTTGACCCCAAATTTACACACTCTGTGTGATTCCAACAAGAGGTTGGCGTCCAAAATAATAAATAAAAAATAAATGCGCTTCTCTAATTGAGAAACGCATCGTTCTTGGTAGCGGGAGCAGGATTCGAACCTACGACCTCCAGGTTATGAGCCTGGCGAGCTACCTCTGCTCCATCCCGCGTTGTGATTTCGACTGCAAAGGTAAGCACAAAATCGATATAAACAAAATTTTTTGGGCAAAAAAATCTTGTCAAAAGTGCTGCTGTACACCTAATGTGCTATATAACAGTGTTGTACAGCATAAATTTTTATTATAAAATTTTTTTCGGTTTGCTCAAAAAAACAACAAAATAGAATAAAAGAGGGCAAAAATGTTGCCTGTGTTAAAGAAAGTGTGTAAATTCGCACACTGAAACAAAATTTGTGCAAATAAGTGAAAATGTCAAAGACCCGAGACAAACTCATCGACATAGCACGTCAGCTCTTTGCCCACAAGGGTATAGAGAATACGACGATGAACGACATAGCGCAAGCGGCGGAGAAAGGTCGGCGGACAATCTATACATATTTCAAGAATAAGAAAGACATCTACAATGCCGTAATCGAGAGCGAGAGCGACAAAGTGATAAAGAAACTTTCGGAAATAGTCAGTCTGTCGATAACGCCCGACCAGAAACTGATGGAATTCATCTTCCAACGGTTTGAAGCGATGAAAGACTTGGTGTATCGCAATGGTTCGTTGCGGGCAGGTTTCTTCCGCGACGTGCGTAAGGTAGAGCGAGCGCGCAAGGCGACGTCACCCAAAGAGATACGCATCCTGGAGACAATCTTGCAGGAGGGCGTCGACCAGGGTATGTTTCGCATCAAGCACGTCGACAAAACGGCTATGGTGATGTTGCTATGCCTTCAAGGACTTGACGTGCCGTATATACGCGACAACTTTCAAGAATTGGGTATAGAGAAAAATAAGTTGAGAGATTATTTATACGATTTTATATTATACGGAATAAAACAATAATATGTACATCAACGCTACAGGACACTACGTTCCCGAAGAACGAGTACCAAATGAAAAATTTTTAGAGCTAAACGGACTGACAAGTGAATGGATTCTGCAGCGCACAGGCATACGGACACGTAGTAAAGCCGGCGAAGGCGAAGGACATAACACAATGGGGCTTGCCGCTATTCGTGCGGCGATAGAGCACTTGCCATACGACGTTACTGACGTCGATTTGATTGTGTCGGCATCGTATTCGCCATACGACACCGTGGCTACTCTTGCCCACATCGCTCAACGCGAATTCGGCATGGAGAAAGCACGCGCCGTTTATGCTTCGGCGGCTTGCAGTTCGTTTGTCAACGGGTTGGAAATTGTCGAAGGCTATTTTGCTATGGGAAAAGCAACGAAAGCCCTCCTTGTTTGTTCCGAACACAACACGTATTACGCCAACGAGACCGACCGCGTGTGCGGACACCTCTGGGGCGATGCTGCTGTGGCTTTCTTCTTGTCTGCAGAACGAGTGGCAGACACCGACATGACCGTCAAAACCGTTTATACTCATGGATTGGGTCACATCGGCAAAGGTCCTGAAGGTGTGCGTTTGCGCCCTCACGAAGACGGAATCGCCATGCCTTTCGGCAAAGACGTGTTTATGCACGCTTGCAAGAACATCATCAACGGCCTCGAGCAAGTAACCCATGCAAACGGTATGGAAGTTGCCGACCTCGACTACATCATCTGCCATCAAGCCAATATGCGCATCGTGGCAAATGTTGCTAACACACTCGGTATGGGCGACGACAAGTTCTTGAACAACATTGAAGAACTTGGCAACACCGGTTCGGCAAGTTCTGCACTCGTCTTTTCGCAAAATGTAGATAAATTCCGGAAAGGTCAACACGTCGGGCTTTCGGTGTTCGGCGGCGGATACTCCGTTGGCGCTTTCTTGGTAGAAATATAATCAATTTATAATTCAGTAAAGTATGAAATTATTAGAAGGAAAGGTAGCCCTCATCACCGGCGCCGCTCGCGGTATCGGTAAGGCTATCGCACTTAAATTTGCGTCGGAAGGCTGCGACATCGCCTTCACCGACCTCGTTATCGACGAAAACGGCAAACAAACTGAAGCCGAAATAGCAGCTCTTGGCGTTAAAGCAAAAGGCTATGCATCTAATGCTGCCGACTTTGAAGCTTGCCATCAAGTTGTTGCCGACGTGCTCAAAGACTTCGGACACATCGATGTGCTCGTCAACAATGCCGGCATTACAAAAGACGGCTTGATGATGCGTATGACAGAGGCTCAATGGGATGCCGTAATCGCTGTTAACCTCAAATCGGCGTTCAACTTCGTGCATGCCATCGTTCCCGTTATGATGCGTCAACGCTCGGGTAGTATTATCAATATGGCATCGGTTGTCGGCGTTCACGGTAATGCCGGACAATGCAACTACTCGGCATCGAAAGCCGGTATGATTGGCCTTGCAAAGTCGATTGCTCAAGAAATCGGCTCTCGCGGCGTGCGTGCTAACGCTATCGCTCCGGGCTTCATCATTACTGCTATGACCGATTCGTTGTCGGAAGACATCAAGAAAGAATGGTGCCAAAAGATTCCTTTGCGCCGCGGCGGTACTCCCGAAGACGTTGCAAACATCGCAACATTCCTCGCTTCCGACCTTTCTTCGTATGTCACCGGTCAAGTTATCCAAGTTGACGGCGGTATGAATATGTAGGATAATTTATTATCTATAGCAGATATGGCAGACTGCGACTCGGTGTAAACTGCGTTGCAGTCTGTTTTTTTATTCGATTTTTTACAGCCATTGAAAATTTAAACTTTATAAAATATATTAAACCTTTTTTTGTAAGACGTTTGTCATAAGATTGCTTGGAATCGGATAAAAATCGTTACATTTGCAGATAAAAACAAATGGAGATGCTTGAGCAGGTATTGGATAGTAACAAATTGAAGGAATTGAAGTCGATTCTTGAGGAATCGAAGTCGGTAGTATTAACATGCCATATGTCGCCCGACGGCGACGCCGTAGGCTCAACCAATGCGTTCGGGCTATTGCTGCGTTCGATGGGTAAGCAGACAGCCGTGATAACGCCCGACCAGGCTCCGTACGACTTGGCATTTGTGCCGGGATTCAACGAAATGACGGCATATACACGCAATCCGATTAAAGCAGAGCGACTGATAAGCTCTGCCGACTTGATTCTCTGTTTGGACTATAACGGGCTCAAACGCGTAGCGCAAATGGCGCCGTTCATCCGCCAATCGAATGCTCGCAAGGTGCTCATCGACCACCATTTGCATCCCGAAGATTTTGCCGACTTGGTAATCTCTCAGCCGGAGCAGACGTCGACTTGCGAATTGGTCTATCGCGTCTTCGACCAACTCGGATATATGGACTTGGTCGACACCCCCATAGCCGAATGTCTCTACACCGGAATGATGACCGACACCGGCAACTTCTCCTACAATTCCAATCATCCCGACATCTATCTGATGGTAGCCGAACTTGTGCGCCGCGGCGTCAATAAAGACCGAATCTACAAACTCGCTTGCAACACAAGCAGCGAGTCGCGAATGCGCCTCATCGGCTATGCCATTGCCGAAAAGATGGAGCTCTATCCGGAGCATAAGGCTTCGTTCATCGTGCTCACGCGCGACGACCTCGACCGATTCAACTACCAAAGTGGCGACACCGAAACGCTCGCAAATATGCCTTTGGCAATTCCCGAGGTCGTTTGGTCGACGTTCTTCCGCCAAGAAAACGGCTACGTCAAAGTGTCGATGCGCTCCGAAGGCAATTTTGCCGTCAACACGTTCTGCTCGCGCTACTTCAACGGCGGAGGTCATCTAAACGCTGCCGGTGGCGAATTCCGCGGCTCTATGGAAGAGGCTATTGCTACATATCATCAACTCTTAAACGATTTAAGCAAATTACAATAAATGAAACTGAAACTATTCATTGCTCTCGCAGCCCTGGCTGCCGTAATAACATCGTGTAACGATTCGAAGAGCTACAACGAATATCTTGAAGACGAAGAAAAAGCCGTTAACTCGTTTCTTGCCAATCAACGAGTAGTTCTGACCATCCCCGCCGACACCGTCTTTGAATGCGGCGAAGATGCGCCGTACTACCGTCTTGATAAAGAAGGAAACGTGTATATGCAAGTAATCAACCCCGGCGACCGCATAAACAACCGCGCCGAAGACAACCAAAGCATATACTTCCGCTACGGCCGTATCAGCATACTCAACTATGCACAAGGGCTCGACGAGACTCCTACGGGCAACTACGACGATGTGTCGTACAACAGTTTCCGTTACAACAACTACAGCCTTCAGTCGTCAATACAGTACGGCTACGGAATCCAAATGCCGCTGGCTTATTTGGGAATCGATTGCGAAGTGAATTTGCTCGTAAAGAGTCAATACGGATTCTACGACGAAATGTCGTACGTAGTTCCTTATCTCTATCATATAAAGTATTATAAGCCAAAAGTTTAACATAATAACCATAAACACAATGTCTCTTATTAAATCTATTTCCGGTATTCGTGGTACTATCGGCGGGAAAGCAGGCGAAGGCCTTAATCCCCTCGACATAGTAAAATTTACAGCGGCTTACGCAACATTTATCCGTAAGTCGACTACAAAAACGAGCAATACTATAGTCGTAGGACGCGATGCTCGCCTATCGGGCAAGATGGTCAACGACATCGTTGTCGGCACACTTACCGGCATGGGATTCGATGTTGTCAACATTGGCTTGGCGACTACTCCTACTACCGAACTCGCAGTTGTATGGGAAAAAGCTTGCGGCGGTATCATCTTGACTGCGTCTCACAATCCAAAGCAATGGAACGCCTTGAAGTTGCTCAACGAGCATGGCGAATTTCTTAGCGATGCCGAGGGCAAACAGGTGCTTGCAATAGCCGAAGATGAGTCGTTCGAATTTGCCGAAGTCGATTCGCTCGGTAAAGAATATGTCAACGAAACCTATACAAACAAACATATCGACAGCGTGCTGGCGCTGCGTCTTGTCGACCGCGAAGCCATTAAGGCTGCACACTTCCGCGTGGCTATCGACGCCGTTAACTCGGTTGGCGGCATCGTGATGCCCAAACTTCTGCGTGCGCTTGGCGTTGAAGAGGTTATTGAACTCAACTGCGAGCCGTCCGGGCATTTTGCTCATACTCCCGAGCCGATTCCCGAGAATCTCACCGGCATCTCCGACTTGATGAAAACCGGATGCGCCGACGTGGGCTTTGTTGTCGACCCAGACGTCGACCGCCTTGCCATTGTTATGGAAAACGGCGAAATGTTTGTTGAAGAATACACTCTCGTTGCCGTTGCCGACTACGTTCTGTCGCAGACACCCGGTCCGACCGTTTCGAACCTTTCGTCGTCGCGTGCTCTTCGCGACGTCACCTTGCGTCACGGTTGCACATACTCAGCCTCTGCCGTTGGCGAGGTTAACGTGGTGACAGAGATGCGTCGTGTCGGTGCCGTTATCGGCGGTGAAGGCAATGGCGGTGTAATATATCCTGAAAGCCACTGCGGTCGCGACGCTCTCGTCGGCGTGGCTCTTTTCTTGACGTTGCTCGCTAAAAAGGGCAAAACCGTTAGCCAACTCAAGCAAGAATATCCTCAATATAGCATCGCAAAAAACAAGATTCAACTTACGCCCGACATCGATGTCGACGCCATCCTTGCCGCTGTCAAAGAGCAGTATAAGGACGAGCGAATCACCGATATCGACGGCGTGAAAATCGACTTTGCCGACTGTTGGGTGCATCTTCGCAAGAGCAATACCGAGCCGATTATTCGAATCTACTCTGAAGCAGACACCATCGAAAAAGCTAACGATATTGCCAATCAAATAAAAGCGGTAGTTACCAAAATTACAGGTCGTCCCTGCTAAAAATAACAATTTTACGTTGCAAATCGGTGTAGGACATCGGCTCTTCGTGAGTCGGTGTCCTTACCTTAAAAATTAATCCCTGAATGATTACATTTATACTGTGTCTATGTTTCTTGGTTGCCATGTATTTCGTGTATGGCAAATTTGTTGAACGAGTGTTCGGACCGGACAATCGTACAACTCCGGCTCTGGTGAAACGAGATGGTATCGACTACATTCCAATGCCCACTTGGAAAATCTTTATGATTCAATTCCTCAACATCGCCGGACTCGGACCGATTTTCGGCGCTATTCTCGGCGCAAAATTCGGTATGGCTTCGTTTCTTTGGATTGTGCTCGGGACCGTATTCGCCGGCGCTGTTCACGACTATTTGGCAGGTATGCTGTCGCTTCGTAACGGCGGCGAAAGTCTGCCGGAAACGGTCGGCAGATACCTTGGAATGCCTACCAAACAAGTTATGCGTGTGTTTTCGCTGCTGTTGATGATTCTTGTCGGCGTTGTTTTCCTGTCGGGGCCGGCAGGGCTTCTCGCCAAACTCACTCCCGAAACGTTCGACGTAAACTTCTGGATTGTCGTCATCTTCGTCTACTATCTGCTTGCCACGCTGTTGCCAATCGACAAGGTTATCGGTCGCATCTATCCGCTCTTTGCGGCGGCGCTTATCTTTATGGCACTCGGCATCTTGGTGACGTTACTCATCAGCCATCCGGCTATCCCCGAAATTTGGGACGGAGTAAGCAATACGCACCCCAATCCGGAATCATTTCCCATATTCCCGATAATGTTTGTCAGCATTGCTTGTGGCGCTATTTCCGGCTTCCACGCAACGCAAAGTCCGATGATGGCGAAATGTCTTAAAAGCGAATATCACGCACGTCCGGCATTCTATGGCGCAATGATTACCGAAGGCATTGTTGCGCTTATCTGGGCGGCTGCAGCCACGTGCTTCTTCGGCGAAAACGGTATGGACGAGAACAATGCCGCCGTGATTGTCGACACTATCACAAAAACACATCTCGGCACCATTGGCGGTATCCTTGCGCTGCTCGGCGTTATCGCCGCCCCGATTTCGACGGGCGACACTGCTCTGCGTACGGCGCGATTGATTGCCGCTGATTTCTTGAAACTCCCGCAAAAGACCATCGTTAAGCGTCTTGTGCTGACCGTGCCTATCTTTGCCGTAACCATTTTGTTGATACTCTGGTCGACGTCGGATAAATCCGGTTTCGACGTCGTTTGGCGCTACTTTGCCTGGTTCAACCAAACGCTTTCGGTGTTTACGCTTTGGGCTGTTACGGTTTATCTGGTCCGCGAGCGGAAGTTGTTTGTGGTGTCGCTCATTCCGGCTCTTTTTATGACTGCTGTCACATCGACCTATTTGCTAATAGCGCCCGAATGTTTCCACTTGGCGCCGTCGATTGCATATCCTGCCGGAATTGTGTGCACGGCTGTAAGTCTGGTGTGGTTTGCACTGTGGATGCGTCGCGAGCGCAGACGAGGCTAAGAGCGTTGGTTTAGAATGTATTTGCCGTCTTTGACGGTCACGTAGCCCTCGTCGACTAAAAAGCGCACCATATTGACAATCTCGTCGTGGCGAAACGATAGCGTGTCGACCAGCTCCGACATCGTTCTCGGTTGTAACGACAGCATATAGAAGATACCTTTTTGCAAATCCTCGGCTATGTTTTTATGCCGAGGTTTTTGCTCTATACATACATCGCAGTGCCGGCACGGCTCCGGCTTTTCGTCGAAATATTTCAAGATAAGTCCTTCGCGACAATCCTCGGTGTTGAATGCGTATTCGATAATTGAGTTGATTCGCTTTTCGAGGCGCGCGCGGCTGTCCTCGTATACCGATTTCGGCAGTTCGACATATTTGAGGTCAACGCGAGCGCTCGTCATATATATATAAGGAGTGCGTCGGCGTGGAATGTAGTGTAACACGTGCTCGCGGTTGTAGAAAATCAGCGCGTCGATGATGGTCTGCAAGGGGATGTTATAGCGGTAGGAAATGGCGAATTCGTCGATAAAGACGTATTCGGAGTAGAGTCCCGTGTAGTTTCGCAGAATGATTTCGAGAATGCGGTCGTATTCCTCGCCCGGGCATTTCAGGGCATAGATTTCCTTTTTTTCGGCGATTATCATAATGCGCGACTGCGTTTCCACTTCTTCGATAAACTCGAAATATCGCGCTTGCGTGAGCAGTTTCAGTGCGCTGAGCGCAATCTTCGGGTTGTATTCGTATTGCGTGCAGAATAGGTTGAAGTTGAATTCATAGAGTTGTTCGAAGCCTTCGCCCATACCGATTTCGAGGAAGTTGCACACGCGTTCGTAGAGCAGGTAGATGTCTTTTTTAGGAGGAAAAGCTTCGGAGATGCGTCGTTTTAGCGTAGCGCGGTCGTGCTGCGACGAAAGCATTACGGCGTAGGAGCGCAATCCGTCGCGCCCGGCACGCCCTGCCTCTTGGTAATATTCTTCGATAGAATTCGGCACGTCGACGTGCACCACAACGCGCACGTCGGGCTTGTCGATACCCATACCGAACGCGTTGGTAGCCACGATGATGCGTGTACGTCCGTCGGTCCAGCGGTCTTGGCGGTCTTGCTTGTCTTCGGTTGCCAGTCCGGCGTGGTAGTAGTCGGCTGAAAAGCCTTCGGCTTTCAGTTCGTCGGCGATTTGCTTGGTTTTGCGGCGGCTACGCACGTAGACGATGGCGCTGCCCGACGAATGGTTGAGGATGTACGACAGGCGTTGCATCTTGTTCTCGCATTGGCGTACGATGTAGTATAGATTTGTGCGGCGGAAACTCTTTCGCAACACGTTGCTCCCGCGGAAAGCCAACTTCTCTTTGATGTCGTCGACCACTTCGCGCGTGGCTGTTGCCGTCAGTGCCAGCACCGGGACCTTCGGGAATAGTTCGCGCACGGAAGCAATTTTCAGATACGACGGTCGGAAGTCGTAGCCCCATTGCGAGATGCAGTGTGCTTCGTCGACAACTATCAGCGACACGTTCATGTAGTGTAGCGCGTTGACGAACGTTTCCGACGTCAGTCGTTCGGGCGATATATAAAGGAATTTGTATTTGCCGTAGATACACTTGTCGATGGCAATGTCAATCTCGTGGCGACGCAGTCCGGAGTAGATGTAAAGGGCTTTGATGCCGCGCCGTCGAAGGTTGTCGACTTGGTCTTTCATCAGCGAAATCAGCGGCGTGATGACCAGCGTCAATCCGTCGAGCACCAGCCCCGGCACCTGAAACGTAATGGATTTGCCTCCTCCGGTAGGAAGCAAACCCAATGTGTCGTTTCCGGCAAGTACCGACCTGATTATCTCTTCTTGTCGCTCGCGAAAGGAGTCGAAGCCCCAATACTTGCGAAGAATCTCATAGATATCTTCAGACATCCTGGTGTGGTTTCGAGTCGGTGCGTATTTCTTTGACAAACAACTGATACTGGCTCGTGTTGTTTGGGTGTTTGTTCTCTTCGATAGTGTAGCAGATGTCGAAGGCTTTGCCCGACTTAATGTAGTCGAAATATTGCTTCATATTGAACGCAATGCCGTTGATAACCGTCCCCGAAGAGTTGTCGACGAGTTCGAGTTTGATGTGCTCGAGGTTTTTGCCCACGAGTTTGCTGGTGCCGAAGTCCATAACGTTGCGAGTGCAGAATATCGGCTTTTGGTTGCCGGGACCGAACGGGGTGAACTTGTGCAAGCAAGCCAGAAATTCGGGAGTAATTTCTTCGAATTTCATGTATGTGTCGATGTCGATTTGGGGAGTCAATTGGTTTGGCGTGATTGTTTTCGCCACATAATCCTCAAATCGGCGTGTAAATTCGGCAATGTTTTCCTCTTTCATCGAAAGTCCGACGGCATAGGTGTGTCCGCCGAAGTTTTCGAGCAGGTCGCGAGTGGCTTCGATGGCTTGATAGATGTCGTAGCCTTGCACCGAGCGCGACGAGCCGGTGGCGAGTCCGTTCGAGAGCGTAAGCACGACAGCCGGCTTGTAGTAGAGTTCGGTAAGTCGCGAAGCAACGATGCCGATGATGCCTTTATGCCAGTTTTTGTTGTAGATAACAATTGTCTTGTTGCTCGAATCAACGTCGCCGCGCTCTTCAAGAATCTTGTTAGCCTCTTCGGTAATGCGCTTGTCGAGTTCTTTGCGGTCGCGGTTGTACTGGTCGATATTTTTGCTCTTGGCGTAGGCATCGGCAAAGTCTTTGGCGGTAAGAAGTTCAACGGCTTCCATTCCCGACTGCATACGGCCTGAGGCGTTGATTCGCGGCCCGATTTTGAAGATTACGTCGCTGATGGTAATCTCGCGGTTGTTGAGTCCGCAAATCTTGATGATGCCTTTCAGCCCGGTGTTGGGATTGGTGTTTAGCCGTTTTAGCCCAAAATGAGTCATCACGCGGTTTTCGCCGGTCATAGGCACGATGTCGGCGGCGATGCTGACAGCGACCAAATCGAGCAGGTTGTAGAGGTCGTGACGACCGTCGAGCCCGTTGCTTTGCGCAAAGGCTTGCATAAACTTAAAACCCACACCGCAGCCGGAAAGGTGCGGGTAGGGGTAGGTGTTGCCCTCCAACTTCGGGTTGAGGATGGCGCACGCATCGGGTAGGATGGCGTCGGGTACGTGGTGGTCGCAAATGATGAAATCTATGCCGTGACGGCCGGCATAGGCGATTTCGTCGATTGCTTTGATGCCACAATCGAGCACAATTATCAGTTTTATACCCATTTCGACGGCGTGGTCTATGCTCTTTATCGAGATGCCATAGCCTTCTTCGTCGCGCGTCGGAATGTAGTACTCCACGTGGGAGTAGTAGTTTCGCAGATATTTGTATACCAAAGCCACTGCCGTTGTGCCGTCAACGTCGTAGTCGCCGTATACCAATATCTTCTCTTTAGACCCCATGGCTCGGTTTAGCCTGTCTACAGCCTTATCCATATCCTGCATCAAAAACGGGTCGTGCAGGTCGGATAGAGAAGGATTGAAAAAGTGTTCAGCTTGCTCAACAGTCGTGATGCCTCGCTGAACCAATAGCTCAGCTATCGCAGGACTGTTGGCAAACTTTTTTGCCAACGCAATCTCTAATTCTTGTTCTTCGGTTGTAAGGGGTAAGTAATTCCATTTACTTATCATTTATGTTGTTTTTATTTTTATCAAGTCTTCGACCGCTTAAGGCGGTTAGTCTGTCAAAACCGTATAGTCAACGGTGTCCGCTGTCAGTCAATGAATTACAGCGGTTATATAGTGGTCGCTGCCGCGCTGTTTGCCTGCGTTTTTCTCTTAGGAGAATCGCTTGCGTCGGTGCGTTTTTATTCTTATACGCAAATATAAGGATTGTTTTTGTGATAACACTCTTGTTACCTCATATTTTTGTTATTAAATAATATTAAAAAAACGGTTCGAGTGAAATCGAACCGTTTTTGGTCAGTTTTTCTGTATGTGTACATCCATCTGCGGGAATGGGAATGAAATGCCCGCTTTCGGCAGTTCTTTGTAGATGCGTTCGTTGACGTCGAAGTAGACCGGCCAGTAGAATTCTGTGGGAACCCATGCTCTGACGGTAATGTCGACGCTGCTGTCGCTTAGGCTTTGGAGTGCCACAAACGGGGTGCAATCGATGTCGACATGCGGTATGTTGTTGGCGAGGCGTTGTCCCATCTTTTTGCGATATTCGCGATGCTTACGGCTGAGGAATCCGAACAGGGAGCGGCGGGGCTTTTCCTCTTGTTGCTCGGTCGGGTCTTCGGTTTGCTGAAGCGCGTCTGCGGCGCGACGTTGTTGCTTGTCGGCAAGCATACTTCCCTTGACGATTCGGTCGTCGGCTGCGATGATTGCCAGAATGGTTTGCTTCGCCACGTCGTAGTCGTCGCCGTAGGATATGCCTACTGTCCAATCGACTCGGCGATAGTCTTCACGGCTATAGTTATTGATTGACCCGGTCGACAGTCCCCCGTTGGGGATGTAAATCGACTTATTGTCGGGGGTATTGATGATTGTGTTGAAGATTTGTATTTCTTTGACAGTTCCCGTAAATCCTTGTGCCTCGATGAAGTCGCCGACCTTGTAGGGCTTGAGTAGCAGAATCAACACGCCGCCGGCAAAGTTTTGCAACGTGCCGCTCAGTGCCATACCGATTGCAACACCTGCCGATGCAAACAGTGCGATGAACGAACTTGTCTCGATGCCAAGTATCGAAATGACGATGATTATGAGCAGGAAGAGCAACACGACCTTGAGCACGGAAAGGATAAACGTGGCAAGCGATTGCTCGACTTGTCGACGTAACATCAGTGCTCTTACGCTTTTGTGGATTCGGTTGATGATGAATTTACCAACGTAGAACACCACGATTGCCGCCAAAAGTTTAAGAGCAAAGTCGACGGCTCCCGTCACGAGTTTCTCGATGACTTTGTCAATAGGAAGTCCGGCGAATTGGTCTGTCCATGACGACAATTTTTCGGCATCTTCAGACGCTTTTTTTGCTACATCTTCTGTTGTTTGTGCCGCGCTTAATAGTATTTGTAGTAGATTCATGTTGCCACTCGTTTTTCGGCTACAAAATTACGCAAATTTCGTCATTCCCGGAACTAACGACGCCAAAAGAATGCTAAGAAGTGTTGTATTTGTTCGTTTACTCGAAATTTTGCTATATTTTTGCCGAAAATACTTCTATGCAACGATTACTCTACACCGCCATACTTGCGCTTCTTGCCCTTGCGTCTTGGGCTCAGCGTTACGAAAACTGCATCGACTCCATCGACCGTTATGTGGAAAAACAGAACTGGGAAATGTCGGAGCGTATGCTTCTTACTGCTCTTAAACAGCGTCCCGGCGAGCCGACAAACTTTATTCTCCTCTCGAATTTAGGCACTGTTCATCGCAATATGGGACGTCTCGACGATGCGCTCGCCGACTACAACAATGCGCTGGCAATTACGCCCAATGCCGTTACGATAATTCGCAACCGAGCGTTGCTTTACATCGATATGGACAGCACAATCCGTGCCTACGACGATTTCGAACGCATTATGCGCCTCGATGCTTCCGACCTCGACGCAAAATATTTCCACGGTATGTTGGCTTTGGGTTTCGGCAAGTTCGAGCAAGCGCAAACCGACTTCGAGGCAGTGCTGACTGCCGACAAGAACAATCTCGATGCCAAGCGCGGTGTGGCTCTGCTCTATAAGATTCGCGGCGACTTTCCCAACGCTATAGCTCTGTACTCGGAGGTTATCATACACGAAAACCGTCAGTCGAACTATCTGAGTCGCGCCGAGTGTTACCTTGCCACAGACCAATTTCCCGAAGCGTCAGCCGATTTGGTGGAGGCTCAGAAACTCGACCCTGCCAATCCCGACCTATACGTTCTGAAGGCTTCGCTTGCCGACCGTCAGTATCGCTACGACGATGCAGAGCGTTTTGCCACCGAAGCGATACGCCTCGGTGCCGATAGCGAAAGCCTTAAGCATTTCTTCCGCAAACGTCCGAAATAGTTATCGTCAATAATCGATTTCGAAGAACCACCGCCCTCGCTCGGTCTTGGATTTCCAGCCCGGAGAGTAGATAAAATTGTAACCTTCAGCAACTTTTGTCACTGCGCCATGACTGCTGTAGAGATAGACGCTACCTCCGGTGACGTTGATGTCGCAGTCGCTTTTCAGGGCATAAGGTGTCGACACTTCGGCTATGCCGGTTGTCACTACCTTGAGCTCTCCGCCGCTGATGTTAATGCCGAAGTCGGAATTGATGCCGCGACAACCTTTGCCATTGCTTTTCAGCAGGACACGTCCGCCACGAATGTAGGTCGTGCTGTCGCACTTGATAGCCGCGCTACTTGTCGTGTCGACCTCGTTGATGAGGTAGTCGCTGTCGACAACCACTGTGGTGCGTCCTCCGGATACGGTGATGTCGGATTCGCTGTTTATGCCTTTGCTGCCGGCGGCGTTGGTGTAGAGGTTGAGCGCACTACCGCGGATTTCTACGCCGTCGTTGGCTTTGATGGCATTTCCTGCCGTACTGCGGACATTGACAATATTTCCGGGACGAACAATCAGGTAGTCGTCGGTGGCGATGCCGTTGCGGTAGTTCGATTCGACGGTAAGCATGCCACTACCGCTGAGGATGATTTGACCTTCGCTGAACACGGCGCCTTTAAGGTCTTCGCCAACGATGGTTTGTGCCGATGCGCCGCACGAGAGGGTGTTGTTGCTACCCTCGGCAAGCACCAAGTAGAGCGACTTTCCGCATTGGTTGTTGATGGCTGCTCCGTTTGGATTGTGGAGCGTAACGCCGTCGAGCGTGAGTTGGAATTTATTGGTGTTGTAAATTTTCAGCGAGCCGTTGTTCGACTCTCCGCGAACGATGTAGTGAACACTTCTGCCGACTGAACGCACCGTAACGTGAGCGCCGTCGACTGTCGCCGTTACAGCCGATGTGGCGCCTGTGAGTTGTGCTCCGTCGTTGCTGTAGGTGATGGTTACTGTGTAGGCGAAAGTGTTGTTTTCGACGTAGTCGTTGTCGCCCGCGGGAATAGTTTCTTCTGCGTCGGCAGCAGGTTCGTTGCTGAAGGCTATTGACACCGGCTCGAATTGGCTGTCGATAATAACGTCGCCGAAGTCGGTATCGTCGTTGACGCACGCAGTAAGGCTGAGCACTGCAGCAACGGCGTATATGTTGCGAAATGATGGTTTCATTGTCGGTTAGAATTTGAATTTATAACTTAGGCTCAGGATGTTGCTGTTGGGGTCGTTATCGTCATCGTCGCCGTTGATGGTTTGGTAAATATATTCCGCACCGATTACGTGCTTTTTGCGGATTTTCCATTCCGCACCAATGACGTATCTCACTTTATCAATGTGCCAGGCATTGAACAGTTCGACGGAAGCAAACGGGTCTACTTTGCTCTTTGGAATGTTGTATTCCACTTGCAGGCGGGAGCGTAGCACGTTGGAGCCTTTGCCGCGTACGTCAACGTCTTCCCACAGGCTGTTGTCGAAGTCGTAGCGCTCGGTGGTCGCTTCCGGGCGGTAGGTGTACTGCCAGCGTTCGCGCAGCGACACTTCGAAGCCTCCGAAGCCTACTTTTCCGGTCAGCGACACGTTGAATCGATGGCGCGTGCCCCAATATGACGGCCGCCAATTGTTGTAGTCGCCGTTGGCGTGATAACTGATTTTCTCCGGGTTGTTGTCGTTGAGAAACACGTATGCCGCTTCGGCATTGAGCCAGCGCGTCAGTTTGTATTTTGCCGACACTCCGGCGCTCCAACGGTCCCAGGTGCGTGCGTCGTTGCGTGTGCGCATTTCCGCTTCAATTTCCGCACTCCATTTCTTTGTTATCTTTTTCTCCGCCGATATCGAATACCACATACCAAAGTCGTTGTCGACGGCTTGCACGGTCGGTGCAAGTGCTGTTACAACGAGGCATGCCACGGCGAGGCGTTTTGTCAGTTTCATAGTTATATGTTGTTATTGTTGAGTTTCTGTGAGGTCGTCTTTCGAAAGTTTCAGTTTCTTGTCTTCGCTACTTTGAGTATTGCCTTCGTAGTAAACTTTGACGATAGCCATATCGCGGAGCATATCGATTGCGCCGATTTCGACTGATGTGATTTTCAGACCGAGGCGTTTTTCGAGGTCGCAGATAAGCTCGCTACGGCGCTCGGGGACAATCAGTTCGATGCGGTCATATTGCACGAGTTTCGCCGGCTTCAATCTCAGATGTCGCTCACACAGCCAAATGGCGCCAATCACGATGCCGTTGATGATTACAATTTCGATTATCGAAGCCGATGCGGCGATGGCGTTGATGACCGACAGTGCGATGATGACAAACAGGTAGGTCATTTCGCGAACCGGCATAGCGTCGGTGCGATAGCGCATAATGCTGAAAATGCCGAAAAGTCCGATGCCGATGCCGATACTCGTCTTGGTTTTCATGTCTTCGAGCATGAAAATCATAAAAAATACGAGGAAAAACACTGCTACCGACGTTAACATAAACGTGAAGTAGAAGTCGCGTCGGTGGCTCTTTGCGTAGTATAGTTTGTCGGTTATTATCCACACAAACATCACGCTTATGCAGAAACGTACGAGCATCGACAGGTAGTGAACGGATGGAACGAGGTTGAAAAATTCTTCCATTTTTAATGCTTTTTCTAAAAATTATTAGTTATCGTAATATTTTCTCAATGTCACGGATTCGGCTTTTAAAGCGATTTTGCTTGATTCCGAGGTCGGTCATCGCCGTGCCCATGCAGTATTTGCTGAATCCCAGCGGATGTATTCGCAGTTGTCGAAGCATCTCGAGGACAGGCGATTCGGTGAGTCCGTCGCGTTTGAGCTCGATTATTACCAGTTCGTCCAACGTCTTGGTGTTGCCCGTGCGCAGGTTGCGAAACGCAAGCGAACTGTCGATGGTCAGCCGCTCTGTCATTTTGCGGTTTACGAGGGTAATCCGGCTGAAACGGTTTTCGAGTTGTTGGCTCACTGTGGCTTTGTTGTAACGCAGATTGTTGCCCAAAAAGTCGCCGAAAAGCAATTCGTCGGGACTTCCCGGGGCAAAAGAAATGTCGTAACGGGGTCGGTTGGGGTCGAAATCGTCGATAGAGATGCGGCGCTTGCGTGTGCGCCGATGATTGTTCTTCGTTTTGACTTCCAAAAAACTAAGTCCGGAATCGACATACGAACGGATGCGCAACTTCTGGCGGTTGAGGATGCCGTTATGGTGCGTCAAAAACATATCGCGCGCATCTGTATCAAAATACACCGTATAGTATGTAGCCGTTCGTCGCCCGTCGATTTCTTGCACACGATAGTTCGTTTGTGCCATTTCCAACAATTGCTCAAGTCGCCGTCGGTTGGTCACAAATTTCGTATCTGTTCGGTTCATCAATTTGATACCGCTCATTTCTTCCAGATATATAGGGTCGTATTGGCTTAGAATTTCGGTCATTAATGTGATACAGTTTGTTATAACACTGTTACAAAGATAAGATTATTTTACAAATATGCAATCTTGTATTGCCCTTATATTGGATTATTTATTGTTTGTTAACACATTCTTTATGTGTTACTACTGTTTTTTATCGACGAATAGCGATAATTACGAGAAATAGATTTTTTGTACAAATTTGTGTTCTAAAGGGGCAAAGTTTTCACTTTGTCGGGCTCGATTTGGCGGAATCTATATAATTTTCGTACATTTGCAATGCAAAAGAATAAATTATGTTTATAACATCAAGTTTGGAAACGTTCGGACGCTATGCACTGTTTATGTGCAAGGTGTTTACGAAGCCCGACCGGTTAAGAGAGTCGCTGAGGCGCTACGTTTTGGAAATATCAAAACTTGGAATCGACTCAATCCCGTTGGTTTTGGTTATATCGATATTTATAGGTGCCGTGTGTGCCATCCAGATGCAAATCAATTTTGCCAACCCGCTGTTGCCCGCCTATACCGTAGGTCTGGCAACGCGCGATATCCTCTTGCTCGAGTTTTCGTCGTCGATACTTTGTTTGATTCTTGCCGGAAAGGTTGGTTCGAATATTGCGTCGGAAATAGGCACGATGCGCGTCACCGAGCAAATAGATGCCCTTGAGATTATGGGCATTAACTCGTGCAACTTCATCGTGCTGCCCAAAATTGCTGCGTTGCTGACGTTTATTCCCGTTTTGACCATCTTCAGTATGTGTGCAGGGCTTTTCGGAGGTTATATCGTTGCTCTTATCGGCTTGCTGCCTGTCAATACGTATATCTTCGGCATTCAGTCGTACTTCATTGAATGGTACGTATGGTATGCCATCATAAAATCGCTGTTTTTCTCGGTGATAATAACCAGCGTGGCTTCCTTCTATGGCTACTACGTCAAAGGTGGTGCGCTCGAAGTCGGTAAAGCCAGCACTAACAGCGTTGTGGCAAGTAGCGTGCTGATTCTTCTTCTCGACGTTTTGTTAACCCGTCTCTTATTGCAATAGTTATGATTGAAGTTAAAAACGTTACAAAATCGTTCGACGGAAAAACGATTCTTCACAATATAAGCGCAGAGTTTTACAAGGGCAAAACGAACCTCATAATCGGTCAAAGCGGCTCGGGTAAAACCGTGTTGGTCAAGAGTATTATCGGGCTGGTCACGCCGGAACAGGGCGAGGTGCTCTACGACGGGCGCGACTTCTTGAAGATGACGCCGCAGCAGAAAAAAGATTTGCGTACCGAACTCGGTATGCTCTTCCAAGGGTCGGCGCTGTTCGACAACGAAACAGTGCTCGGCAACGTAATGTTTCCGCTTAAAATGTTTTCGAAAATGACGAACGCCGAAATGCGCGACCGTGCTCAGTTCTGCCTCGAGCGTGTAAACCTGAAGGGTGCCGACAATAAATTCCCGGCGGAAATCAGTGGCGGTATGCAGAAACGTGTGGCAATTGCTCGTGCCATTGCGCTGAATCCTCGCTACCTGTTCTGCGACGAGCCGAACTCCGGTCTCGACCCGCGTACGTCAATCCTTATTGATGAACTTCTTTGGGATATTACGCACGAATACAACATTACGACCGTAATCAACACGCACGATATGAACTCAGTGCTCGGCATCGGCGAAAATATCGTGTTTATCAACAAAGGTTATAAGGGTTGGGAGGGCGACAAAGACCAAATATTCCGGTCTGACAACGAGCAGCTCAACGACTTCGTGTTTGCTACCGACTTGTTCAAGCGCGTCAAGCAAGCCGCCCTTTTTATGGGTAAATAATCAAAAAATTATTATTGCGCGAAATTATAATCGCGCGATGAGAACCGTTGCATAGGCGGAAATGCCTTCTTCGCGGCCGGTAAAACCGAGCCGTTCGGTAGTTGTTGCCTTAATCGACACGTCGGTAGGGGCGGCGCCGAGGCATTCAGCAAGGGTGGCAGCCATTGCCGGTATGTGTGGATTGATTTTCGGACGTTCGGCGCAAATGGTGATATCTGCATTTCCGAAAGCGTATCCGGCATTGTGAATGAGTTCGACGACGTGACGAAGTAGCACTTTGCTATCGATGCCTTTGTAGCGCGGGTCGGTGTCGGGGAAGTGAAAGCCGATGTCGCGGAGGTTTGCCGCACCGAGCAGAGCGTCGCAGAGGGCGTGGATAACTACGTCGGCATCGCTGTGACCGAGTAGCCCGAGGCTGTGCTCGATTTTTACACCGCCGAGCCATAACTCTCGACCTTCAACGAGCCGATGCACGTCGAAGCCCATTCCTACGCGTATGTTTATCGGTGATGCCATTGTTTGTTCGGTCTATCTACGTTTCCCCATCAGGCTTTTGAGGCCGTCCATATCGAATGTTAGCGAAAAGCGGAGCGTTTGGTCGAGAGGACTGCTTTGCGCTGTGGCGAGCATATAAGATGCATCGAGTTGCACAACGTTGAGCGAGAAACCGGCACCGAACGAGAAGTATTTACGGTTACCCTTCATCTCGTTTTCGTAGAAATATCCGGTACGGAGGAAGAATTGCTGGTTGTAGTTGTATTCGGCGCCGACCGAAACGGTGATTTCGCGCAACTCTTCTTTGAATCCGCCGGGAGCATCGTTGAACGATTTGAATATGCCTGAAATTGAGGACGTGTTACGCCAGTCTTCGAGGGCATTTTCATAAGCTTCCTGGTCGTCGGCACCTTCTTCGGTCTTGTAGTCGGCTTGGCGGGGACGGGTAGGCACTAGAAGTTTGTTGGCGTCGACCGAGAGGGCTAAGGTGTTAGCCTCGGCGATAGGGAAGGTGAATGTTGTTCCAAGTCGGAGGTTTGTAGGGAGGAATGCCGGGTCGTTACCGTCGTTGTACGACACTTTCGAACCGATGTTGGAGATGTTGAAACCCCACGACCATTGACATTCGTTGCGACCGATGATAGGGTAGGTGGTCAAAAATCCGGAGATGTCGGCGGCGAAGGCAGACGCTCCTGATTGTTGTTCCGCCGAGTAGGCGTCGTTGAATGCCAAGTCGGAGTAGATATATCGGAGGGCGACGCCCATAGAAAAGTTTTCGGAGAGTTTTCGCGAATATCCGAGGTCGAAAGCCATTTCGTATGGGTTAACGGAGTTGGTTGTTTCGCCTGAGTCGTCGGTGAGGTTTACTTCGCCGAGCGAAAAATAGCGCAAAGAAGCACTGACGGCTTGATTGTCGTTACCGCCGATTTTCCAGTAGCCCGACAGGTTGGCAAGGTAGATGTCGTTGACGAGTTTGCGGAGCCATGGGGTGTAGGAAAGGCTGACGGCAGCAGTGCTGTAGGCGAAAGCGTATTTCGACGGGTTCCAGTACTGGCTGTAGGCGTCGGGTTCGGTAGCCACGCCGAGGTCACCCATAGCGCCACCTCGAGCGTCGGGAGCGATTCCCAACGAGGTAACGCCGGTTTGAACCGGGTTAAACTCGTTTTTGAGGTCTTCGGCTTGCGTTGTTGTCAGTCCTGCCGACAGGATGAGCAGCAACGTAAAAACTATAATTTTTTTAATCTTCATTTTCTGTTTATTCATTCTTACAATATGAATAACTCAAAAAAAGCGATTTTATTGCTTAAGCACTACTATTTTTTTGTAATTTGTGCCCGTAGAATCGAGAACGGCGTAGGCGGAATAGTCGCCGGCAGGGATTTTGCTGCCGTCGGCAAGTGTGAGGTCCCAGACGTATGGGAACGAATCGACGTTGCGTTGCAGCAGAACATTTCCTGTTTTGTCGACGATGTAGAGCCGTGCCGATGAGTAGTTGCCCGGAGTGGTTACGTCGAATGTGATAGCGCCGTCGGGATTGGCAGCCGTGCGGTCGACGTCGAGGACGTATTTGTCGGCATCGGAAACGTAGAATGTAATCATTCGGCGAGCCACGTTGCCCGACATGTCGGTCGCGGTGAGTTCTGCCGTATGGAATCCGTTCGCCATATTGTAGACGCGCAGGTCGGCGATTCCGGAGGCTCCGCTTGTGGGGATGAAGTCTTCGATTTGGGCAGTGGTTTTACCGCCGTCGAATTGCACTGACAGTGACGTTATGAAGGCTTCGTCGGCAACGTTAAGGCAATAGTTGTCGTTCACTTCGGCGTGGAGGACGAACGACGAGGGCACTTGACCGCCGTCGACGAATGTTTCTTTGTCGTCGATATAGAATTCGTTGATTGTCGGCGGTATGTTGTCTTCAAATTCCACACGGGCATCACGGTCGATGGTAAGTTTGCGTGTCGAGCCCGACACGACTGTGCCTTGGTCGGAAACGGCGGTCATCGTGATTGGCAAATGTTCGAGATTGCCTGCCTTGGCGAAGGAGGGCACAGCCATTTGTACGGAGAACGTGCCTGCGACGACTTTTGCTGAAACTTCGACAAGTTTCGGACCGCGGTCGTAGACGTCGATGGGCAGACGTGTGGTGTTGCCCGACTCGTTGATGATTGATTCGTACGACTGCATAATATATTTGTTGGCGTCGTATAACTTAATCGTTGCTGTTCCGTTGAAGTTAGTGTCGACGAGTCCGTCGATGGTGCGTACGCAACCGTTAACAGTGAAGCGTTCTTCGACGGCTATGTAGATGTTGTCGAAATTGTCGAGTTGCGATTCATTGATTTTTGTAATCTCCATACGGTTTTCGGGGAGAGCTAAAGGCATAGCCGGGTCGCCGAGCAGATGGTAACGCAACCGGTTGTCGGAATAGTCGCCGGAGTTGTTTTTCGCGTCGCGAAGCACGGCGCCTATGGTCATTCGTCCGCCATAGTATTCAGGGCCTTTAGCGAGGCTTTTGGCGAAACTGTTGGAGTCCATACCGTTGATTGCAATCATTGCAACGCGGGAGGAAGCAATGGCGGCAATGATGCCTCCGTGTTGGTTGAGCAGCATGTTGGTAGCCATATTTGCTCCGCCGTTGTCGTATCGACCGACGTCGCACGACGAGAAGTAGAACACGGGCGGATGCTCGTAGTAGGTTTCCTGCTCGGAACCGATGTCGCAAATTTTCTGCTCGTGGGTGAGCGAGTGCCATGTGCCGTGACCAACGAAGAGCCCGAAGTATTGACCTTGCTTGAGGTATTGCACAAATCGCGGATTCATCGCGTCGGCATCGTAAATCTCGCGGTAGAGTTTGTTGGCGTTTACTGCGTATCGTCCCGATTCGTTGATGTTTTTGATGAACGATTCGCACTGTTCGACGTGGTATGACGAGTCGCCGTCTTCGGCGATTACCATATAGTTGTTGAGCAGGTCGGAGTCGGTAGAGGGTTGCGTCGACATATATTTAAGAAGTTTGTCAACGTATGCTTTAGCTTCGGCACTCGTTTCGACGGGTATTCGACCGACGGCAATGTTTAGTTTGCGCAACATATAGTTGTTGGTGTTGTCGTCGAGATATCCGAAGAAGTCGTCGGTGCAGAATGATGTTTTCTGGCTGTTGCTGATTTCGGATTGGAAGGTAAGCAGATGGTCGACGTTTGTGGAGCTGAAAAGCATACGGTTGTCGTAGGAGCCACCACCAAAGAGCAGCAGATATTTGAGTTTCTCGGGGTTGCGGTCGTAGAGCATTTTGCAGAAAAGCCGGTAGCCCATCACGTCGCGAATGCCGCCCGAAAACTCGTTGAAGATTTCGTTTTGGTCGACTACGATTATATCCATGCCGTGATTTTGTCGGTGGAAGTCAGCCAATCGTTCTGCTTGTTGGCGCAAATCGGCATTGGTTATGATGACCATGTCGGGTGTATTGTATGCGTGGAGATTTTGATTGGCAACTCTGCCAATGTATTCCGGCTTGTGTTGCTCGAGGTTGGTGTCGAAGATGATGAATTCCTCCCATTTGTTTGTTTTACCTAACAATAGACCGCTATCGCCGTCGATGTCGATAAACGAGCAGTTGCGCGTGGCAAAGGGATGACTGTGGTCGGCACCGTATTCGTCGACGAGCCATACGTGACGGTTGTCGGCGTTGACGTTTGTAAATCGAAGCCCCACCTCAGAGTGAGTGTATGCAAAGTGACGCATTTGTGGCATGTTGTCGGGGAGCGTGAGGTTGCTGGGGTAGGTTAGAGCAACGTAGTCGACCCAAGCTCGACTGATTGTGCCGCTGCAGTTAAGCGAAATTGTCAGGTCGACGATGCCGTTGTCGGTAAATGCGTTGTCGGAGTATAGCCATGCGCGAGAGTTGAGATTGCCGTATTCGACGTATGCCTGCCCGTAGTTGCTGCCAAGCGCATTGCCCGAGTATAGTCCCATATTTCTGCCGTTGAGCATGAACTTTTGCTCCATTAGGGCGTCGCCCATCAGCGCAAGATTGTCGTTGACGTCGATTTTTCCGTTATGAGCTAATTCGGTGAGCGGGATGCTGTAGGTTATCGATTTTTCGCTCAGAATATTATCGCCGAGAAATTTGCGTCCGGTCAACCCGGGATTGTAGAGGCTTTTCTTGTCGTACCATACGGCGAACCCGGTCGAGTTCCATTCGTCGACAGCGCCTTCTTTGGAAGGTAGGTCGGCAACGAGTAGAGGTTCTTCGGCATTGCTATCGGTCAAGAAGATTGCGCCGTGGGTAGAGTAGGGGTTCGGTATTGGGTAAAATATGCGAGAAAGGTCGCCGTCGTTTATAACGAGCGAATCGCACATTGTGCCTTTTGTGTAGAAATAGATTTTGCTGTTTTTGTGCATTACGGGCGTTTGCTCGAGGTCGTCGATATGGTCGCGGAAGAAGTTCTCGTCCATAATGTTTCCGCCATTAGCGTAAACGCGTACGCTCTTTGGGTCGGAAAATCCGTATTTGCTCAGCTCTGCATACGAGATTTCATAGATGCCCGATTCGACTGCTTTGAGTTTGACCCACGAGCCGGAAGCAAGCAGTGAGTTCTGCTTGAATCGTACTTCTGCTGCAGTTGCCACAAAGATTGTGACCAATAGGAGTAATGCGAACCGCAATCTCATTGTTGTATGTTGTTAAATTATTTAAGTATAACGAATTTCCGGATATTAGAACCTCTACCGTCGACGATTGCATAGATGTCGTAGTCGCCTGCAGGGAGTTTATTGCCTTCGCTGTCGCGGAGGTCCCACCGATAGGGGAAGGCGACATCGCTACGCAAGATTTCGGTGTTGAGCGAGTTCTTGACAACGAGCGTCGTTTGTACGCCGTCGGCATTGTTGAGGTCGATTGTCACTTCGTCGAAAGATGCCGGGCGGTCGAGGGTGATTTGGCGTTCGGATAAGGACGCGTTGACTGTAAACGATATGGATTTACGGCTCACGTTCCCGCTGATGTCGGGAACTATCAATTCAGCGACGTGGCGACCTTCCGACAGGTCGTAAAAAGGCATCTGAATCAAGCCGCTGTTGTTGTCTATAGGCGTATAACCGATCACGGGGCACGTTGTCTTTCCGCCGTCGAGTTGTACGGTCATCGACGATACAAAGCTCTCCGACGAGACGTTGATACTGCCGTTGTCGCTGATTTCGGCGCAGAACATAATGTCGGGCTCTACTTCCATGCCGTCGACGAATGTTTCTTTGTTGTTGATGTATAATGCCGTGATTTCGGGAGCATCGGTGTCGGGCTCGATTGCGGCAGCCTCGGAGCGATTCATCACAATCTGTTGGCAGACGCCTGAGAAAATACGGTCGTCGCGGTCGACGGCGATAATGCGTACCGGCATTATGGAGTCGTTGCCGGCTTCGGCAAATTCCGGGATGGTAATGTCGCAATTGAATTTACCGGCGTTGATGTCGACTCTTGTTTCCGTCAGCAGGGCGCCGCGAGTGTAAAGGTCGGTAGCCGGTCGCGTGTTGTCGGCAATAGCCTTTTTCGCTGTCATGTAGTATTTGCGGGCGTCGTAGAGTTGTACGATGCCGAATCCGTCGAAGTCGGTCATCGTCTCGCCCTGGCTGTTGCGAATCTCTCCGTTAAGGGTTACCGTAGAGCCAACGGGTGCGGAAACGGTAGTCTTTGCGTTGGAGAGGCTCACATCGTTGGCTTTTGTAATCACTGCGCGGTTAATCGGTAGTTCGAGCGGAAGTGCCGGGTCACCGATGATGTGATATTTCATATGGTTGACTGTCTTCTCGCCGGCATAGCGCTTAGCATCGATAAACACCTTTCCAAGCGTCTTCTTGCCGCCATAGTAGTCGGGGTGTTTGGCAAGACTGCGTGCAAAACTGTCGCTGCTGAGTCCGTTGAGGTTGGTGTAGACAACGCGCGTTGATGCTACGCAGGCAACCAATCCGCCTTGTGTGTTGGTAAGCATTTGGCTGACGATGTTGGAGCAACCGTTGTCGAAACGTGCAATGTCGCATGTCGAGAAGTAGATTATCGGCAGGTGTTGATATTTCGTTTCGATGGCTTTGTCGAGGTTGGTGATGATTTGAGTCTTAGTGAGCGAAATCGGAGTGCCGTGACCGACGTAGACGCCGAAACGTTCTCCGCGATTGAGATATTCGACAAATTTGTCGCGAACGACCTGTTCATCGTATGCGGCAAGGTAGAGTTTGTCGAAATTCATATCGTAGTATCCCGATTTGAGGAAGTTTTCTTGGAAAGTTTCGCATTGTTCGACGTGGATGTCGTCGTCGCCGTTTTCGCCGATAAGCATTATGCTGTTTTTCCACGCGGGTTGCTCGGCGTTAAGCTCATTGCGGTATTTTATGATTTTGTCGACGTAAGCCGATGCTTCGTCTTCGGCGGCAAGCGGAATGCGACCGACGGCGATGCAGAGGTAGCGAGTGAGTATTGATTCTTTCAGGTTGTCGAGAATGCCGAAGAAGTCGTCACTGCAGTACGAACGCGTCTGGCTGTTGCCTATTTCACTTTGGTAGGTGATGAGTTGTTCGGATGCTTCGTTTGTGTAAATCATTCGGTTGTCGTAGGTGCCGTTGCCGAACAGTAGCAGATATTGGAATTTCTCGGGGTCGCGGTCGTAGAACATTTTGCAAATCAAGCGGTAAGCCATAGCATCGCGTACGCCCGACGAAAATTCGTTGAACACTTGTTGTTGGTCGACCACCAAAACGTCCATACCATCGGCGGTGCGATGGAATTCGGCAAGGCGCTCCGCTTGGTTGTAGAGTATCGAGTTGGTGATTATGAGCATGTCGGGAGTCTCGGCGCCGTGGAGGTTTTGGTTGGCTACCGGACCGACGTATTCGGGTCGAAGTTGCTCTCGGTCGGCGTCGAACATAATGAATTCGCCCCAGGCTCTGCTCAATGCTGTGTAGTAACCATTAGTTCCGTCGCCGAGGTCAACGGTTCGGCAGTTTATGACGTCGTAGGGCACATCGGCAGGTGCCGCAGCATCGTCGACGAGCCAAATATAGGTTGAGCCGTTTTTCCCGCCGAATTGCAATCCTTCGCCATTGTGCAATGGGGCAAAATGGCGTATTTGAGCCATGTCGTCGGGCATTGATAGCGTCGACGGATAGCACAATGCTATGTAGTCGACCCAAGCGCGAGTGATTGTGCCGGTAGTTGCCGTTGTCATCGTGATGTTCAGCTGCTTGCTGTCGGCAGCGTTGATAGCATCGGCGTTGGCCATATAGTTCGAAATAAGCACGCCGTATTCCATGTACGCAATCCCGTCGTTGCCCGATAGAGAGTTGCCTGTTAATGCGTTTAGCGGTGTGCCGTTGATTTCGTAGTTGACAGTCATAGCTTTAGTGCCCATCAAAGCCATCGACGAACTTAGATAGACGTTGCCGGATGGCGAAAACGTGCGAAGGTCGGCTGTGTAGCTTACGGAGCCTGTCTGCGAAATGTTTTCGCCTAAGAATACTTTGCCCGTTTTACCGGGGTTGTAGATATCTTCTTCTTTTGTCCAAATGTCGAAGCCGATGCCGTTCCACGTCAACTCGTCGGCGGCAACGTGTTCCACCTCGGCAACGAGTTTCGCGGGCTGTGTATTGCTGTCGGTCAGGAACAAACAACCGTGTTTGCTGTAGCAGTTTTGCGATGGATAGACAGTGATATCGCCCCACGGTTCAATCTTTATCGAGTCGCGCTCGATGCCTTTTGTGTAAAAGTATATTTTGTTGCCGCGATGCATCACCGGGGTTTGCTCAAGGTCGTCCATATGCTTCAACAGGTAATTCTCCATGGCGGCATTTCCGCCGCGACCATACACCTTGACATTTTCGGGCGACGCAAATCCCCACGAACGCAATTCGTCGTAGCTGATTTCGTAGACGCCGGAATGGTCGACGTTGATTTTTGCCCAATTGCCTGTGGCAAGCACCGATTTGCTCGCAAACGGGACTTGTTGTGAGTAGCTGTTGAATGAGGCTGTCAACAGTAGTATGGCTAAAAAAATAACTTTCTTCATAGGAAATTATTTGATTTTGAAAGATATGGAACTGCAATCGGCTATGTTGCATTCAATTTTGTCGTCGATGTTGAGAGCAACGTCGTCGAAGCCACAGTCGATTACGATTAAATCGCCGATTTTTATTGTGAAATATTTGCTAACAAGTTCGATAGCGGAGTCGAGTCGGGAGCAAACATTGTCGACGGTTACCTCTGCAGTCGCAGCGAGTGAGCGTTGCTCGAGTTTGACCGAGCCGGCAAAAGCGCCCTTGTCAACAGTTGTTCCCACAACCAAAGCACCGTCGAAGCCCGTGCGAACCGCTTCGGGCAGGTTGTCGGCTTCGGCTTGGATGGCAAAGCATAGTCCGACTTGCTCGTAGTAGCGCTCGCTGAACCGCTTGGCTATGTTTTTGCCCAAGCGAGAGATGTGGGCGCAGAGATGCGTGCTGCCGACAAATCGGTCTGCAAAGTCGGGCACAAAGAATGGTTTCCCGGTCTTTTGCAATGCCGAGTCGGCAAGGATGTTTATTTGGGGACAGTCGTTAGAACCGCTTACGATGATTATTTTCACTTTTTACAGTTTATTCTATTATACATCACAGCAAGGTGTGCGTAGATTGACGTGTTTTGAATCACTACATCGTCGGCAACCTTGATTCTGAACGGCGTGAAATTCCAAATAGCCTTCACTCCGCTACGTTGCAACTTGTCGGCAGACGCTTGTGCGTGCTCGACAGGGACAGCCAGAACGCCGATATCAGCGCCATATTCCTTCTGCCGCATATCCAGTTGGGCAACGTCGTAGATTGGCACTCCGCAAATTTCCGTGCCGATGATGCGTTCGTCGACGTCGAATCCGGCAACAATACGCAGGCCGTACTGCATCAAACCGGAGTCTTGAATCAGCGCAGCACCCAGACTGCCGACGCCTATCATAAATGCTTTGTGTACCTCATGGAAGCCCAAAAAGTTGGACAACTCAGTAGCCAAATGCTCTACTTGGTAGCCGATTCGCGTCTTTCCTTTGATGTTGAGAAACGATAGGTCTTTGGCAATTTGCGAAGCATCAACGTTAATCTCTTTCGCAATTTGAGTCGACGAAACATACTCTATGTTCTGCCCATGGAGCATGTTGACATACGCCAAATACCACGGCAACCTCCTCAATGTAGGCTCCGGAAGTAGTACCCTATTTACGTCCTCTATCATAGCAGTCTTTGTTTATAATATGCAAAAGTACGAAAAATCTGTGAGATTTCACACCATTATAATAAAGAAATCGTTTTTCATTCACGGAATTAACTCCTCGATGCTCGTTCTATGATACGAAAAGCGCGCCCGTCGCAGGCGCGCTTTTATTAGCCTGCATTATTAATAATGCAGGCTTTGTATATTACTGCTAAATTACAAAATGACTTTTGCTGTCGTGTCGGCAACTTTGACGATGTAGATGCCGCGAGGCATTACGATTGTCGTGTCGGTGCCGCGGTAGAGCAATGCTCCGCAGAGTGAATAGACATTTACTGTTGCATCGCCGACGCCGTCGATGCGAATTGCTCCGCCTGCGACGCTTACTTTCGGCGCATTCGCTCCTAATGAATCAACTCCTCCGTCTTTGATGGCTTCAATGTTGGTAAAGCGAGCCCAACCAAAAGCCTGTTTGTAGGCGTCTATGCTTGCTTGGGGTACGTATAACGTACAATCGGTCGGTATTCCCTCAAAAGTGTTTTCGCGAGTAACTGTCGGTGGCGTTTCATTAAGTGAAGTGAACACCCTGATACTGTTGCAGTTAGAGAACGCCAAATTACCAATCTCAGTGACTGAATTGGGGATGGTAACCGATGTCAGTCCGCTGCAACTATCGAATGTAGATTTGCCAATCTTAGTGACCGAGTTGGGGATTGTAATCGACGTTAGCGCACTACAGCCGTAGAATGCTTCTTCGCCAATCGAAGTGACCGGGTCGGGGATTGTAATCGACGTTAGCCCGCTACAGCCGTAGAATGCAGATTTGCCAATCGAAGTTACCGAATTGGGAATAGTCAGTGTTGTTAGTCCGCTACAACCTTTGAATGCATAATCGCCAATCGAAGTGACTGAGTTGCCAATTGTCACCGAAGTGAGCCCGCTACAGCCGTTAAATGCAGATTTGCCAATCGAAGTGACCAAGTCAGGAATTGTAATCGACGTAAGCCCGGTGCACCTCATAAATACATAATCACCAATTGAAGTAACCGATTCCGGTAAAGTTATAGACGACAGAGCCGTGCAATCATTAAACACAGCATTACCAATCTCAGTGACCGAGTCGGGGATTGTTACCGACGTCAGTCCGCTGCACATGTTAAATAAGGAATCGCTAAGCTTGGTAACTGAGTTTGGAATAGTTACCGAGGTCAGTCCTGTGCATTTTTCGAAAGCACTTCCGTTAAACTCTTGGAGAGAATTAGGGAGGGTAATTGATATCATTCCGCTACAATTAGCGAAAGCGCTTGCACCGATACAGACAGTTCCGTCTTTGATGGTTATTGAAGTGTTTTCAGGCATTGTGCCTTTGTATTTATAAGCGACCTTGCCTATGTACAACAAACCATCCGGTTGGTTGTCCCACCATGGAGTGCCTAAGAATGCAACGGTACCAATATAAGTAACTGAATCCGGAATTTTAATCGTAGCAAGACTGCTGCAATCTGAGAATGCCAAACGTCCAATCCGGGTAACCGTGTTTGCAATAGTAACGGCTGTCAGTTGGGTGTTATTTCTAAATGCATACTGGGTAATTTCCGTGACAGTATAGGTGGTGCCGTCGTATGTAACCTTTGATGGGATTGTAACAGAGCCTGAATAATCGGTACCTTCACCTTTATTGTACGTTACACTAACTGTTTCGCCATCGGCATTTTTGTTGTAATAAATACCATCGACTTCAAATTCGTAAGCATACGACAATGTCGGCACGAATAGTGTTGTCAATAGGGCTGAAATTTTAGTTCTTAGTTTCATAGTTTAATACGTTTTTGGTGTTGCTAATTGATGTCTTTTGCTATGATTTTGCGGCGAGAGCCGTCAGCCATAATCACGAGGTTTATGCCCTTGACGAGTGCCGTGCGGCGCGTACCGTCGATGCCGTAGATGGCGCGGATGTCAGCCTTGTTGACCGCATTGATGTCGGCAACGCCTCCGTCTTTGATGGTCCACGTCATGGTGATGGCTTTGCTGTTTGTCGGACCTTCGGTAAAGTCAATTGGGCATGCTGCGAGCGAGCCTTTGGGGAAGGTCAGCGTATATGTGCCGGGCTCGGTGTAGGTCTTGCTGACAAGCACCCAAATGGTGTTTGCATCGTATCTTTGTATATTGCATTCCAGCGGCACGTCGTTGCGCTTGAGCGTGATGGCGGTTTCGTCTTTGATGGTCATCGCGAAGACGTTGTTGAAATCGATGGTAAATCCGGTGAAGTTCGCGATTTCGCCTTCTTCCGGGTCGGTTGTGTAGGCAAACAGGTCGATGACTTCGCCGATAGTCCATACGAGTTCGATTTCTTCCTCGTTGGTGAAAGCGCGTTGAGCATCGATGTGTCCCAAGAGTGAGCCTGCGGCGAAGCTGAGCACGTATTCGCCTTCGGCGGTCTGCGTCTCGTTGAGGGAGATGACTATGATATTGTCGGGCACTTGTTTTGCAACGGAAATGGTAATCGGCTCGCCGTTGCGCGTCAAAGTGATGCCCTTGACGTCGTTGAGGTCTACGTCGTACAGATTGGTAAAGTCTATCAGTAAGTCATTGAAGAAGTCAACTTTACCTTCCGCCGGTGTTGTCGTGCGTGTTTCGAAGTCGGGTCCTTCGATGTCCCAAGCGTAAGAAACATCCTTGGTATACATGCGACCCGTGTTATTTCCACCCGGGGTGTAGGTTTCGTAGTACGCAAAATCGTATGCGGGAATGTTGAGCACGTAGTGTCCGGGATTGGTCTGTTTCTGTCGCGGCGTGATGTAGAGGTGGTTGTTTTCCGACGACAAATCGATGTCGATGTTCTCGCCGTTGCGTGTTAATGTTGTTGAATTGTTGTAGGAGAAATTAACATAAGCCATGTCGGCAACGGTGATATCGATGGTGCTGAGTTCGGTGACAGCGCATTCTGCGGGGGTTACAGTCATATCCAACGGCGGCTTTTGGTATTTCCATTCGAAGAAGTAGCGGTCGTCGTTGAGCTCGAAGTCGTCGTCGGCGTCGAAGCCTTTGATTACGCGTTTGCCGATTCGTAAGTTGATAGTTCCTTCGATCCATTCTTTTACTATGCCGCTGATTGCTACATTGATGCAATTCGAGCCGGGCTCGACGGTTGCAGTGCACGTGCGCGAATAAGAGTCTTGCGTGGCGGTGATGCAGTTGCCTTCGAGGAGCTCGACGTGGTCGAATTGGAGGAAGTAGATTTGGACGGTAAGGTCTTTAGGCTCTAAGACTGTCTCTTGAGTCGGACTGACGACGCCGTCGAAGCCGCGCAGCGGTTTGTGGTGATAACTGAGAGTTTCAATGCTTGAGGTTTCGGCTTTTGTGTTGTACCAGCAGATGTCGGAGAAACTGCGATAGTCTTCGCCGTAGTACACGCTTTGGAGTCCGATTTCGTCGGGTACGTCAAGCGGAAACGATACAATTCCGCCGGCATAGTTTACCAGGTCGTTGTCGAACAGATAGGGCATCTCTACCAACGTCGTCGACTCGGTGTATTTCGAGAAACTGTAGTAGTATGAGTTTTTGAATTGGTAAATTTCGACCGTTTTGCCGGTTTTATACCGCACGATGTAGTAGAGCTTTGTGATGTCTAAGGCGTTGCCTTGTGTGTCGGTTGCCTTGATTGTGTTGACGATGTAGAAATCGTTGTTCTCGGTGTCGACATTTAGCTCGTTAATCGACGGCGTTGTCGGAATCTGCGGAGTCGTGGCAGCCTCGGCGTCGGGCGTGAGGAACGTAACGGCTGATGCCATAACTGTAATACAAGTAAAAAATTTGTTCATAATATGTTGTTTTTGATTTTTTTACTATCCCTTGTTATCTGCAAATTTAGAGACAGAAGTAATAATTCGACGAAAATAATTCGTGGTATTTCGATTTTGAACACGAAATACCACGAATTTGGAGTTTATACTACGTTTTTACTACGTTTTTTGGGGGCTTGATTTTCTACGCAAGCGCATCGAATGGTGAAAACGATTAGAACTTTTTTAATAGTATTATGGTTATTTTCTAAGTTTTTGATTACTTTTGCAAGGAATTAGGATTCAAGCCTATTTTTCACTATAGTTGCAATCGAAATTAAAATTTAATCAACATGAAAACTAAAAAAGATTTAAGTTTTTGGAGCTTATGGAATCTGAGTTTCGGCTTTTTCGGAGTTCAGATAGCCTACGCATTGCAGAGCGCCAACATCAGTCGTATCTTTGCGACACTTGGTGCCGACCCGCACAGTTTGAGCTATTTCTGGATATTGCCGCCGTTGATGGGTATGATAGTGCAACCGATAATTGGCATTCTGTCCGACAAGACATGGTGTCGTTTCGGCCGTCGTATTCCTTATCTATTTATCGGCGCAATTATAGCAGTGGCAGTGATGATACTTTTGCCTAATGCCGGGTCGTTGGGATTGACCACGCAAGTTGTGTTGTGGGGATTGACGGGCACGATGCTTTTCGGCTTGTTGTCGTTGATGTTCCTCGACACGTCAATCAACATAGCCATGCAGCCTTTCAAGATGATGGTAGGCGACATGGTCAACGTCAAGCAAAAAGGCTTGGCATACAGCATCCAGTCGTTCCTTTGCAATGCCGGCTCGTTGGTGGGCTATATGTTCCCTTACATCTTTACGTTCTTAGGCGTGCGCAATACGGCGGCTGAAGGCGTAATCCCCGACTCGGTGATTTATTCATTCTATATCGGCGCGGCAATCCTTATCCTTTGCGTCATCTATACTTCAGTAAAGGTTAAAGAGTATACGCCGGAAGAGATGAAAGAATTCAGCTCTGAAGAAGAAACTGCTCCAAGCGGAGCCGGTGCTGTAACACATTCAAAGAGTTCGAACGTCGTGTCGGCATTCGTTACTATCGGCATTGTTCAATTCTTCTGCTGGGCGGCATTTATGTATATGTGGACCTACACACCGGGCGCAATCGCAGCACAGTGTTGGGGCACGACCGACCCGACGAGCGCCGGCTATCAAGAAGCGGGCAACTGGGTAGGCGTGGTCTTTGCCATTCAAGCTGTCGGTTCCGTGATTTGGGCCGCATTGATTCCGCGCTTTAAGAGCTATAAATTGTCGTACATCGTCAGCCTCGTTATTGGAGGTATCGGCTTTATCAGCATCTATTGGGTGCACAACCAATACGTTCTTTGGTGTAGTTACTTCTTGGTAGGTACGGCTTGGGCAGCAATGTTGGCATTGCCGTTTACGCTCTTTACCAATGCTATTCAAGGCAATCCGCGTATGGGCACGTTCTTGGGACTGTTCAACTGCACAATCTGCTTGCCGCAAATTGTGGCAGCCGTTGCCGGAGGCCCCATCTTGTCTTTGTTTACGCCCGAAGGCGGTGAGGCTTCGCAAGTGATGATGCTTGTCCTTGCCGGAATCTTCTTGATTGTCGGAGCATTGTGCGTGCCTCTCATTAAAGATTACAACAAGGCGAATTAATCGAAATATATTTGTGAAAATTTGAAAATGATGAGTCGGTGTCGTTTAGGTTACGATGCCGACTTTTTTGCACAAAAAGGTGAGGAATAAGAGTTTTTCTCATTGCCGTGCAGACTTTAGACAATTTGTTTTCTTGCAAGGATTAGTCTTCGACTTGCGATATGCTTAGGTAATGGCGGAGAGTAGATGTGTGTCGGTTGACCATGTAGGAGCATTGCGAGCGCTTGTGCCTCATTTTGATGCTAAAGCAGCGGTTGCGCGGCAGTCGGCTCAGCGTACATCGGTTCGGACGGCAACGCTTGCGCAGGTTTAAGACGCATTAAATAGTCATCAAGCCCGGTCGGTATTTGTAACCGCCGGGCTTGAACTATTTTTATCATTGTATAACCGCAACGGATGTTGCCTCGATTACTTCGTCAGTGCGAATGTTTTTGATGCGAGGCGGTAGTTGTCGACGAACACTTCGACGATGTAGTTGCCTTTTGTCAGCGCTGTCGAGATGTTGTGGTATACTGTCAAGTGTGCTTCTTGTTGGTCGTACTCGATTGACTTTTTCTCGGAATATTCCACCTTCCCGCCTTCGAAAGCGAATGTTTTACCGCCGCCCAAGACGTTGCCTTCAGGACTTACGATGCGCACATAGAAGGTTTTTTCGCCAACCGGGGTGGAGTTGTTTTGCGGAATTGTGAAGTTGATTTGCAGTTGTTTTGCTTTTTCCAACTTTTTCTCGGGTTTGCCTTTCTTGTTGAGTGCAGTCAGTGTTAGGCCGCTGAGGTTGAGTTTCTCGGCGAGTTGCATGCGCTGATTGAGCTGCTCGTTCTTTTGCGAGTAGTCGTTGACGGTGCTTGTCAGCTGTTGGTTACGCTCTTTTATTTCAGCGTTTTCTGCTCTCAACCCGGCATTTTCTTTGCTGAGCGAGTCGATTATTTCAACGTAGTGGCGCATAAGTTTTTTGAGCGTGGCAATTTCGCCTTTGAGTTCGTTAATGCGCTTTGCATTGGTGATTTTCTGCGTTTTGAGTTCCACCAACAGTTTTTCGACCTTGTTTTTAGCCTCAGTGTATTTGTCGAGAAGTGAATCGTTCTGCAGATACTGAGCTTGGTTTTCGTATTGTTGGAATTCTGTGTTTAGTTGCTCGTATTCTCCGGCGAGGCGCAGCTGGTCGTTTTCCAGCTTAAGCGAATCGATTTGGGCTTGCATTTCCGTTTTCGATTGTCCGCACGAGCCGAATGCTAATGCTATCAAGCATAGCAGGACGACAACAACGATAAAACCGCCGATTTTGACGTATTTTCGGCTTTTCTCCATTTCTTTATCTTCCATTTGTTCACTCATAATAGTAAATACTTTAAGTTGTACAACAAATATCTAAAGTAAAATGTTTTGTGTCACGCTTTGTGGAAACCGTTTTTTAGAACAGTTTCTCGGGATATTCTCCGCAATTGTGGAGAGCCTGTAGCTTTTCGACCACGCTTTCGCGGTCGTTGGCATAGGTTACGCCAAACCATTTAGACGTTGAGCTGAGCATCTTCACCGTTGCGCGTTGACCGGTGATGAGTATGTTGACCATCGTCGGGATGTAGAACTCTGCTTTCAGGTTGTTGATGTTTTCGTTGAGGAACGTCTTGAAGTAGTCTTCGCTGAAGCGGAAGTAGTCGGGCGTAAAGCCCCACATATTCATCGACACGAGTGTGTCGGGTTCGAGGGTTTGTACCACGCCGTTTTCGTCGGTGAACACAATGTTGCCGTCGGCGGCACGACCTATCGAAGTGCGCTCAACCACGGTGTTGAGTAAGCCGTTGCGAGTGCTGCACACGCCGCGAGCCACCGTTCCACTTTCCGAGAGGGTGTTGCCCACGTGGAAGCCTACCATACAGTAGTCGCCTTCTCCGTGTAGACGACATAGTTCTTGGGCAAGCACTTCGAACGAATTGCGTCCGTAGAAGTCGTCGGCATTGATTACTGCAAACGGCTCGTTGATTGCTTCGGCGCCCATCATAAGGGCATGGTTTGTGCCCCATGGCTTTACGCGCTCTGCCGGGCACGTGTAGCCTTCGGGTAGCGTATCGAGCGATTGGAAGACCACTTCAACCGGCACGTGGTTTTCGTATTTGGATAGTATGATTCTTCTAAAATCGTCTTCAAAATCTTTACGAATTACGAATACGACTTTGCCGAATCCGCTTCGTATTGCGTCGTAGATTGAATAATCCATAATTGTTTCGCCGTTGGGACCGACTCCGTCGAGTTGCTTCAGTCCTCCGTAGCGACTGCCCATACCGGCAGCAAGTACTAATAGGGTAGGTTTCATAATGATTGTTATTCCTTAGTGTTTACGTCGCCTCTTTATCTGTTCTGAGGCACACAATGTCGGCGCTTTTGCTTTTGACGAGTGCAAAGGTGCGAATTTTTCTTGACTATGCCGAATTTTTTGGCATATATTATTGTTTTTGTGATATAACTCGTTGCTATACAGTGTTTTGTTAAGACTGTGAAATTAATTTAAAAACAACAATTAAAACTTAAATATGCCGTTTTTGCGGTCATTTTCCTCTTGCTTCTTTTGTTTGCGACGGCTCCGCTTCGACGTGCGTTGCTTTTTGGGCTTCTCCGCTTTGTTGCTCTTTTCTACTTTTTCCGACTTTTCCTCGTTTTCCACTTTTATGAGTTCGTCGGTTTTTGTTGTCACGATGGGATTTTTGTTGATTATCGGCGTGGATTCGGTTGCAACGGAGTCGGTTTCGGCGCCGATGACAATCACTTCGGGCTTTTTGCCGTTAGGGCGCAATGGCTTTTGCGGGCGGTATTCCGGCTTGGCGTCCGGTTCGGGCGCGTCGGCACGACCGTTGAACACGTCGCTCTCGAGCATCAACCCGTTATATTTGCCAATCTTTTTCGCGGTAGCGCCACCTTTCTTGAGAGCGTCGATGCTTTTGCGCAAGTATCCATCGTATGCCTTTGTGTACTTGTCGACCAACTCGCGAGCCTCGTCCCAGCAGCGCACGGCGTTGCCATACTCATCGAGTGCGGCATAGTCGTCGCCACATTCGTCGAGAGCATCTGCGATGATGCGATTGTCGGCATGCAACTTGCGAAGAAGCTCGGTCGACTCTTTGTGGATTGTCAGCGCCGTTTCAGCGTCGCCCGAAAGGCGGCAGGCGCGTCCCGACGCACGGTAGCAGTCGACAAAATCGCGGTTGTCTTTGCCCAGCAAGCGTCGATAGAGTTCAGCAGCCGACGAAGTGTATTTTTTTGCCGTGGCAGGCGATGACGACATATGGCATTGGCCAAGAAGATAAAGGTTGCGCGCATAGTTGACGATACTCGTTTCGCCGATTTTCTCGTAGATACGTTTTGCGTCGATAAGCAGCGGAAGTGCTTCGTCGGTGTTGCCCGTTTTGAGCATTTCGGCAGCGAGTTTCGTCTTGTTGTCGGCAGTGCGTTGGTCGTCGCCGTAGCAACACAACACGCTAAACATTAATATGATTGTTATCCAAAGTCTGTTCATATTATTCTATTTCTTATTGTATTCCTTATTTATTATTTGACAAAAGTAGTGCAAGGCGAGCGAAAAACAAAGCGAAAACGAAGTTTTCAGAATTGTTTTTCCGAGCCGCAGCCTACTTTGCGCGAAGCGAAAATCGTGCAAGGCGAGCGAAAAACAAAGCGAAAACGGGTAAAACCGCCGTGGCGGTGGTTAGAGGTTAGAGGTTCTGGGTTAGATACTTTAACCAATAACCAATACCAATAACCGCGGCGAAGCCGTATTTTTCGTTATATTTTTATTTATTTTTTAATTTTTTCTTGAATATATTTTGTTGTTTGTTTAGAAAAACTTACATTTGTCGAGAAAAACAAAACCTAAACATTTTTTATTATGAATAAAGCAGAATTAATCAATGCTATTGCCGAAAAGGCAAACCTTACAAAAGCTGACGCAAAAGCAGCGTTGGACGCAACTCTTGCAGCAATCTCCGATGCCGTGGCTAACAATGACAAAGTTGCTCTTATTGGTTTCGGTACATTCGCTGTAGTTGAAAAGGGCGCAAGAACAGGTATCAATCCTGCAACTAAAGAAAAAATCGTTATTCCGGCTAAGAAAGTTGTTAAGTTTAAAGCCGGTGCAGAACTCGCTGCTAAAGTTAAATAATTTAAGCACGAATCAACCAACTCGTAACAAAAGAGAAGCCTCATTGGTTTCTCTTTTGTTGTTTTTTATGAGTTTGTACGATCCGACTTTTAACTAATTTTTTAATAAGGATTTGTTTTTCTGAATTTTATCGTTATATCCCCACCTTGCCGCTCGCGGCTAGGTGGGGACAGTCTGAAAATAAAAAAACAATGAGCTAAATTGCATAGATTTTGCTCATTGTCCGTGCTAAGTCGGAGACTTTGCAGAACGAAAAACTATCGCCTGGTAGGTCGCAGCAAGCCGCAACCCTACATATACGCATAATACACCACAGAAGACACCATTCGGTCGTAGGGTCGCGCCTCGGTGCGACCGGGCAGGCGTGTTTGACGTCGTCGAGTTACTCATCCCCAATCACACTCATCCACTCTAACAACCACCGCCGATGGCGGTTTTATCCGTTTTTCGCTCACCTTGCACTACTTTCGCTACGCGCAAGATAGGCTGCGGTTCGGAAAAACAAATCTGAAAACTCCGTTTTCGCTTTGTTTTTCGCTCACCTTGCACTATCTTTGCAATATGGAATTGGCAACTATTACCGACATAGTGGGTTCTGCTGTCAAGGCGTGCTGTGCAACGGAGGTTAATCTGTTGAGCGCAAGTGCACGACTCTTGTTGAGCGTGGCTCTTGGCTGTATTGTCGGCTACGAGCGTAAGAGCCGCGGCCAGATTGCCGGAGTGGGTACTTTTGCTCTAATCTCGGCAGGCGCAGCGTTGGCAATGTTGCTGAGCATCTACATTCCCCAAGTATATATCGGCTTGAAAAACGGTGACCCGGGGCGCATTGCCGCTCAGGTTATTACCGGTATCGGTTTCCTCGGTGCGGGGGCTATCATTCGCATGAAGGGTACCATTAAGGGCCTGACGACGGCTGCCGGAATTTGGCTGATGGCGATGATTGGTATGGCTGTCGGCGCCGGTCTATATCTTGTGGGTATCGTTGCTACTTTGCTTATGGTTGGCGTGCTTACCGGAGTGAGCGACTATGAGCAACGCGTCAACATCGGCTGGAAAACAAAAACGCTACGCATCGAATTGTGCGGCATCGATTTCTCGCTATCCGACATTACCAACGAACTCAATAATCACAATGTCAGGGTGGTAGATACGTTCCTAAAGCAAGATTTCGAGAGGCAAACGACGGTCGTCAATATGGTCACGTTGGTCAAGTCGAATCTCGATATGCGAGCGCTGTTCGCCGCTCTTCGCAAGTTTAATAACATCAAAACCGTGTCGTTCGACAGCGACTTCAACTTATGATAGGAATCGACAAATACTTCAACCTGACGGATTTCACTTCGATGGTGAAAACTTCCGCCGTGGAAGAAGTGTCGACCGCTTCCGCATTGCGCCAAACCGTCACCGAGCAGCCTGAGACGCAACATCGGGTAGGCGAAGAGTCGGAAACAAGTCTGATATCCGACTTGGCATTGATTCTCGTTGTGGCTGCGATAGCAACCGTGATTTTCAAACGCCTGCGCCAGCCAGTTGTGCTCGGCTACATCGTTGCCGGATTTCTGGTTAGTCCGCATTGCGGATTCTTTCCCACCGTCGTCGGCGAGGCTAATATCAACTTTTGGGCGGAGTTGGGCATCATCTTCTTGCTCTTCTCGCTCGGCTTGGAGTTCAGTTTCAAGAAATTGGTCAACGTTGGCGGCTCTGCTGCTATAACGGCGCTCGTCATCATTTCCGGAATGATGACCACCGGATTTTTTGCCGGAAAACTGATGGGCTTTTCGTTTATCAGCAGTCTGTTTCTCGGCGGAATGTTGTCGATGTCGTCGACCACGATAATCCTAAAAGCGCTGAGCGACCTCAACCTTATGCACCGACGGTTTACCACTCAGGTGCTGGCTGTGCTTATTGTCGAAGACTTGTTTGCCGTGGTTATGATGGTGTTGCTGTCGTCGATTGCCATCAACAACACCGTGTCGGGTAACGAACTGATTTTCAGTATTGCCAAACTGGTATTTTTCCTTGTTCTGTGGTTCTTGATAGGTGTCTACGTCATACCGTCGTTCCTCAATCGTCAACGTCGGGTGCTTACCGACGAACTTCTTTTGGTCTTTTCCGTCGGACTGTGCTTCTTGATGGTGATATGCTCCACCTATTTCGGCTTTTCGTCGGCGTTGGGTGCCTTCGTTATGGGGTCGATACTTGCCGGGACAAGCCATGCCGAGCGCATTGAGCGCGTCATCTCGCCCGTAAAGGATTTGTTTGGAGCCGTGTTTTTCATCTCGGTAGGTATGATGGTCGACCCGCAAATCATTACGCACTATCTTTCGCCTATACTTACGCTGTCGCTGATTGTCATCGTGGGAATGATAGTGTTCGGCACCATCGGAATGCTTGCCACCGGGCAGCCCATGCGCATTGCCATAGAGTCGGGTTTCTCGTTGACGCAAATCGGCGAATTTTCGTTCATCATAGCCACGTTGGGCATGTCGCTCGGCGTGATTGACGCCAATTTGTATCCGATTGTGGTAGCCGTATCGGTCGTTACCACGTTCTTTACGCCGTATTTCATCAAACTCTCCGACCCGTTCAGCCGATGGGTTGAGCGGAAAATGCCGCCGCGGCTCAATTCCTTGCTACAAGGCTATAGCAAAGCGTCGACGCGCAACGAGTCGGAACTGACTGCGCTCTGGAAGCGTATAGCCGTGCGTAACGTGTGGCGCATTATGCTTTATTCGGTCATCTTGGTTGCCATCCTCTACCTTTCGCACGCTTTGCTTTTCCCTATGCTGAAAAATGCGATGAGCGAAGTTTGGGCAAATCTGCTCGGAACGGCAATCACTATAGTTGCGATGGCGCCGTCGCTCTTGGCGCTGTGCTATCCGTCGGTAAAGCGTTGGGAGCACGAAAAGTTGCAAGCCAGCGTACATTCCAACGTGCCCTTCATTGCAATGCGTTTGCTACGCGTGCTCATTGCCTTCGGTTTCCTTGTCGGATTTGTCATCGATGTGTATTCGCACGTCATTGCAGTGGCTTTCGCGCTGGCAATCTTTATCTTGATAACCATCTATTTCTCCAAATCGGTACGCAAACGTTTGCGCCGAATCGAAACGAAGTTTATCAACAACCTCAACGAGCGCGAACTGCGCCGCAGTGGCAAAAACAATAACCTCGTCAGCGATATGCACCTTGCCTATGTCAACGTCGGCTACAGCTGCCCGTTCGTCGGGCAACGCCTTGCCGATTCCAACCTCGGCAGTCGCTTCGGCGTCAACGTGGCAAGCATTCAGCGCGGCTCGTCGACAATTGCCGTACCCAAAGGCGATACACGCATCTTTCCGGGCGATACGCTTGGCGTTATCGGTACCGACGAGCAGATTCAGCAACTGCTGACCATCGTCGAAAGCAACCCTCAAACGTTCGACGATGAGATTGAAATGGAGTTTACAAGCATCGTTCTGCCCGCCGACTCTCCGCTTCTGGGCAAACGCATCCGCGAAACCAACATCCGCGAGCACTATAGCGCAGTGATTGTTTCGGTGGAGCGTAGCGACGGCACTTTTGTCGCTCCCGCAGCCGACACCGTGCTCCTCTGTGGCGACAACCTTTGGCTCGTTGGCGATAAAGCAAAAATTAAACAACTTGTCTAACATATATAATCAATTATGCACGAGAAAATTATAATCTTAGACTTCGGCTCACAAACGACGCAACTGATAGCACGTCGCATCAGAGAACTGAACGTCTATTGTGAAATTTTGCCGTACAACAAAATGCCGTTGGACGATGCCGATGTTATCGGCGTAATCCTTTCGGGAAGCCCGTTCTCGGTCTACGACGAAAAGGCGTTTCGCATCGACTTGTCGACCATTCGCGGACGCTATCCACTGCTGGGTATTTGCTATGGCGCTCAGTATATCGCCTATGCCAACGGCGGTAGCGTGGAGCCTGCCGGTACTCGCGAATACGGGCGAGCGCATCTGACGAAATTCGACAGCCAAAACCCGTTGCTGCATGGCATTTCGGAGGGCAGCCAGGTGTGGATGAGTCACGGCGACACCATCACAGCCATCCCCGACAGTTTCCGAACGATTGCTTCGACCGAAAAGGTTGCAATCGCTGCCTATCAAATCGCCGACGAAAAGGTCTGGGGCGTGCAATTCCACCCGGAAGTGTTCCACACGGTCGAAGGCACTCGCTTGCTGCAAAACTTCGTGGTTGGCATCTGCGGCGCTCACCAAGACTGGAGCACGGCATCGTTTATCGACACAACGGTTGCCAACCTCAAGGCAACGCTTGGCAACGATAAGGTTGTGCTCGGACTGAGTGGCGGCGTCGACTCGTCGGTGGCTGCCGTCCTACTCAACAAGGCTATCGGGCGCAACTTGACTTGCATCTTTGTCGACCATGGGTTGCTCCGCAAAAACGAGTTCCAAAACGTGATGCGCGACTACGAAGGCCTCGGACTCAACGTCGTTGGCGTCGACGCTTCGGCAAAATTCTTCGCCGAATTGGAGGGCGTTACCGAGCCGGAACGCAAGCGTAAAATCATCGGCAAGGGATTTATCGACGTGTTCGACGAGGAGGCGCACAAGATTTCCGACGTACGTTGGCTTGCTCAGGGTACCATCTATCCCGACTGCATCGAGTCGCTTTCTATAACCGGGACGGTCATCAAGAGTCACCACAACGTAGGCGGCTTGCCCGAAAAGATGAATCTAAAGCTTTGCGAGCCGTTGCGATTGCTCTTCAAAGACGAAGTGCGTCGGGTAGGGCGCGAACTCGGTATGCCCGAACACCTCATCAATCGCCATCCTTTCCCCGGTCCGGGCTTGGCTGTGCGTATCCTTGGCGACATTACTCGTGAGAAAGTCGAAATACTCCAAAATGCCGACGATATCTTTATTCAAGGACTTCGCGATTGGGGCTTATACGACAAAGTTTGGCAAGCCGGCGTGGTTCTGCTTCCCGTGCAGAGTGTCGGTGTGATGGGCGACGAGCGCACTTACGAGCGTGCCGTGGCATTGCGTGCCGTGACCAGTACCGATGCGATGACAGCCGATTGGGCGCATCTCCCTTACGAATTCCTTGCCAAGGTAAGTAACGATATTATTAATAAGGTAAAAGGTGTCAACCGCGTTTGCTACGACATCTCCTCAAAACCACCGGCAACAATCGAGTGGGAATAGGGCGCAGACGCGCGGTTAATATATTGGTAATCAGCAGAGTAGGGTCGCACCTCGGTGCGACCCTACTACCACTCCGTATTATGTAGATAATCAGCAACCTGCCTTACATCCACACGCCTGCCCGGTCGCACCGAATGGTGTTTTCTGCGATGTATTATGCTGAAAATGCGCAGAGTAGGGTCGCGGCTTGCTGCGACCTACCAGGCGATAGTTTTTCGTTTTGCAAAGTCTTTATAAACAAAACAAAGCCGCGCGGGGCGGCTTTGTTTGTGCAATTAGTTGATGTTTTGCAATCTATGTTGAAAGCATTAACTACTTATTGTTCTTGTATCTTAGTGCAACCTGTAACAGTTACGAGGTCCCAAGCGGCGGTGCGGTCTGCATCGTTCCAAACGGCATTAACATTGTCTGCTTGTACTTCGGAGATGTCGTTGCCTTCACCCCAAACGATATTTGCACCGGCTGTGCTTGTTACTAATACCGCTGCTTTCTTTTGCGATTTGAATGTAGTACCGGAAACGGCAAGTTTGGTGAGTTGCGGGTTGTCTATGTATTCGTCGGCAATCTTGATTGCGCGATTCAAACTTCCTGCATTAGGGTTGATAGAGTTTATCACACAATCTTTAAGAGTTACGTCAACACCTGCTTGAAGCCAAAGCGCATACATATCTCCGGTTGCTGCAGTTTGGTTGATTGTCACCTTGGAAAGTTCGTGTTTTTGATTTTTTCCAAGTGCCACTTGGCGTGTGAAAGTTACATTTTCTATAATAGTCGGGCAATCGAAGATAATTGCGTAGTCGTCCCATGTGCTACCTCCAACCATATAATTGCTTGAAATAGTGAGGTTCTTGAGGATGATAGTAGCATTGTTCTTAGTGACTATGTGGTTACGATATCCTGAAACAATGTTCAATTCTGCACCCGCTGCGCCGCCGTCGATAGTGATAGTTTTAGTAGAAGCGCCACCTAATTGAGAATAGAAGTCACTTCTGTCAAACGAAGCGCTGCCGTCGATGTTGATAATGATGTTTTCAGCATCAGTTGCAAGTGCATCTTCCATTTGCTCTTGGTTTGAAACTGTAGTTTCGAAAACAGGCACGTTGTTAGCGGGTTCGTCGAAGCCGGCGACGATTTCGATGTTGAAGTTAGCCTCTTCGGTAAGGATGTTACCGTAGATGTTGGTGCGATAGTTGCGTTGAACGGGCACGTTTGCATACGAGCGAGTGATTGTTTCCCCTTTTGTGCTTTTTGCAGTGAACTCAACGTCAACGAGTTGCTTGTCATCGTTCACGAGGAGGTAGTTCATAGCAAGGTAGTCTGCGTCGACGCCTGTAACATGGAATGTCTCAGTGTCGGCAGGCACTGGTGCGTCGGCGAAAGTGATGGTTGCGTTGCCGGTAGCCTCGCCTGTGCGGATGTTGATGGCGTTAGCAACGTGGTTAACCTTAACAACCGACGAAGCGGTTTTGAAAGCGGCTGTTTCTGCTGCTACGTAGTCGGTCGCACCGATGTTGAGTTGTGCAAACGGACGTTTGAGTTGGATAGTTTTGTTAATGGTACCGTTGACTTGGAGATTTTTTTCGTTAGCAAAGAATGCGTCGAGTTTCTCGAGGTTGGAAGTTATACCATTATAATTGATGTTAACTGTTTGAGCATCAGCATCGAAAGTGTAGGGAGCGTCTGGAGCGTCAGCCCAGAACACGATGTCATACTTCTTGCCGTTAGCAAGGCGAAGGTTTACTGTAGCGGTAAGGCCTGAGAAAGTCACTTCGTCGGTGCTTATGATACGCGGATCCGTTTGCCCTGCTTCGTAAACAGCATAGGTGAGGTTTGTAGCTGTCGTTCCGTCGCCGAAAGTACGAGTGCCGAGGTCAGCGGGGAGCTGTGTGGTGATTGTTACGAGGCTTTCGCCTTCTACCGGAGCATTGACTGCTTCGTCGGAGCAAGCTGTGAAGAGCATTGCCGATGCACATAGGCAGTAAATTAACTTTTTGTTCATAGTCTAAATATTTAAAAATCAATTAATTAATTTCTTTTGGGTTTGTAAGCTTCGCGTATTTTTCGTTCGGCTACCACAAAGGTAATTTAAATAATTATCAAAAAAATCAAAAATTTTTATGCTATTTTTTTAAAAATTTTTTGCCAAAAATCATAGGTTTGCGCGGGCTTGGTTGAGAATGTTTATGAAACTCTCGTCGGCGGCTAATGCGTATCGTTCGCCGCTTGCCGATTTGACGAAATAGTTGTAACCGACGAGTACTTTCTTCGTCTCGACGTCGACGATGTCCTGCAGAGCCACTTCGAACACGGGCACGTTACCTTCCATAAATGCACTAAAGCCACCTGCTAAGATTTGTCGGCCTTCGCTGACTTTGAACAGCAACAGGCGGCGATTCGTGATTATGATTGTTCCGAAATTCGCGCCCATGCGACCTAATTTGCTGTTAGCGTTCCAGATAGAGCCGTTTTTGTGGAAAAGCTCGAGTTCGGGTTGGCTGGCTGAAGCGGCATTTGGCGTTGGCGGTGTTTGCGGCGTCGGAGGTGTTTGACATTCGCGGTCGGCGGGTGTGTCGGCTACTTTTGCGCCGCATTCGCAGCAGAAAGCCGCATTCGGTGGTAGAGGTGCGCCGCATTGCGAGCAGAAGAGGGTGACGCTCACTTTCGTGCCGCACACGTGGCCGGCATTGCAGTTGCTACATTTCATAGTCATTATTATGTATTTTGTTTCCCAAAGTTACGAATTAATAGCCAACTTGCGTAGTTAAATTGTGTTAATTATTAGGATGGTTTATAAAATTTGTAGCGTTTATACATATAATTATTATAAAACAATTAGTATATTTGTGCAAATGTTGTAATTTTTAATATTTATATACTGAAATTAATACCAGATGAAAAAATTAGGAGTTTTTCTGTTCTTATTAACAGTAGCGTTTCCGGCGTGGTCGTGGGTCTACCGCGGTCAAGGCACGGCGCAGAATCCATACAAAGTGCAAACCTACGAAGACCTTGTGCATGTAGGAGATTTTGCGAATCAAGAGGGAGTGCACTTTCGAATGACGAATGACATCGTGATTCACGGGCATCTATGGAACCCGATTGGGAATTTCAAAGGCGTGTTCGACGGCGACGGGCACACCATCGTAGGCGAGTGGATAACGTCAGGTTATAATGGCGTGGGGCTCTTTAACCGCATTCTCTCGCCGGGTGTGGTTAAGAACTTGACCATCGACCAAGCGGTGATAACAGGCGGTGACTGGAGCGGCGTACTTGTGTCGACCAACGGAAACTGGCAAGAAAAAGGCGGTACGATTATCAACTGTCACGTTACCAATTCAAGCTTGAATGCGCAAGGATGCGTTGGCGGTATTGCCGGCGTGTCGTCGGGCATAATCATCGACTGCTCGGTGACAAATACTTTAATATGGGGAAAAGACCACACCGGTGGTATTGTCGGTCATCAAGAAGTCGGTCCGAGTTACATTGCCGGATGTACTTTTATGGGCAACATCTATGCAAAGAGCGATTGCGTGGGTGGTATTGTCGGCTATTCGAACACGAAAAAGCCCGACGGCATTCAAGCGGATATCTACAATTGTGCAAGTTACGGCTCAATAAATATCGAAGGCTCGAAACTCGGCGGTATAGCCGGCGAGATGACTGCGACAGGCACGTCGATACAAAACTGCTACTGCGAAATGTGGCTCAACGGGCAGAGCGTGAGCGGCGTGCTCGGCGGAACGCAGAATGCATCGGTGGTCAATTGTGTTTACGTAGGAACTTACAGCTCTACGTCGACCATCGCTGCCGAAGTAGTCAACGGCACGTTGACCAACCAAACGGCAACGCCGACATTTGTCAGTGCCAATACCAAAGAAATCAAGGTGTCGTGCGCCGAAGATACCGAGCAAATCATCGTGCATCGTTCGTATGAGGGCGGGCAAGACATACACTTCTTCAAAGAAGGCAAGCAGTGGACCGGATGCTGGGTGAGCGACGTCAGCGGTGATGTGTATGCCATAGTCAAAGCTCCCGGCAAACTGCCCTCGAAACGTATTAAGACCACTATGGCTACTGTCAGCAAGAACCCGACGTGGAGTTATTCGACGGCATACGTAAACGGCGAAAGTTATTCCGACGGCAAGGTGCTTACCAACGGCATTCCTTCGGGCTATTCTTACTTGGCTGATGCCACTCGTAAGTTTAACGTGGCTGTCAACGGACACTATGCGCCGACATATTCCGATAAAAACTTCTGGAATCGCGAAGTCAACTTTTCTATGCTTGAGTTCGAAGACGGTCAAGAAGTGCATATCGAAGTTGCGCGCGACCAGGATTTTACCTCGTTCCGCATACTTCCGCACGATTCGCAGATTTACGACGTAAAGCGTTTTGGAAACTGCATAAGTTTCAAGACTCGCAAGGCAGACCAGAAGTTGAGTATCGTCTACGACGACGACTATTTCGGCGGTTTCCTCCACCTGTTTGCGAGCAGCATCGACCACAGCGACCCGAAACTTGCCACGAGTGGCTACGTCTACGATTCGGCAACGAAGACACACTATTTTGCTAAAGGCTATCATAACCTATATAATAAATACACCGACGGCTTCTTGCAAATCAAAGAAGACCAAAAGATATACATCGCCTCGGGAGCCGTGCTCAACGGTATCGTCGGCGTTGTTGGCGGTAACGGCGCAAAAATCTACGGTCGCGGCTTGATTGCGACCAATGCGAAAAAGATTTTGTTGGGCGTCGACTGGTCGGGCGGCCGCGTCGATGTTGAGGGCGTCACAGTGCATCCGCACCGAGAGCAGTGCTGGTCGGTGTGCGTCAGCAACTGTACAAACACCCACTTCAAGAACGTCAACATCGTGGCAACGCGGTGCCCGTCGTCCGACGGTCTCGACATCGGCAACACGTCGAACAGCACGTTCGAGAATATGTTTATCCACTCGGGCGACGACGCAATTGCCATAAAAGGTGCTCAATCGGGCGACCCGGCTAAAACAATGCCTAACAAAAATCTCCGATTTCGCTACATCCAAACGTGGAACGACTGTAACAACGGTCTCGGCTTAGGTGCCGAAACCAATTGTTACTACTCCGATATTCGTTTCGACGACTGCTATGTGCTCTTCAACTACGACGACGGTTGGAATCACAACAAACTCAGTGAGCGCGGCGCTATGAACATTTGCTCGCTCAACAGTACCTATTTCGACAACATTACGTTCGAAGATATCTACGTCTACCGCACCGAGCGACTCATCGGCATGTGTTTTGTCGACGACTTCTATTTCGGCTCTATCAAGGGCGATATGTCGGGTTCGGGCGCAATTACCAACATCAAGTTTAAGAACATTTTCAGCCCGTACAGAGCTGATTCGTCGGTTGCCAACAATATGAACTATGCGGCATGGACTTCCAATCCGGTTAAGCCGATTCACGACATCCTTTTCTGGAACCTTGCCATCGAAGGCAATCAAATTCTCGACTATCGTACCGGCTATAACACCTACACATCTCAGGTGTGGAACCTCTTCTATGCCGGCGAGCAAATGCCGTGGATAAACACGTCAACGGGGTCGGTTTCGATGTCGACGGAAGCTCCTAAGAAGGTTACTTCGCAAGTGAAAATTAATGGCGGCGACCTTTATGGCAATATCTCGTTGAAACTCGAAGGCGCCGATGCCAACCTGTTCTCTATCGACAAAACCACTATAGAGCGTAAGGCGGGCGAAACTACGGTGACCATTACTTATGCACCGACCGAAGAGGGTACGCACACTGCAAATCTCGTCGTTTCGTCGGTAGATATGGCTTCCAAAACCATTACCATCAACGGTACGGCTTCGGCGCCTGCCGCACTCGACGACAACGTGTTGGCGATGGCTGAAATGTGGAACTATTCGGCAAATTCAAGCCTCGCCGATTGGATGGACTTCACCGCCAAACCCGTTCGTTCGATTGCCAACATCGGCGACCGTCTTTACGTGCTGCAAATAAAGGGCTACGGCGTGCCCGAGGTGGTTGTTCTCAACGCTTACGACGGCTCGCAAATCGGAACACTTCCGGTCGACGGCATTTCCGGTGGTGCATACTGTCTATCGAGCCTGATGGAGTTCGATGGAAAGTTGATTGGTACGAATGCTTGCGAAGTTTCGCATACGTTCAAGGTATATTGTTGGGATAGCGACACAGCTAAGCCTGACGTGTTGCTGCAAGACGCTACTCACGGTTCGGAGATAATGGGCGCTCAAGTCAATGCCTACGGCACATGGGCAAACGGTAAGATTCTTGTTACAAACCAAGGAACAAGCAAAGTGTTTGTCTACACCATCACGAACGGCACAATCAATTCGACGCCGACAGTCATCAATCTCAAAGACAGCGAAGGCAATGCGTTTGCCGGTGGCGATGGTCGCGGCTCGGCAGGCATAATTATGAATGCCGATGGCTCGTTCTGGCTCGACGGTTATAGCCAACTTCCCACGCTCTTCAGTGCCGACGGCGTGGCTCAAAAGACGATGAATGCGGCAGTGCTCGGCAACAACAACTCCGGAACGTCGATGTCGCTTATCAACTATGGTACGCGCAAGTATCTTGCAGCCACTTCTTATCTGAGCAGCAACGCTAACGGAGGTTTTGTGCTTGCCGATGTTACCGACGGCATTGCAGAAGCGACAGCCAACCGTTTCTTCTATCCTACGGCAGGACTCGGTCCGGCAGGAAATGCTCAACGCATAAGCACCGTTGTCGGCAAGGCTACCGACGACTATAAGTTGCACGTGTGGGTGTGTGTGCAAGGTCAAGGCTTGGCATATTATTGCTACGACGGCGCGCGAACAAATGCCGTGCAGGTGTTCGACAACGACGCCGTGCAATTGGTTTACGCCGGCGGTATTATCTCGGTTGTAGGCGCTGATAATGCACTTTTGACGGTCTACAACACAGCAGGCTCGGTAGTTGCATCGACGGCTTCTACCTCGATGCCGACCTCGGCTTTGCTGAAAGGCGTCTATATCGTCAAGGCTGTTACCGACATGGGCAACGTCGTTACTAAAAAGATTGTTGTCAAGTAATAATTAGGGCTTGCTGCGAGGTGGCTCTGACATATCTCGGAGGCTGTCGGCTATGACAGCCTCCGTTTTTGTTATTGCTCAAATAGCAAAATAATGTAAACAACACAAAAATACTGCGAAATTGTTGCATATTATTAATGAAATTTTATATATTTGTAAAATAATACAAACCTACCTTTATTATTGTAAAACAAATTGAATAGATAACAGAAATGGACAAAAGACTGTTAAATTTGCTTGTGGGGCTAACTGCGTTCTGCTCGAGCGCATTAGCCATCAATACCCTGGGAAATTATGTAAATCCGGTAATTAACGGGTACTTCCCCGACCCGACAGTTATGCGGGCGCAGGACGGGGCATTCTACACCGCATGTACAGCAGGCTTAACGCCTGTCTATAAATCGTACAATTTGTGCGATTGGACTCACGTTGGCAATTGCTTTACAGATGAGACGAAGCCCTCGTACGGCCATATCGGCATCTGGGGCGACACATGGGCTCCCGACTTGAACTATATCAATGGTAAGTATGTGATGTATTATAGCATTGGAGAGGGCGGCAAGCTCTGGGAGTGTGGTATCGGCGTGGCATGGTCGGAGAATCCCGCCGGACCGTATCACGATGCAAAACGCCTTTTTAACAGTCAGGAAATCAACGTCATCAACAGTATTGACCCGTGCTATTACGAAGACAACGGCAAGAAATATCTTTTCTGGGGAAGTTTTTACGGCATTTATGCTATCGAGCTCTCCGACGATGGCTTGAGCATCAAGTCGGGTGCAAAGCCGGTGGCTATTGCTGATACGAACTACGAAGACCGTAATAACGGTATTGAAGGAACAATGATACACAAGCGCGGCAAATACTACTACCTAATCGGCTCGCAAGGCTGGTGTTGCGGCGAAGAGAAGAGTACCTACAAATTGCGTGTGGCGCGGAGCACAAACGTCTTAGGTCCGTACGACCACTGTTTGACACCATTCTTGGTTAGCAATTCCGCAGTTGCCGGTCCCGGACACTGCTCGGAGATTATAACCGACGACGAGGGCGTCGATTGGATTTTGTACCACGGCTATCAGATTGGTGACACCAAAGTTGGTCGTAAGATGTATCTCGACAAAGTCAATTGGTCGTCCGACGGTTGGCCTACGGTCTACGACGGCACTCCTTCGTCGGTCGAAATTATGAAGCCTTATTTCCGATCGGCTTGTGCAAATATGCGCGAAAAATGGAACTTCTCGGAGAAACGCAACACCAAAACGCAAAAAGGTTGGGACGCATCGAATGTGCGTAACTTTGCC
>SFJG01000121.1 GCA_004555955.1 Bacteroidales bacterium | reverse complement strand
GACCGTTGTTCAAGTCACCGCTCACGGAGAGTTGTGCGCCGACGACTTCGTCGTCGTGCGTCGAGTCGGTAACGAGGACACGCGGGTCTGACGAATCGTTGTCCCAAATGTAGATGTAGAAATCAGTGCCTGCCGACGAGATGCTCGAAGCAACAATTTTTCCGCCAATGACGGCGATACCCGAAAGTTGGAATAGTGCACTTTGGATGCCGTTGACGCTCAGCGAACCCGTTTGCGCACCCGTGTAGGCATCGATAATCTTGATAGCCGGAGTTCCTCCCGTTTTGCAGTGGAGAGCATAGATTTTGCCGTCTTTGAAAGCAATCGTGCGAAGATAATCGTCGGAGATGTCGAGCCACGAGCCGAGCGACGCATTGCCCGAGAAGTTCCAAACTTCGGTCATTTCAGTGATATCGTCGTCGAACGGCGCCGGCTCGGGAGTTGGGTCGGGAGTCGGCTCAGGAGTCGGGTCGACGGTACCCGAATAGGTGGCATTGATTGGGATGATGATATCATCGGCATGTGGCGACGAGAGGCGCAAGTTTGCGCTATAACTGTTCTTCAAGCCGTCGGGAGTAAACGTCACAGTAGCGTCGAACGAGCCGGAATACTCGTTATGGTCGGAAATATCAACAGAAAAGACATTGCCGTCGGCACCGGTAATGCAGCCGGTCCACTTGCCATACATATATTTACTTGTGCGAGTAATCGTGATTTTCTGCGACGGAGCATCGGTCAGAGCGGCAGCAGTAAGCGAGTAAGCGCCGGCGCTCTTCGACATCGTGATGCCGGAATACTGCGCGGTGTTGAAATGCTTTGCATCATCGCTTGTATCGTCGCCGAGGACATTTCCCGACGAGTCAACATAGCGGTCGACGTGAAGTTTGTACACCGAGATAAATCCCGAAGAAGGCGACATACCTATATACATCGTTGCATTGCCGAAGATGTCGGGGCGAATAGAAACAGCTTCGGGCTCGTTCCAAGCCGACGAACCGACGAGTCGGTCGTAGGTGAGCGATTTGCGCTGCAAATACTGCTGAGTGCGCCAGTTGTAGGTACTCATAATAAACGTAGACGTAGCACTCGTTGCGCCGACACCTTCAAAGAGATAGAGGTAGTCGCCGCAGATGCTGAAACTCTGATACGACTTATATTCAAAGCCCGTGTCGCCCGAAATGCCCGAGCCGGAGATTGCAGAGTCGCCTTTATAAACTACAGACTCCTTGATTTCAGTCAGTTTCCCGTTGAAGAAGTCGTCGAGGTCGTAAATGCAGTAGCGCCGTCCGTTGCCCGACGAACTGAAACAAATATATCGGTTGAGTGGGTCGACGTCGGCATAAGCATTATTGTAGGCTTTGGGATGGTTGTAGTAGGAAAGGCTGACTTTCGAATTTTCGCGACCGTCGGCAATGATGGTTTGTCCGCTGACGAACTTAAAACGGCATATAGCCTTACCCGACAAGTCGTTACTTGTGCCGTTGTCGGAGCCTTTCGCACCGGTGATTAGCCAAAGTTGTCCGTTCGTGTCGCGATAGACCGACAGTTTTACGCCGTGACCCGTTTTGGCAATGCTCATCTTCTGAACGGACGTGCTATAAGTATAGGAGCCGGAAGTTTTCGTGGCTTTTGACGTACACGGAATGCGTGTAATCGTCAGCGGGTCGCATTCGGTCGACAGGCCGTTGGCTGAACAGAACGAAGATTTGTTCGACGAGCCTTTAAGTTGGAGCACGTAGATGTCGCCCGTAGCGGGGTCGATGTCCATACTCTGTATGACGGTAGCCTCGGGCGTGGAAGCCTTAACGAGGTGATTGCTTATGTCGCTGCCGTAGCGGGTTGAGGTGCCCATCGTGGAATACTTTCCGGCGATGACGAATTGGTCGGCACTGTTGGAGTAAATTTCGCGCTGTCCAAGACCGTCGCGAAGAGTAACGTAGCTATATTTGTAGAAACGATTGTCGTAATGGTTGTCGGCAATGTTGAAACGAACATCGGGCGTTGTACCCGCATCGGAGTAGAGCAAAACGTTTTCGCCGAGTTGTCCGCTATTGGTAGACTTCGACGTTTTGTTGGTAAAGGTATTTCTATTGATGTTGACACTCATATTGACCGGCGCTACGCAGTTTGTTGAGCCGGAACTTCCCGGATAGATGCGAAGAAGAGCCATATAGGAAGTGCGTCCGTAGCAATGGTCAAATTCGTTGTCGGTGATGTTGAGCGTCGTAGAGTTGGCATAAGCGGAGCGCTCGGCATAGACCGAGAAACTGCCTACGCCGTTGCCGTCGGTGTTGGCGGAAGTTGAAACACCCACGTAGTGGAACTTGTTGTGGCTGACGTTGATAACGCCTTGACCGTTGCAGACGTGCACTCCGGTACCGCCATCGTATAAATAGTTGTCAGTTACGGTAGTTGTGCCGAAAACACCCATAACGCCAATCGAATTCGCCAAGTGAGTCGCGCTGCCGGTGAAGCGGTTGTGCGACACTTCCGTATCGCAGTATCGACGTTGCGACACGTCGGCATTGGCATTGCCGTCGGCATAACGAGTGCCGATGGCGATGAGGTGAGTATTGTCGTTGCGGGCCACCGTAGAGCCGCTGAACACGTTGTAGCTCACTTTCAAAGAATAGATAGGCGATTGGTTTGTAGCGGAATTAGCCACCACGCGGCCCTCTCCGGTAAAAGCGAAGCCGTTAACCTCAATCTTGCTTGCGTTGACGTAGAGAATGCCGTTGATGGTCGATTCGGCAGAGCGTGTGGCTGTCCAATCGCAATAGGCATTTGCGCCGAGCAGCTTCAGTCCGAACACCGAAAGCGTACCGCCCGAGTATGTGCCGGGTGCGACGTAGACCGTTGAATTCGACGGCACCGAAACGGCAGCGAGTTGGTCGAACGAGGCAAATGCCGTTGTGCCAACCGTAAATGTTTGGTTGCGATAGGTTATCTGAGCACCCGCCGTGGTTGCACCGGAATCAATCAGGTAGACTTCAGCTTTCGCTGTAAGACATATAACAAGACAAAGAAGCAGGGTTAAACACTTAATTTTTTTCATGATTTTTAAAGAATAGATTTTTGCGAAGATACTTTTTTTCGCTAAATAAAACAAATTTTCAACCAAAAAGAGAAAAAATCAGCGGACGAGCATTCAATTTCTTTGTATTACTGTCCGCTAAACTGTTGTAAGGCAGATGAAAGATTAGGGCTGACACCTATTTGTACAGGAGTCAGCCCTCTTCAGTTATTATAGTTTATTTGACGGTATCTAAATATCGGCAAGACATTTTAATGGAACTCATTCACTTTGATTGCCTCGCTGTGCTGAGGAGCACCGTCTTTGGGAGTGTTTTCAAACACGAAGAGAGTTTCCTTGTCACTTTGCTTAGTGAACGTCTTGGTCAGTTCGGTCACCGCCGAGTGATATGCCCAACTCCAATTTGTTTCTTTCACAGTCCACGTTCCGGCGAAGAGCGAAATTAAGCGTTCGACGGCTCTACCGTCATCGTCGACTCCCGTGAGCAGCACGGTCATATACGGCTTGGTATCTCCCTGCTTGGTGATGTTGAAAATTGCGCTTTCGCCCTTCTTCAGACCGGTTTTTCGCAGGGTGATGAAGATGTTACCATAGCCGAGAGCGAGGCTGATATATTTGTTGGCGTAAGTGTTTTCCGGCACATGGAAGATGTCCTGTCTGCCGTTTAGCGCCGCATGATAGCGTAGGTTGGTGCCGTTCCACGAGGTGTTGATTTTCGTGCCGGCGCCATAGTTGGTGTCATTGGTCGAATAGTCTTCAGCCCAGAAGAGAGAGTTCGCCGGAACAGGCACGGCAAAGTCGGTAAGACTCATCGTAGAAACGTTGGGCACAGTGACGCTTGTGCCGTTGCCGTTGGCAAAGATGTCGTCGGCACCATTGGTGGCTGTGTTGCCATAAAGTCCCAGCCTACCATCAGAGATATCGAGCGTCAGTGTACCGCCGTCGGCAACAAACACTCCGCCGCCGAAGCCATTCACCTCTGTTGCTTTTTTATTATAACCGGTTCCGCCGGTGATTGTCGTGGCAGCATTTGCAGTGTTAAATCGGATAAGTCCCGACTTGTAGGTCATATTTGCACCATTCAGGACGCACAATCCACCGCCATTGGCTGCCGTGTTATTCTCTATGTTGGCGGCTGTGGTGCTAAAGTTGATTTTGCCATCCACACAGATGCCACCCCCGATAAGGGCAGTGAAAGACCCACCTTCAAGGCAGACGCCACCGCCATTATTTGTCGAAGTATTGCTTGAGATGTCTACCTTATCCAACGCGAGAACTCCGTTCTTGATATAAATGCCTCCGCCGTTGACTGCAGTGTTTTCCTTCACATAGCAAATCATTCCTTCCGAACCGCTGTTGCCAATATCCAAGCCATCAAGATACATGCCGCCACCATCTTTAGAAGCCTTATTTCCCATAACGTCACCATAGTTCAGATTGACAGTAAATGTCACATTTTTTTCAGCCGGAATTTTGTCGCGAAAGTATGTTCCACCTCCATATAGAGCTGTATTGCTTTTTATAGAGGCGCCCTCAATATTATACGTAATAGTAGCATTATTGGTAGCCAGCGTTCCCGACTCGAATCGGCAAAAGAATCCTCCGCCAAATCCGTTTGAAGCACTGTTGCCCACGATTTCAAGTTTATCATTGACTGCCGCTACAAATTTGTCAAATGAACTTCCTCCACTAAAAGTATATCCATTTATACAGACGCCACCGCCGCCCTCGCCATTTGCGATGTTACCCTGAATTGTCGTTTTGTTGTTAATAAACGATACGCTTGTTTCAATAAATAAAGCACCGCCCATATTATTTGCCTTATTATTTAGGAATCGACAACCGTCAAATCTGCAGCACGTTTCCGGTTTGCCATGAGCATTCCAATAGACAGCTCCGCCATGACATGTTGAATAGCAATACTCCATGCATGAGTTTGTCATTGTCAATGTTGTCGTTGAACCACCATACGAACGGATTACCGAGCCAAGATCTCCATTAGTGCCACAATAGATAAAATGAGAGTCGATTATATCAAGTGTAGAACCGTTTGTATTTTGATTACCGCAAAGCACAGCCGAACCTGCCCAACCTCTCAGATACCTAAATTCACATTGGGAAATTCGCCCACTACTGCCGCCGTTAAAAAATATGGCATTACATGCTTCATTAGCTTTTTCCGTGCGATAAAGATTCTCAATAGTTACGTTTTTTACATCAAAATTACCATAGGCATGGATTACGCGACGAATATAGCTTTCCGACCCGGAAAGATTATAGTTGTTCCACGTCAGCGAAGCACCTCCATCGATAATGATGCCATTGTAATTGATTGCCGATGAGCCTGAAGCGTTGCCATTGATAACTAATTCGCCTCCGGAATTCACCGAAAACAAGTAATCCATTTTAGCTTTTGGGGTGATGCGGAGAGTTTTGCCGGTATCGTTGTTGATTGTCAGCGAATCCAGACGGGCCTGCATCAGAAAAAGCTTGGACACCATCATCGACTCCAGAAGCTCACACCTGAGGTTCCTGTCCGACTTCATGCCGCTGGCCCTCATCATCTGCACCTCTTCCTCAAGCTGAGAGAGCATGATCATCTCATTGCCCACGACAGCTATCGACTTATCTATCACACCGTTATATTTTTGTGCTGATGCTGATACCGTTGCAAGAAGCAAGGTCACCACGGCCGGGCCGCAAAGTAT
>SFJG01000031.1 GCA_004555955.1 Bacteroidales bacterium | reverse complement strand
AGCGCGGGGGATCCACCCCTCCCCATTCCGAACAGGGAAGTTAAGCCCCGCCGCGCCGATGGTACTGAGAAATCGGGAGAGTAGGTCACCGCCCCCTTAGAGAGGATGAATCACAAACGGTTCATCCTCTTTTTTTATGCGCACAAACGATGTATTGTGCTTTTATTTTTCGTAGTTTTGGCGTATCTTTGGCGTGTTAATGCGTTTAATTATTGATTGCTATGAATGATTACTATAAAGTGAAGTTTACGCTTGCTCCTTGTCTTGCGTATGAGTGTGATATTTTGGCTGCGTTGCTTGCCGATGTTGGTTTTGAGAGCTTCGAACAGACCGACGACGGCGTTGATGCTTTTGTCAAGAAAGAGTTGTGGGACAAAGATGCCGTTTCGGAGGTTATCAAGTTGTATGATTTTGAAGCGAAAATTGACTTTAGTGAAGAATTAGTTGTGGGGCAAGATTGGAACGAAGAATGGGAAAAGCATTATTTCAACCCAATAGTTTTTGAGGATAAATGTGTGATTCATAGTTCGTTCCATAAAGATTTTCCTCGCCTGCAATATGATATTGTCATCGACCCGAAAATGGCTTTCGGAACCGGGCATCACGAAACTACCAGCTTGATGATTAAGCGTATCTTGGATGCTGAAATGACGGGGAAATCTGTTCTGGATATGGGAACGGGCACCGGTGTGCTTGCAATTCTGTCGGCAATGGTTGGTGCTACGCATGTAGTGGGCGTTGAGATTGACCCTCCTGCGTACGAGAATGCTGTTGCGAATGCGCAACTTAATGGCCATCCGGAAATCGATTTGCGCCTCGGAGGTGCCGAGACGGTCACCGAATCGAATTCGTTTGATTTTGTGTTGGCAAACATCAACCGGAATATTATCACAGCCGACATCGACCGCTATGCGTCAGCGTTGAAAGCCGGTGGCGAGATGATGTTGAGTGGTTTCTATGTCGAAGATGTGCCCGTTGTCGAGGCGGCTGCGAATAAGTGCGGACTCGAGCGTGTATCTGTCATTGAGAAGAACCGATGGGCAAATCTTCAGTTGGTTAAGAAATGATTGTGTGCAACTCTTTGTGGCGTAAGGCTATAGTTGTATTGTTTGCGATTGTAGCCGTTTTGCCTGCTGTCGGTTCGAGTTGGAAACCGGATTTCTTGTCGGGCTACGAGCAGCGACGGTTAGCGCTCGGCAACGGAGATGTAGCTACTGTTGTGCGTCACCTCGGCAATGTGGCGCATCGTCGAGCCGTGGTCTATCTGCACGGTTTTAACGACTATTTCTTCCAAAGCCAATTGGGTGATAGCATAGTGGCGCACGGCTATTCGTTTTATGCCGTTGATTTGCGTCGCTATGGACGGTCGCTACGTCAAGGCGAACGTCCGTTTGATGTGGGCGATTTGGCTGTCTATTTCGAGGAAATCGATAGTGTTCTGTCGGTTGCTAAGTCGGAAGGAATAAGAAATGTGTATCTTCTTGGTCATTCGACCGGAGGACTGATTTTGAGTTATTATTTGCAGCGACGTGGCACAGGCGCAGGCTTTATTAAAGGGTTGATGTTGAATAGCCCGTTTTTGGACATGAATCTCAGCTGGTTTGAGGAGAAGATTCTTGTTCCGATTGTGTCGATTATGCCGTTTAAGTCAATGCTTATCAGTCAAGGCAACAGCCGCGCATATAGCGAGAGTCTGTTGAAAAAGTATCATGGGGAATGGAGCTACAACACGTCGTGGAAGTTTGAGGTGTCGCCGAAAGTGAGTGTGGGGTGGATTACTGCTATCCATCGTGCTCAAAAGAAGTTGCATAAGAATGGCGTTGACCTTGGCGTACCGATTATGCTAATGCGTTCGGCGCATAGCGTTAGCGGCGGTGAATGGACTGAGGAATTCAACCGAGGCGATAGCGTTCTTGACGTCGACGATATCTCGAAATTCGGTCGGCGTTTGGGCTCAGACGTCGACGAGTATGTGTTCGACGGTGGTTTGCACGATTTGATTTTGTCAGCCGAGCCGGTTCGAAATCGAGTGTATGCCACGATGTTTATGTGGCTGTCGGTTCGTTAGAATGCCACGGATAGATTGATGTTGAATTGTCTGCCGGTCAGGTAGTTGGGCACGGCATATTGTATTTGATTGACGTCGGTCACCCAGTAGTAGCTGCTTACGTTCGACATGTCGAGCAGGTTGAATACGTCAACTCCAATCCAAATGCTTTTGAATTTACGCAGAAAGTTGTTGGGGCGATTTTGCTCGTCGCCGCCAACGAGTTGATATTGCAACCCGATGTCGACGCGTTTATATGCCGGAGCGCGGAAGTAGGCAACGTCGCGAGTCACTTGTGGCGGTGTCATCGGGAAGCCGTCCGACAAGATGCCTCGGAGGCTGAATTTCAACTTCGGGAATTTCGGGAAATAATCGTTGAAGAAGAGTCCGATGCTGTAGCGTTGGTCGGTAGGGCGCGGCACTTTTACACCGTTTAGGTTCTCTTGTGTTTTCATCAATGAGAAACTAATCCATGAGTCGGTGCCGGGCACAAATTGTCCGAAAAATTTGAAGTCGAGTCCGGCAATGTAGCCTTTCGAAGCATTTATGCCGGAGTAGACGAGCTTGAGGTTGTCGAGTTCGTAAGGAATGATGTTGCTCAGGTTCTTGTAGTATGCTTCAGCGGTGATTTTGAACGGTCGGTTCATAGCGCGGAAGGTGTAGTCTGTACCTGCGATTATTTGGATGCTGCGTTGCGACTTGATGTCGTTGTTTAGTTTGATATAAGAGTTGCCGTATTCGTCGGTTTCCGTCATTCTAAACTCTTTGAAGAACGGCGATTGGTAGTATAATCCGCCGGAAAGTCGCAGCGCCAGGTTGTTGTTCTTCTCGGGTACGAAACCAAGGCTTATGCGCGGGCTGACAAGAAATTCTTTGTTGAAATCCCAATACGACATTCTCACGCCGCCGTTGATGGTTAGCAACCCGGCGTCGAACATGTGTCGGTAGGTGTCCATGGCGTAGAACGACAGTTTGTTTGTGCTGATGTCGTGGCTCGACGTTAGGTTGTACACCATTTTGATAGCGCCTTCGATGTGGGGCATGGCGTAGCCTGCCGAGTCGCGCATTTCCCATTCGCTGGCCCGCTCGTAGACGGCTTGCCTGCGATATTCGATGCCGTAGCCAAGGTTGTGGTGGTTGAGCGATGTATGGCCTTTTAAGCCGAATGTGTAGACCGATGCTTTGAAACGGTTGCGAGCGTGTTCGAGATATTTGCCCACGCCGATTTCACCGCCAATCGATTGCTCGCCGTCATGAGTACCGGCTTCGTCGAGCCAATATTCTCCCGAAATGTCGTACGAAACGAGCTCGTTTGTGATAAATCCGGACGCCAAGAATGTAAATGCGGTACTTTTGTTGGGGCGATAGTTCAGTTCGAGAGCACCTACGTAGGTCTCGAATTTGTCGTACTCTTTTCCGTCGAAATAGACGGTGAATTCTTTGACGTTTTGCATTGTGCCAAACGACGTGTTGCGAGTTGTCGGGGTGAATTTGTAGTTGTTCATCGAGATATTTCCCAAGAACGATGCTTCCCATCTGTTGCCTATTTTATAGCGGATATTTGTCTGATAGTCAAAGTATTTCGGCTCGTATTCTCCTTTTGTCTCGAGAGAGCTGAGAATTGATGTGTTGCGCTTATATCGAATGCCGTGGAGTTGTGAGAATTTGCCGCTGTTTTGTCCGATGGCGACGTCTGCGCCCATCATGCTCACACCGATGTTGCCTTCGAATGCTTCGGGTTGGCGATAAGTTATGTCGAGCACCGACGACATTTTGTCGCCATATTCGGCGCTAAATCCGCCGGTCGAAAAGTCGACCGCCCCGACGAGCGATGAGTTGATGATGCTCAGACCTTCTTGTTGTCCGGAGGAGACCAATTGCGGGCGATAGATTTCTATACCGTTAATATATACGCTGTTTTCGTCGTACGAGCCGCCGCGGACGGAGTATTGCGAACTTAGTTCGTTCTTCGACGATACGCCTGCCATTGTTGTGATGAGCGATTCGACGCCGTTGCCCGACAGGTTCGGCGCTTTTTTTATGGCTTCGGTGTCGATAGATTGCATGCCGTCGGTTTGCTTTTTATATTCCGTAACTTCCAGTTCTTGAAGTTCGCGAGCCGTGCGGAAGAGTCGGACGTCGACGTTGACTTGCTCGGTAGGCTTTATGAGTTTCTGCCGATGCTCTTTGAATCCGATGCACGACACGATGAGTTCGATTGTGTCGTTGCGAGCCACGTTGATTGAATATTTGCCGTCGAGTCCGGTATTGGCGCCGATTGCCGTGCCGCCAATTCGTATGGTGGCAAACTCAATGGGCTCGCCTTCGGCATTGACAACCTTACCGAAAATTTTTACTTGCGCCGCCGTTGCCAGGCATACGTTGGCGAAAATTAATATATATAGTAGTTTAAGGAATCTCATTTACGTTATTCTATTTCTTAAATAACGCATCGACGGCTGTTTTATTGCAGTAGGTAGGGATTATAAAAAAATAAAATTCGGAGTAATCAATTATTACACCGAATTTGTGAACTTGCGGCTTAGAGCCTGTTGTTGAGCAGGCTTTAAATTTCTGCCAATTGCCGCACATCAGGATTTACTGCTTCGATTCTGCCCTCCGGACTAATTAGGTAGCAGTTTAGTCCGTTTTCCAGATGAAACTGTTTATACACTTCAGAAATAATTCCATCTTTTTCAAAAAATTGTGCCGAGTTGTCGAGGTTGTCGATTTTGATAGTTTCGTTGAACAGGCTGTAACTCCTGTCGAAATTAATCGAAGCATATACAATTTTGTCTGAATGCTTGCCGACAAACTTGCTCATCTCAATGTTGCGAATCCGCGATTCGGCATTGTCTGCCGACCAAAAGTTGACCACAACATATTTACCTCTGAATTGGCTGAGTCGGAAAGTCTTGTCTGAGTTCTCTATTGTAATGTTGGGAGCAAAAGAACCAACTTTCGAATCGATATCTTCACCATTGAATGCTGAAGAAAAACCAACTAAGGCGGCGAGAAGCACAATTACAAATAATGTCTTTCTCATTACAACAATTTATGGTTCGTATTAAGGGCTCTCTTGGGCGTCCACCTGAGATAAGCCCTTGCCGATTTTCGGCATAGGAAACTCTTTTCCCATCGTTTTCGCTGCAAAGGTACAACCAATTTTTTGAATAGGCAATGTATAATATACTATTTTAATTCATTTTAAACTTCCGCTCTGTAAAATGTAAATTTATTAATTGCTTGAAAATCGTGCTCATTTTCTTTGTTGGTGGTGCGTAGAATATGTTATATAACATGTTTCTGCGGAGGTTGTATGTATAATTATTCGTGTTGATTATTTGCAACAGTCTCTTAAATCAGTTTAAAATACGCAAAATAATCAAGTAAATCGACGTGTATAGTTGTTATTTGTAAATTATTATTTGCGTTATTGGTGATATTGTATTTAATTAGCGGCCAAATTAGAAAGAACAATGGCAAAAGAGAAATTTACGCTTGAATATGATATGCGAAGCACACCGGTATCGATGTTGTGGTCATACATAGCGACGGCTAATGGACTTAAGGAATGGTTTGCCGACGATGCCAAAATGGATGGCAAGGAAGTCGTGCTGATTTGGAACGGTGTTGAGCAAGGTTTGAGTATCGTCGGGCTTCGTACGGAAAAGTATATACGCTATCGGTGGTCGGAAGATACAGATAAGACATATTTCGAACTTCGGATTATGACATCGGAGTTGACCGGCAATTCCGTGCTCTGTGTAACGGATTTTGCGGAGCCTGAAGAATTGCAAGAGGCAAAAGATTTGTGGAACTATCAGATGGAAACACTTCAACGTCAGTTGGGTTGCTAAACCGGGCGCTCTATGTTTGAACGAATCATTCCTCAGCGATGGCGCGTAAAAGTCGATTTGGTAGTTCGGCTGGTAGCCTTTGCCGTATCGTTGGTTGCTGCCGGGGCAGTGGCGATTAATTTTGGTTTCGACTTGCCGGCGGAAGAGCATCGTTGGGTGACGGGCATCGTGCGTGCTTCGTGGTGGTTCTATTTTGTGACATTTACTTTTCAATTATTATTGACAATAATCAACCCTCGCAAGGTTGCATTGCCACTGACGGTAGCCGTCGGAACTCTACTTTACGTTTCGGCATTGCCACAGTTTTTCAGCGTAGGCGAGGACAGTGCATTTCACGGCGTATGGACGTTCCTTGGCAGCAGTTTTGTCACGATGACGGTGGTGTGCATATTTGCCGTTCTCGACATTTCGCGAGCCATCGTAGGGCTGATGAATCGCAAAACCAATCCGGCGTTGATGCTTGCCGGTGGTTTCGCAATCATTATTGTTGTCGGCGCTTTGCTATTCTTGCTGCCGCGGTCGTTAGCCTACGGCGCTCACATTTCGGTCGTGGATGCGTTTTTTGTGTCGACAAGCGCAGTGTGCGTCACCGGATTGAGCCCGGTCGACGTGTCGACAACGTTTTCCATCGAAGGGCAAATCGTATTGTTGGCGCTCATTCAAATCGGCGGTTTGGGAGTGATGACCATCACGAGTTTCTTCGCTATGTTTTATATGGGTAATACTGCTGCCTACAGTCAATTGGCAATGCGCGACATGGTAGGCTCGGACACGTGGAATTCGTTGGTGTCTACGCTCTTTTATATTCTCGGCTTCACCTTTGTGATAGAGATGATTGGCGCACTACTGATATGGGCGTCAATCCACGGCACTATGGCAATGACCCTCAACAGCGAAATCTATTTTTCTGTATTTCATGCCATATCGGCGTTCTGCAATGCGGGATTTTCGACCGACAGTGAAAATTTGAGTAATGCCGTGTTGCTGAATTGCAGCTCGTTTTACGTCATTGTTTCGATGTTGGTCATCTTTGGCGGTATCGGATTTCCGATATTGGTCAACTTCCGAACCTGGATTGTCTATCGTATTCGTTCGATATTCAAGCCCAACCATCGCAAGAAGATGCAGCGCATCGCAAATCTGAATACGCGAATCGTTATAACGACAACGATAATCCTATTGTTGTTCGGCACCGTAGCAATAGCCGTTACGGAATGGCACGGCGCATTTTCCGGGCTGTCGTGGGGCGATAAAGTGGTCCATTCGTTTTTCTATTCTGCAGTGTCGCGTACGGCAGGGTTCAACAGCTCCGACCTATCACTGTTTTCCTCATCGACGATGGTGGTTTTGGTCTTGCTTATGTGGATTGGCGGCGCTTCGCAGTCGACAGCAGGCGGTATTAAAGTGAATACGGTGGCAGTTGCAGCAGCCAATTTCTTGTCGGTGATTCGCGGGCGCGGAGCCGTTGTGTTGTTCAATCGCGAAGTGTCTGCCGAATCGGTACGCCGAGCCATGGCAACGATTTTTGCATCGATTTCGGCAATCCTTATTACCTACTTGATACTGCTTTCGACCGAGCCGGGCATCTCTGCGAAAGGTTTGCTCTTCGAAATCGTATCTGCTGCAAGCACGGTGGGGCTTTCATGCGGCGTAACGCCGCATTTATCCGTAGTCGGCAAAGTGGTTATTTCCGTGCTGATGTTTTGCGGTCGTGTAGGCTTTATTGTACTCGGTATGAGCCTTGTCCATCATCGCGGAGAGGCTCGATTCCGCTATCCCAAAGATAATATAATAATAAATTAAGATATGAGATACTTAGTTGTTGGCGTTGGAAACTTCGGCAAAGCAGTTGCTGAGACGCTGTGTGCAAACAAATACGAAGTAGTAGCCGTCGATTCGTCGGAGCAGCGAATCGATGCCATCAAGGACAGCGTGTCGGCGTCGTTTATCTTCAATGCAACCGACCCGGTCGCGCTTGCATCGTTGCCGATGGGCGAAATCGATTGCGCCATTGTGGCAATAGGGCAAAGCGTGGAGCAGTCGTTGCGCATCATTGCCATTCTGAAACATACAAAAATCAAGCACATCTACGCGCGGGTTATCGACGATATGCACGAGATGATACTCAAAGCGATGAACGTCGACCGCCTTCTCTATCCGGAAGAATACGCCGGTCGCATCTTTGCCGAGTCGCTCGTAGCCGACAAAGATGTCGAAATAAAATAGCGGAGGCTGCCGATTGGCAGCCTCCGGTCTGAAGTATGGTCGGACGATTGTTTTTATTCGTCTTTGTTCTCTTCTTGGTATGCCTTGAGGAGTTTTTCTTGAACGTCGCCGGGGACGAGTTCGTAAGAAGCAAACTTCATAGAGAATGAAGAGCGACCGCCGGTGATTGAGCTTAACGCTGTTGAGTAAGATGACATTTCTTTCAACGGCACTTTTGCTGTGATTTTCTCAAAACCGCTTTCGCTTTCCATACCCATAATGATAGCGCGGCGACCTTGCAAATCGCTCATCACGTCGCCCATCTTGTCGGACGGAACGAGTACTTCAACGTCGTAAACCGGCTCAAGAATCTTCGGGTTGGCGTTGCGGAACGCTTCGCTGAATGCGTTACGTCCTGCAAGGCGGAACGAAATTTCGTTAGAGTCAACCGGGTGCATTTTGCCGTCGTAGATGCAAACGCGAACGTCGCGGGCATACGAGCCGGTGAGCGGTCCTTGCTCCATACGGTCCATAAGACCTTTCACGATTGCCGGGATGAAACGAGCATCGATAGCACCACCGACGATACAGTTGTAAACAACGAGTTTGCCGCCCCATTCCAAAGGTATTTCTTGCTTGTCGCGAACGCTCATCTTGAATTCCTGGCTGCCGAAACGATATGTGTCGGGCTCGGGCATTCCTTCTGTGTACGGCTCAATGATTAGGTGAACTTCGCCGAATTGACCTGCACCACCTGATTGCTTTTTGTGGCGATAGTCAGCTCTCGATGCCTTTGTGATTGTTTCGCGGTAGGGGATACGCGGCTCCAAGTAGTTGATTTGGAGTTTTTCGTTGTTCTCGATACGCCATTTGAGGGTGCGAAGGTGGAATTCACCTTGACCGGAAACGATAGTTTGTTTGAGTTCTTTCGATTGCTCGATAATCCAAGTCGGGTCTTCGAGGTGCATACGAGTAAGAATCTCGTTGAGTTTTTCGGCATCGGCTTCGTTAACCGGCTTGATTGCACGTTGGAATTTCGGTGCCGGATATTTTATGAAGTCGAACTCATATTCACAGCCCTTGCCGTTGAGCGTATCGCCTGTGCTTACGTCTTTCATCTTAACGGTTGCACCGATATCGCCTGCTTTGAGTTCGTCGACTTGTGTACGAATCTGACCGCATACGCAGAAGATTTGAGCCAATCTTTCTTTATTGCCTGTACGCATATTTGTAAGGTCGTCGCCAGATTTTACAACGCCCGACATTACTTTGAAGTACGACACTTCGCCGATGTGCGGTTCGACGGATGTTTTGAAAACGAAGAGACTTGTGTCTCCTGCCGGGTCGGCTGCCACTTCTTCGCACTTGGTGTTGACGGGTTTCGGCATCTCGTCGACGAACGGCACTACGTTGCCCAAGAATTCCATCATACGGCGAACGCCCATGTCTTTCAATGCGCTTACGCAGAACACCGGAAGGATGCTGCGGTCAATCAAGCCTTTGCGAATACCTGTACGCATTTCGTCTTCAGTCAAAATGCCTTGGTCGAAGAATTTTTCCATAAGGTCTTCGTCGTTCTCAGCAGCGGCTTCTACGAGAAGTTTGTTGAGCTCTTGAGCTTTTTCGAGCTGGTCGGCAGGAATTTCGGAAATCGTGGGAACGCCGCCGTCGGGACCCCAGGTGTACATCTTCATAAGAAGAACGTCAATCATAGCGTTGTAGCCCGGTCCGGCATTGATGGGATATTGTACGAGCACAATCTTGTTGCCGAACGACTCTTTCATTTGTTGGATAACGTTGTCGAAATCAACATTGTCCGTGTCGAGTTGGTTGACGGCAAAAATGATAGGCTTGCGTATTTTGTCTGTAGTACGGAAGATGTTTTGTGTACCAACTTCAACGCCGTACTGAGCGTCGATAAGGAGGACGCCGGCGTCGGTTACGTTGAGCGCTGTGATGGCGTTGCCAACAAAGTCGTCGCCGCCCGGGCAGTCGATGAAGTTGATTTTCTTATTCAAAAATTCTGCGTAGCAGACAGTCGAAAAAACGGTGTAGCCATATTCCTTTTCTACAGGAAAATAGTCGCACACCGTGTTGCCGTTTTCTATAGTTCCTCTACGTTTTATAACTCCACACTCGTAAAGCATTGCTTCGGCGAGTGTGGTTTTCCCGGAGCCCTTACTACCAATGAGGGCGATGTTTTTGATTTCGTTAGTTTCGTAAACTTTCATTGTGTATTAGAGATATTAAATTGTTAGTAATAAATTCTCAAAATTTGAGTCGAAAAGTACACACTTTTGTTCGTTTGACCAAAGTATTTGATATGTTTGATAACATATTTCTATAAAAATAGGCATTTTTAATACGTTTTTTTAGGAGTTTTGTCCCAATCCGGCGAGATAACGCCTACGGCGAGGGAAGAGGTAAGAGGTAAGAGGTATGAGGTGAGAGGTGTGAGGTAAGGGGTAAGGGGTAAGAGGTAAGAGGTGGACGAGCGGATGTGTGGTCGCAGTTCGGTGCGGCCACACTATGGATGCATGTCCGTTCTTACATTATCCCGCGTTTGCGCAGTTGCAGTTGCCAATTCCATGCCGAAAGGAGAGTGTCGGCGAGGGGCGTTGTTGCTTTCCAGCCCAAGACGTTGTTTGCACGACTCGGGTCTGCCCAAACTTTTTCGATGTCACCCTCGCGACGCCCTACAATCTTATAAGGAACGTCGACGCCGGTTGCTTCGCGGAACGTGTTGATGAGTTCGAGCACGCTGACGCCATTACCGGTTCCGAGGTTGAAAATTTCAATGTCGTCAGAGCTTTCGTCGCTGAGCATTCTCCGAGCAGCGACAACGTGAGCTTTAGCGAGGTCGACCACGTTGATAAAGTCGCGAATACAAGAGCCGTCGGGAGTGTTGTAGTCGTTGCCGAACACGCTCAATTCAGGGCGAATGCCGATGGCTGTTTGCGTAAGATAGGGGATAAGGTTTTGCGGCACGCCGTTGGGAAGTTCGCCGATTAGTGCCGATGGGTGCGCTCCGACCGGGTTGAAGTAGCGCAAGATGATGCTTTTGATGCCGGCACCCGAGCGGATATAGTCGGTGATGATTTCTTCTGAGATTTGCTTGGTGTTGCCGTAGGGCGATGTTGCTGCTTTGATAGGCGACGTCTCGTCGACGGGGTTACGGTCGGGCTCGCCGTAGACGGTGCACGACGACGAAAAGACAAACCCGCGGATGCCGAATTCGGGCATCAATTCGAGCAGATTGATGAGTATGTTCAAGTTGTTGCGGTAGTAGAGCAGAGGCTTTGAAACCGATTCGCCAACGGCTTTGCTTGCGGCAAAATTGATGATAGCTTTTATGCCGGGGTAGTCTTCCATGAGTTTTCGCATAGCCACCGGGTCGGCGCAGTCGGCTTCGACGAATATCGGGCGGCGTCCGGTGATAGCTTCTATGCCGTCGACTACGCCGCGATTGCTATTCGATAAATTGTCGCATATCACCACGTCGTAGCCTTCTTCGATTAGTTCTACTGTCGTGTGCGAGCCGATATATCCGGTTCCTCCTGTTACTAATATACGTTCGTTCATTATTTGGGTTTTATTTATTCAAATTTTATGGTTTTAGTCGGCGACAGCGATGTGATTATGTACGACGGGCCAATCATTGCCAGTGCGGACACTATCAGTATGCCGATGTTGAGCACAATCAGCCAGCCGTTGATTTCTATGGGTACGTAGCTCATATAATAAGTCGCCGGGTCGAGTTTCATCGGGTGGAAAAATTTTTGAATCAAGCAGATAGCAAAGCCGATAATGTTGCCCCAAAGCAGAGAGCGTAAAACGAGTTTGTATGTCAAGCAAATAAAAGTGAGTCGGATGCTGCGATTCGACGCCCCGAGGGTTTTGAGAATACCGACCATATTAGTGCGGTTGAGCACCACAATCAGCAGTCCCGCCACAAGCGAAAATGCGGCAACGATGCTCATCAGAATGAGTATCACAATGATATTCGTGTCGAGCAGATCGAGCCAGGCAAAAAACGAGATATTCTCGTCGGTAACCGTCGAAAGTTGGTAGACCGCCGACGAATGCGATTGGTAGAGCGACGTATAAACGGCTTGAATTATTTCGTCTCTCATCTCGTCGATGTTATTGATGTCGTAGAGCGTAAATTCAACCGAAGTACCTTGGTCGGGCGTTAGGTCGGCAATCGATTGTGCAAGGCTAATGTTCGAAAAAAGAATGTTTCGGTCGAACTCCTCCATAGCAGTGTCGTAGATGCCGGTGATTACTACGCGGCGTTGCTTGATTTTGTCGCCTCTGATAAAGAAAAGAATAGGGCGGTCGCCGACGTTTATTCCGAGCCGCCGTGCCACGATTTGCGACACCACGACGTCGTTGTCGTCACGGCTCATGCGACCTTCGACGAGCCGCTTCGAAATGACAGTTGTATCTACTTCGCTACTTAGTCCGCGAAGAGCCAGCCCTTGAAAGTCGGAATCGGTTTTGAGTACGCACGGCATTTCGGCAGTTAAGGCTATCGACTTGATTTTTGAGCGGTCGATGCCCTCGAGAGTGCTTTCGACTTCCTGTAGCGACACGATTCGCTCGACACCCGGCTGAGTGTTGCCCGCAGTGATTCGCAGGTGCGGCTGCAAGTCGGTGAGACGCCCCACGATTTCGCTCTTAAAGCCGCTGACAATCGCTATCGAGGCTATCATGACGACGATTGCAAGAATTATGCTTACCGAAGCGATGCGTAGCGTGAAAGCCGCCGAACTGCCCGCCGACACGATTTCCAATCTTTTTGCAAGCGCTAATTCTAATTTCATAATTCTTTTTGCGATTTACTCTTGCAAAAGTACTATTTGTTGTCTTAAAAAGCAAATCAAATCGTTGTTTTGAGACAAGCTCCGGGAGCGAAAGTTTTGTCGGTACGCGAAAATGTTGTAAATTTGCCATCGATAATGCGCAAAGAATAATGGCAGCAATACTAAATATAGAAACGGCGACCGACGTATGTAGTGTATGTTTGTCGGTCGAAGGCGAAATGCGTTGGAGCGATACCGACACCAAAGGACGTAACCATGCCACGGTTTTGGGCGGTATGGTTGCTGAAGCGTTAGACTATGCTCGCCAAATCGAGACAATGCCGGAAGCAATCGCCGTCAGCATCGGTCCCGGCTCTTATACCGGGCTGCGTATCGGGCTCTCGGAGGCTAAAGGCTTGGCGTTCGGACTCGGTGTGCCCCTCATTGCCGTGCCTACGTTGAAGATTCTCAGTGTGGCGGTGATGTTCAGCCGAAATGTGGGTCCCGACGACTATTTCGCACCGATGATTGACGCTCGCCGTATGGATGTCTTTGCCGGAGTCTACGACTTGTCGCTCAACGAAGTTGTCGCGCCGCAGCCGATGACCGTCACCGCTGAGTCGTTTGCCGACGTGCTCGACAGCCATCGTATGTTCTTCGTCGGAAACGGCGCCGACAAGGTCAGAGAGCTAATCAACCATCCGAATGCCGAATTCGTTTGCGGTATGCGCCTTAACGCAGTCGACATGATTGCGCTCTCCGAGAAAGCATTCCGCGAAGGCGATTTCGCCGATGTGGCTTATGTTACGCCGGCTTATCTAAAACAATTTCAGGCAACAACGCCCCGAAAAAACGTGCTAATAAATAAATGATGTTAGAATATAATACACAACGCGAGAAACTCGTTTTGCCCGAATTCGGGCGAAACGTACAGCAAATGGTTGACCACTGTATGTCGATTGCCGACCGCGAGGAGCGAAATCGTTGCGCCGCCGGAATTGTCAGCATTATGAACAACCTCTTTTCGGACCGTCGCGACGATGATAACTCCAATAAAATGCTGTGGAATCAGCTGGCCATCATGTCGGATTTTAAACTCGATATCGATTATCCTTGCGAGGTGATTCGTCCCGACGATTTGCATTCGCGCCCGGATAAATTGCCGTACCAACTCGAGCCGATACGCTTACGTCACTATGGTAAAATCGTCGAAGGGCTTATCGACATTGCATCGGATATGCCCGAAGGAGAGGAGCGCGACCAACTGCTCATTATGATTGCAAGCCACATGAAGAAGCAGTTGGTGGCTGTCAATCGCGAAGGTGTCGACGACGAGCGCATTTTCAAAGACTTGGAGATGTACAGCCATGGCAGAATCGTTATGACAACCGACCGCTACAAGTTGTGCGACTTTAAGGATGTCGCTCCGGTACAGCAATCATCCAAAAAGAAAAAACGCAAGTAAACGAGTACTGATGATTACCGACGACCAACTGATACGAGTAGGGCGGATAATCAAGACCCACGGCGTGCGTGGTGAATTGTCTGCCGAAACCACTGTCGACGACCTCGAGAGCTATCGCGCCATCGTGTGTAGCATCGATGGCATCAACGTGCCGTTTTTCGTGTCGGCTGTGCGTAGTCGCGGTGCTGCAAGCGTTCTGTTGACCATCGACGGTATCGACAACGAGCACGCGGCTCGTATGCTCGTCGGTCATCCTTTCTACGTGCTTCGCAGCGAATATGCCGACAACGAAGACGAGGTGGCTTGCGACTATTTTACCGGTTATACGATTCTCGACGAAAACGGCAAACAGTTGGGCACAATCGTCGACGTCGACGATTCAACCGAAAACGTTCTTTTCGAGGTCGATAACGAAGGCACGCAATTCTATGTTCCCGTCGTTGAGGATTTTATTTTAGCGATTGACGAAGACAACCGAACGCTGACAATGAACCTTCCCGAAGGTCTCGTCAGCGCACAAACCAAATAAACAATGAGCGATTTTGACGATATAAAAGAATTTGACGAAAAGGAATGTGTCCGGTTTATCAGAGCCGGGCTTGAGTCGGAAATTTCGACGAAATATTGCGACAACGAGTTGCTCGACGTCGTCGTGGCAATATTCGACTATTACGATGCTCGCGGACTTTTTGACATCAGCGATATTTGCGACGAAGAAGACGAAATCGACCCCGCTGTTGTGGTCGACTCGGTTACGCGTCGGCTTGCAAAGCGTCACAGCAAAATCGACCCTGCCGACATTCCCGCTATAGTAAACCTCGAACTCGCTTACGAAGAAACGTTGAGCACTTTTTAGATGTAGTAAACCTATTATGAAATATATTTTCAAAACCATATTGCTTTTTCTGCTACTCACGGCTGTGCCGCTAAATGCCGCTGCCGATGAGCCGACGGATAGCATCAACAACGATTCCGGCAACATGTTTCAGCGCGGTGCCGGTGCCGTGAAGAATTTCTTCCGCGGCAACAAGCATGCCGATGCTCAAAAACAAACAAAAAATACGGCGAAAGCCGATAATAAAGACAAATCGTCGAAAAAGCCGGCAACGCGCGAAGTTGCCGAAAAAAACTATACCGTAGAGCAACTCTACGAACTTTCGCTTACCGACAACCTGAAAATTCCCAAACTCGGTTCGCAAAAGTCCACTATTCGCAAATATCAACTCAAGCAAGCCAAAAAACTGTTGGCTGCCGGACAAGAAACCGTTGAAACAATGCGTAATGGCGAAGTGGTGATTGTGACCGTTGACACCGATAACTTGTTTTACCCAAACGAGACGACACTTAAACCCAATGCAGGAAAGTATCTGTCGCCGTTTGTCAAATTTCTGACAGTTGCCGACTTCTATCGCATGATGTTAGTGGTACATAGCGACAACACCGGCTCCGAATCATATACCGACGAGTTGACAAATCGCCGCGCCGTGGCTATCCTCGAATGGTTTAAGGCGCATGCCACTTGCAGCGACTATGTTATTCCCTACGGTATGGGCAGTAGCGAGCCGCTCTATCTCAACAACTCGATGGAAAATCGCGAGAAGAATCGTCGTCTTGAAATCTTCTTGGTCCCCGGCAAAAAGATGATTTCGGAAGCATCCGACGGAAGATTGGATTAATATGTTTTGTAAGTTGAAAAGAAATTAATATTTTTGCATAAAATACTAAAATTATGGCAGTTGAATTGAAAGACTTAACCAAGCGAAGCGAGAATTATTCGCAATGGTATAACGACTTGGTTGTAAAGGCGGATTTGGCAGAACAGTCGGCAGTGCGCGGCTGTATGGTCATCAAGCCTTATGGCTACGCAATATGGGAAAAAATGCAGCGCCAACTCGATGCGATGTTTAAAGAAACGGGTCACGTTAACGCTTACTTCCCATTGTTGATTCCCAAATCGTTCTTAAGCCGTGAGGCGGACCACGTTGAGGGTTTTGCCAAAGAATGTGCCGTCGTTACACACTATCGCTTGAAAAATTCTCCTGATGGCAACGGTGTCGTGGTCGACCCCGAAGCCCGACTCGAAGAAGAACTCATCATTCGTCCGACTTCCGAGACGATTATTTGGAATACCTACAAGAATTGGATACAGTCGTATCGCGACCTCCCGATTTTGTGCAACCAATGGGCTAACGTGTTCCGCTGGGAAATGCGCACTCGTATGTTCCTCCGCACCGCCGAGTTCTTGTGGCAAGAAGGCCACACCGCTCACGCTACTCGCGAAGAAGCAATGGAAGAGGCTGTGCGTATGCTCAACGTATATGCCGATTTCGCCGAAAAGTATATGGCTGTGCCCGTCATTAAAGGTGTGAAAACCGCTAACGAACGTTTCGCCGGCGCTCTCGAAACTTACACAATCGAGGCTATGATGCAAGACGGTAAGGCGCTCCAATCGGGCACTTCGCATTTCTTGGGTCAAAACTTTGCCAAGGCGTTCGACGTGAAGTTTATCAACAAAGAAAACAAACTCGACTACGTCTGGGCAACCTCGTGGGGCGTTTCGACCCGTTTGATGGGCGCTCTGATTATGACCCATTCCGACGACAACGGACTCGTCCTTCCTCCTCATTTGGCGCCGATTCAAGTGGTTATCGTGCCAATCTATCGCAAGGCAGAACAGCTCGCCGAGGTTTCCGCCAAGGTCGCTCCTGTTGTAGAGGCTCTCAAGGCGAAGGGCATCAGCGTTAAATATGACGACGCCGACAATCGTCGCCCCGGATTTAAGTTTGCCGACTACGAACTCAAAGGCGTGCCCGTACGACTCGTCCTCGGTGCTAAAGACCTCGAAAACGGCACTGTTGAGGTTATGCGCCGCGACACGCTCCAAAAGCAAACTGTGCCTTTCGAGGGCATTGTCGATTACGTTGCTGACTTGCTCGAAGACATCCAAGACAATATATATCAAAAGGCTCGTAAGTTCAGAGACGAACACATCAGCGTTGCTGATTCTTACGACGAATTTAAAGAGAAAATCGAAGCCGGTGGCTTTGTCCTCGCTCACTGGGATGGCACTACCGAGACCGAACTTCGCGTCAAGGAAGAAACAAAGGCTACAATTCGTTGCATCCCTCTTGACGGCGACGAAACACCCGGAACTTGTATCTTCACAGGCAAGCCCTCGGCTCGTCGCGTGATTTTTGCTCGCAACTATTAATACTTATATGATTAAGGGAGAAAGTTTGACCCGCTTGTGTCAATCCTTCTTCCTTAATTGTTTTTAACATTTGTTGTTTCTTTTTCAGTGCAAATGCTTGATAAAGCATAATGTATTGACTATTTTTGCGTAAAATATTCGAATATGCATATAAATAAAATCTTAGAGAAATCTATCCGGAAAAACTGGGAAGAACTCGCAATGAGTGATTTCAACGGCATTTCGCTACAGTATCGCGATGTTGCTCGTAAGGTGGCAAAGCTACATTTGCTATTCGAAAACTCAGGCATTGCCAAGGGCGACAAAATCGCTCTTTGCGGCAAAAACAGCACGCAGTGGGCTGTGGCATTTATAGCAATATTGACCTATGGCGCCGTGCCTGTTCCTGTTCTACACGAATTCAAGCCTGACAATATTCACCACATTATCAACCATTCCGAGTCGAAATTGCTATTCGTCGATGCCACGATTTGGGAGAATCTCGAAATTGAAAAGATTCCGAATATTTGTGGTGCTATTCGTATTGCCGACTATAGTCTGTTGGCGTCGAGAAGTGATAATCTGACCAACGCACGCAAAACGCTTAACGCGCTCTTCGGGCAACGCTATCCCGAACGCTTTACTGTCGATGATGTGGTCTACGAAGAGTTCGACCCCGAATCGCTTGCCGTAATCAATTATACGTCAGGCTCTACCGGATTTTCTAAAGGCGTGATGGTGCCATATCGTGCCATATCTTCAAACATCAATTTCGCCCTCGAAAAACTCAAATTCCTCGGTCCCGGCGACGGACTCATCTGTATGCTTCCGCTTGCTCATATGTACGGGCTTTCTATCGAGATGCTTCACCCGATTGTCAAGGGGTGTCACATTCACTTCCTCACAAGGGTACCTTCGCCTAAGGTTATTATCGATGCGTTTGCCCAGGTCCGTCCGCGACTCATCATCGCCGTGCCGCTTATCCTCGAGAAAATCATCAAAACGAAGGTTTTCCCATTGCTCGAAAAGCCTTATATGAAGTTACTTTTGACCGTGCCTTTCGTCAACGACCGTTTGTTGCTTAAAATCAAGGAGAAACTCAATGAAACGTTCGGCGGTCAACTCTACGAAATGATTATCGGCGGTGCCGCTTTGAACAAAGATGTCGAAAAGTTTTTGCGCAAAATCAACTTCCCGTACACCGTCGGCTATGGTATGACCGAGTGTGCTCCGCTGATTTCCTATGCCGGTCACGAAGAAAACAAAGTAGGCTCGTGCGGTCGTGTCGTCGACGGTATGGAAGCCGTTGTCGATTCGCCCGACCCGGAAAATGTTGTCGGCGAACTCAAGGTGCGCGGAAAGAATGTTATGCTCGGATATTACAAGAATCCGGAGGCAACCGCCGAGGCGCTTCGCTCCGGCTGGCTCTACACCGGCGACCTTTGTACTATCGACCGCGATGGTTTTATCTACATCAAAGGTCGCAACAAAAATCTAATTTTGGGTCCGTCGGGGCAGAACATATATCCCGAAGAAATCGAGCAAAAGCTCAATAATATGCCATACGTTTGCGAATCAATTGTTATCGAAAACGCTAAAGGCAAACTCATTGCTTTAATCTATCCTGATTTTGAGAACCTTGAGCGCCAGCATATTGCCGATAACGATATCTTAAAACTTATGAAAGACAACGTGGCTCATCTCAACAAAGATTTGCCGGCTTATTCGCAACTTTCGGATATAAAAATCCAGACCGAAGAATTCGAAAAAACGCCGAAACGTTCCATTAAGCGTTTCCTTTATCAGCATAAATATTAATAACTGTTATATTATACTAACACAAAAAATCTAATAATGAGAAAACTATTTTCCGGTATTTTATTTGCTGTCTTATTAATTATGCAATTTAATGAGGCACATGCTGTTGATGTTTATTTGTTCCGCGATTATGATTCAAAGCCTTGGATTCAATTTCTAAATACACGAAAGATTATCATATCGTCCGACGATATGGTTATAGAAAATGTTAATGGTAGTTCAAATTCTATAGCATTCGAAGAATTGGACCATTTTAAGTTCTATTCATCAGTGATTGCAGGCGTTGAGAGCCGCCAAGTCGACAGTGCTGAAGTGCTTTTCAATGGCAATGTGTTGACGGTCAATGCATCTTCGCCAATCAACAACGTATTTGTCTATAGCATCGGCGGTACTACTTGCATCAACGATGCTCCGCGCAGCTTGGAAGCTCAATACTCTCTTGCGCATTTGCAGAAGGGCATCTATCTTGTCAAGGTAGTGGCAGCTGAAGGAATCAAAGTTACGAAAATCTTAAAGAATTGATAGCTATGAATATGAAAAAAGCGATAATATCGTTAGCAACTGTAGTAGTTGTCGCATTGAGCGCAAAAGCCGGAGTAGGCGATATGCCGACCGGTAATTTGTATGTGTGGAAGAACGGTCACGTGGTCTATATGACAGCAGCCGCAAACGTTGCCGATGTGCAAGTTTCCGCCGACAAGTCTACTCTTAGTTTTGTCGATTCAAATTCAAACGTCTTATACAGCGCACCGAAAGCAAACATCGACAGCATCGGCTTCTACTCAGTGCCGGCGCGTGCCGATTTGCTCGACGTGGTGTTTAATGCCGACGGCAGTGCAACCGACGTTTCTCCGCGCCATGCCACTATCGAGCATCCGTCGTCGACCGAACAAGCCGTCTATTGGAATAGCACATACAGCCGTTTCGTTGCGCATTCGTCTTGCGCTTGGGACTCCAAAAACAAGGGGCACTACCGCATTAGCATTGCCGATGACGCTTTCTTCAACCGACTCAAAGACGGTTATGCTATGGAGGCAATTGTTATGACCCCGGAGAAAGGCTCTACTGCCGAAGGTAAGTTCATCAGCTGCCATGAATCCGGTGGTCCCGGCGGTATTATGATTTCAGGCGACAACAGATTGACTTTCTTGCTGCATACCGCAGAAGGTACCACAAATGTCAATTATCGTTGGGGTGCGCAAACCGACTATAGCCCGAATACATATTACCACGTGGTCGGTGTGTATAGCAAGACCGACCAAAAGGCGTATCTATATGTCAACGGCGAGCTAAAAGGCACTGCCTATGCTCCCGGCGAACTGACTCACCCAAGCAGTACGGCTGCTTATTGGTTTTCAATCTTTGGCGACCCTGCCGGAAATAACCAACAGCAATCGATGCCCGGCGACGTCGTCCTTTTCCGTCTGTACGATAATCCCCTCAACAGCAACGAAGTCAAAATCCTTTGGGATAACACTCCTCACGCTCCTACAAATCTTCCTGTAGCCGACTTGCTCGACGTGGCGTTCTTGCCTAACGGTACGGCTATCGACATCTCTCCGTCGAAGCGCACGGTTGAGCAAAAGTGGACTAACACCCTCTCGACTTACTTCAACGGCTCGGCAAATCGTTATATGGCTCACTCTACTGCTGCCTGGAACGCTGCCAACACCGGACACTATCGCATTAGCATTGCCGAAGAAGCTTTCTTCAACAAACTCAAGGACGGTTACACGATGGAAGCTGTCCTAATGTCGCCGCAAAAGCAGAACGTCGAAGCAAAATGGATTTCTTGTCATCAAGGCGGTGGTCCGGGCGCTTTCATGGTTTCTAAAGATGGTCGGTTGACTTTCTTGCCGCATACATCTACAACAGGCTATTGCTGGGGCGCACAAACCGACTATAACCCGAATACGTATTACCACGTTGTCGGTGTCTATAGCAAGACCGACCAAAAGGCATACCTATACGTCAACGGCAAGCTCGTCGGAACGGCAACTGCCCAAGGCGACCTAACTCGTCCTACGGATAAAAATTCACAATGGTTTGCAATTTTCGGTGACCCGCAGAGTGGAGACCTTAACCAAGCCATTCCCGGCGACATAGGTATGTTCCGCCTTTACGACTCTGTCCTCAATGCCGGACAAATCACCAATCTTTACAACAATTGGAAAGGCGCCGACCGCGAAGGCTATGCTGAAATGATTACCGACGCATCGTATGTCAGCAATGTCCCCGTCAAGCAGAATGGCGGACGCCTTGCTATCGACGGCAAGGGATTCACTAACTCCGACATCGTGCAACTTGTTTCGACTCTCGACGACACAAAGAGTTTCTATCCCACTGTCGAATCTACGTCGACGGGTGTTGTCTTGACATTGCCCGACAATTTCGAATCGGGTTCGTACAATATCATCGTCGCTCGCGACACCAAAAAGCAAACTATTGGCGCTGTTACGCTCTCAGTTCAAACTTCCGTCAACAAAACCGAAGTTATTGCCCACCGCGGTTATTGGAATAAGGTTGGCTCTGCGCAGAACTCGCGGCGTTTATGGCTCGGAAACCGACATCTGGATTACTACCGATGGCAAACTTATGGTGAACCACGATGCAAGTTACAACGGCGTGACTATCCAATCGTCTACATATGCTCAATGTAAAGACTTGACGCTCTCCAACGGCGAGAAAATGCCGACTCTCGATGATTTGTTGAAAATCCTCAAAAATTCGTCAAGCCAAACGAAACTAATCATTGAAGTTAAGTCGCATTCAACAACCGCTCGCACTCAAGCGGCTGCAGCTGCTGCGGTTAATCTTGTTAAGCAATACGGTCTGCAAAACAAGGTTGAATATATCGCCTTCTCTTGGGATGCTTGTACAAAAATCAAGTCGGTCGACTCGTCGGCAAAAGTCGCTTACCTCAATGGCGACAAAACACCGCAACAAGTTAAAAATGCCGGCTTGACAGGTATCGATTACGAAATCGGCACGATGCGCAACAACTCTTCGTGGTTTGCCGCAGCTCGCAATCTCGGCATTACCGTCAATGTATGGACCCTCCGAAGCGTCAGTGATATCATCGAAATGATAAACCGTGGTGCCGACTATCTCACAACCGATATGCCGCTTGATGCTATGAAGTATAAGCGTCACTACGATTTGAATCAATAGTCACATTCCACAATACAGTTTGAGGGCGTATCAAATCAGGTGCGCCCTCTTGTTTTTTGTTTATTCGATTGTATTTCAGGGTAATACGCGCTAAATATGCAATAACCTCCCGGTGTCGAGCGGATAGTTAAGATTGAACAAAACACGACTAATGGTAATTATTCCCACGATTCCGGTATAGCTTATTTGTTTCGTTTGTTGTAATTTTGCTTTCGAAAACTTATACACCAAGTGATTATGAAAATAGCCCTATTTTTATCAATAGTTATTTCGATGACAATGGCACTTACAACAAATGTGTCGGCACAAGAAGTGCACGACAACGGTACAGAAGAAAAATGGGACAAGGTATTCCCGTTGAGCAAGACAGTCAATCACCGGAAGGTGGAGTTCAAGAATCGGTATGGCATTACACTTGTGGGTGATTTATATACGCCCAAAAGTGGAAGCAACAGTATGGCGCTTGCAGTGTGCGGACCTTTCGGTGCGTCAAAGGAACAGTCGAGCGGACTCTATGCCATGAAGATGGCGGAAAGAGGATTTGTTACTTGTGCTTTCGACCCTTCCTATACGGGCGAAAGTGGCGGCGAACCACGACGCACTTCCTCTCCCGACATTAATACCGAGGATTTCTTGGCGGCTGTAGATTTTCTTGCTTGTCTGTCCGATGTGGATGCGGAGAAAGTAGGCATCATCGGTATTTGCGGATGGGGTGGCATTGCACTGAATGCGGCTGCTGTTGACCCTCGAATCAAAGCTACGGTGGCGAGTACGATGTACGACATGTGCCGCGTGAATGGCAACGGCTATTTTGATGAGAACGATAGCGAAGAGGCTCGATATGCAGCACGCAAGGCTATGGCTGCCGAACGCACCAAGGCTGCACGGTCGGGTAGGTTGACGCAAGCCGGAGGCGTGGTTGACCCGTTGCCTGCCGATGCTCCTCAGTTTGTCAAGGACTATTATGATTATTATAAGACGAGTCGTGGATATCATACTCGTTCGGGAAACAGCAACGACGGTTGGCATACCTTTGGTTGTCAGGCATATTCCAATGCGCGTTTCCTCTATTATATCAATGAGATACGTTCGGCGGTACTCATTATGCACGGCGAAAACGCTCATTCTCGTTATTTCGGTGAGGCTGCTTATAAGTACATGGTTGAGGGTAAAGCTACAGGATATGATGCAATTCGCAAGCCCAATCCGGTGCCGGGCAACAAGGAGCTGCTCATCATTCCCAATGCCTCCCATTGTGACCTTTACGACGGCGGTTATACCGAACCGGAAGGAAAGGGCGCAGCGAAGAATATGATTCCTTGGGATAAACTGGAAGAATTTTTTAAGTTGAATCTTGACAAAAACGATTAAGTAATGAAAAAGGTTATAGTAATTTCCACCAGCCTCCGTGCCGGGTCGAACAGCGAAATGCTTGCTGACAAGTTTGCCGAAGGCGCAAAGGCATCGGGCAATGATGTAGAGAAGATTTCCCTTCGCGGAAAGAAAATTAAGTTTTGTGTGGGTTGCCTGAGTTGTCAGCATACAGGTGCCTGTGTGTTCAAGGACGATGTTCCTGACATCATGGAGAAAGTGCTGAATGCCGATGTGGTCTGCTGGGCAACGCCTATCTACTATTATGAAATGAGCGGACAGATGAAGACACTCATCGACCGTATGAATGCAATGTATCCCAAGGATTACCGTTTCCGCGACATCTATCTGCTTACCACAGCTGCCGAAGCCGAAGATGAAACTCCCCGACGTGCCGAGATTGGCTTGACAGGTTGGATAGACTGCTTCGGCAAGTCTTCACTCAAAGGTCACCTGTTTTGCGGAGGCGTTACCGATGCAAGAGACATTGAAGGCAATGCATGTTTGATGCAGGCTTACGAAATGGGTAAAGGCGTTTAATTGCGTGGAGATAGAAATTCCAATATGCAAATGAAACGGTTTATAATATTTATATCTTTAATAACAATAACGACACTATACGTTATGGCTCAAAAAAAAATAGTACAGACGGCAGGCCACACACAGCTGGGCGAGTTTGCCCCCGAGTTCGCCCGGCTCAATGATGATATTCTCTTTGGCGAGGTGTGGAGTCGTAACGACCTGCTAAGCTTGCGCGACCGTAGCCTTGTCACGCTTACATCTCTCATTAGTCAGGGCATTACCGACTCATCGCTCACATACCACTTGCAGGAGGCGAAGAAGAACGGCATTACAAGAACTGAGATATCGGAAATTATTACCCATGTGGCGTTCTATGCCGGATGGCCCAAGGCATGGGCGGCTTTCCGTCAGGCTAAGGAGGTTTGGAAAGAAGACACATCGTTGGAAGACGCGAAGGCTCGTTTCCAGCAAGAGATGATTTTTCCTATTGGCGAGCCGAATATAGCCTATGCCAAATATTTCAAGGGCAACAGTTATCTGGCACGTGTATCCGAAGAGCAGGTCCCCATTGCTAATGTCACCTTCGAACCGGGCTGCCGCAACAATTGGCACATCCATAATGCCACCAAGGGCGGAGGTCAGATGCTTATCGGCGTGGCAGGACGTGGCTGGTATCAAGAGTGGGGGAAGCCTGCACAGGAAATACTCCCCGGCACAGTCATACATATTTCAGCCAATGTGAAGCACTGGCACGGAGCAGCGGTCGACAGCTGGTTCGCTCATCTCGCTGTCGAGATAGAGGGCGAGAATGCATCCAATGAGTGGTTGGAACCTGTGTCGGACGAAGACTACGAAAATGTCAATGGAAAATAATCACATTATTATCTAATATGAAACATCTGAGAATTTGGATATTAGCTGTGCTGACCATATTTGCAGCATCGGCTTGTTCTCAAAACATAGAAAAACAGACAATGGAAAAGAAAAAAATATTGGTAGTATATTTCTCGGCAACGGGGACAACAAGGCAAGTGGCAAAGCAAATTGCAAAAATTGCTGATGCCGACATTTGTGAGATAGTCCCTGTACAACCGTATTCCGATGCCGACCTCGACTGGACCAACAGCCTGTCGCGCAGTTCGGTAGAGATGAACAATCCTAATGCTCGACCTGAAATAAAAGCCGTTTCAGTAGATGTGAGTAAGTATGACTACGTCTTCCTTGGCTATCCTATTTGGTGGGACCTTGCACCGAGAACAGTAAACTCATTCATTGAAACAACAGATTTGACAGGCAAGACTGTGATTCCTTTCGCAACTTCAGGAAG
>SFJG01000030.1 GCA_004555955.1 Bacteroidales bacterium | reverse complement strand
TAAGTGAAAATTCTGACATGGCAAAATCCTGGGCAACTTTTTGTTGCTCAGGAACTTATAAATAAAGTTAAATTATAGTGTTGCGGAATTAAGGGTTACCTGATGTTTGCTGTATGATGAATCGCAATTGGTTGTAGGAACCATTAATGTATATCGGGTTTGAAACCGCTTTCTCCGTCGGTGCATCGTTGCCGAGGGTCGCCGTGGTGATATATGTCCATGCCGAACCGTTCAAACTGCCTTCGACGCGCAGTCGCAACGGGTTTTGGGCGTTAGCGTATTCGCGACGCTGCGTGTAGGCGTAGATAAACTCGTTAGAGATGGTTTTGGGGAGATTAACTTGCAGATAGTGAGCCGAAGTTATCGACGTGTTGCCGACGTGCCAGTTTGATTGCCAGAACGTAGCAACGTTGTTGTCGATGAGGTTGTTGAAGTTTGTTCCTTCCGTCTCGTCGGAAGCGTTACTGCTGAATTGTCCGGCGGAGGTGATTAATGGCGTTACCGTTACTTCGTCTGAGGCTGAAGCATATAGTGTCGACGTCGCAATGGCTGCTACGACCATCAACATTCTCCATAATATATTAGTCCTATTCGTCATAGTCGGTTTAGTTTTCGCGGATAATGAAAATTATACGTTCGTATGTAAATTCAACCAAGTCGGTTTGCTTGACGGTGCAAGAGAGCGTAACCGTGGCGGTTCCTGTGTTAGCATTGAGTTCGCCGACGATTTCGTCGGTCGTGGCGTCGAACGTCGGTTTTGTGGTAAAGATGCCGTTCGGGTCGCTGATTGATTTGATTGATGCCGACATTTGCTTGTTGGTGAGCATTTCACCGCCGTTGGCAGCATCATACATATGTGGCGTGATGGCAAATCGCCCTTCCGTGCCGAATTTGATGTAATATTCTTCGTTTTTAACTTCTTTAACCACAGCGGGATAACCACCGATGGGCGGGTAGAAGTTGACGTCGACCGAGAGGTTGTAGTCGGTGATAACGATGGGGATGTTAATCCAGTCGTTACGGTTGATATAGGTGAGTTCGTGCGTTAGTGCATAGAGGAGTTCTTCGGCTTTTCCGTCACGATTTATCGACACTTTAATGGCATATCGCCCGGTGGGGTGCGACGAGGCAAAGCCTTCGCGAACGTATCCGGTCAGCTTGGTCGGTTCCGTTGTAATCGATTGATTGAGGTCAAGTTTTACTGTTGTATAGGTTGTTCCGTCGAGCGTTGCCGTTGGCGGATTGCCGAGTGAGGTGTAGTCGGGGAACATTGGGATTGGTCCCATTGCCATCGGTAATATTTCGATATTGTTCAAAGTGACCGACTTTGTCGATTGGTTGGTCACCTCATATTGTAATTTTGCGTAAAGTCGAACCACTTCGATGTCGAAAGGCTCGTCGATGCGATTTGTGATAGTCACATTCTTTTTTCCAGTCATCGGTAGTTTCAAACCTTCGTGCCAACCTGCTCCGGCTCCGTATTGCATGTTGTCGAAGCCGGCAGGGAGCGAGCCGCCAACCGTAAGACTGCTTATTCCGTAATAGTCATCGAACCAGTCATAGGTATTTGCAAAAGCATAGACTGTATATGTTCCTGCGGGGAGTTCGGTGCGGAATGTTTCTTGCGTTACCGCATCGGTTTTGCTCGGGTCGCGGTTGACTATGGCGGCTATTTTGCCTGCTCTATCAACGAAAATCAGTTTCCAATTGTTGATGTTTTCGTAGTCGTTACCAATCACCTCGTTTGCCGTTAAAGGCTTTGTCGAAATTGTAAATTCTTGCGACTCTTCGGTTGTCTTCCCGTCGGGTGTGTCGTCGTGGCATGCCGAGAGTGTTAAGAGAGCAAATGCTGCAATTGCGGAAAAGATATATGATTTGTTCATAATGACGATTTTACATTATTATAGTCGGCTGTTGACGGAAATTCCAGGCGCGGACGAACACTCGCGATTGGATGTTGTTAGGCTCTCTCATATCGGGCTTGGGGTCGCCGGGACCGGTAAACGACACGCAGACGCGGTAGATGTTATTGCGCACGACGGCGAAGTCCATCGGGCGAGTCTGTTGCGGGTCGGACGCCACAGTGGGAGCATGGTGAATCCACATATTGTAGTAGCAAACACCGCCTTCGAAGCAAGTGATGTCTGCTACGTCTTCGGGGTGGTTTGCCCGGTAGGTTTCGGCGGCGGCGAGGTTGTTGAAGTATAGACATTGCTCTTCGGCAAAGTCTTGACGCGAAGGGCTGTAGCGCCAGAATGTGCGGCCGACGGAGTAGTCGTCGAGGTCGACGATTGTTGCTTCTCCGTCGGAGTAAACGGTCGCGGGCTCGTAGATTGCGCGAAAGGCGAGTCCGGTGAGGAAACGCGAGTTGTTAAGGGTCTCCGATTGCGTGTTCTCGTTGACGTAGTCGATAGTTACATAGCGGTTTGCCGTAGTGCCGCTTGACGAGAAGCTCCGAGGAGCCTCTGCGTTGAAAAGCGTTGCCAGGCGGTTTGATGTGGTAAAAATGCCTGAATAAGCTTCGCGGAAATAGCCGGCACGCGTTGTGCCGTACCAGTTGTTGATATCAAAGTCGGCGGCTGAGGCTTTAAGCAGAGTAGTCGGCTCGATGACGTAATTGCTTTCGGTTTCGTCGCCGCAATATTTGACGTCTTGGAGCGAGGTTGCGCTTGTCGACACGCGGCGAATCAAGTATGCCGGTTTTTGCATGGCGTTGACCGGTAGCACGTGCGTAATGTGCGTTCGTGCAATGGTCGCGTTTGCCGAGTTGAGAACAGGGAAAACTACCTCGCTTTTCGATTCATCGTAGTATGTGTCGACAAAAGCGAAGTCGATGCGAGCGGCTGTGCGTTCGAGGGTAACGGTTGCAATGAAGGGATTCTCTTTGCTGCCGAGTTTAACGCCCGATTCGGAGGTTACTACCACCTTTCCGTCGTCGGCGGTGTTGAGTGCATTTGCCATCGTAAATTCGCTGTATTGTGGAATCGACGGAGCGTATTTGTACGTGTTTTCGACGAGGAAGTCGCGCAGGTCGGCGAGTCGATTCAGCGATGTGATGTCGCCCATGTTGGCAACGGCAATAATTTTGTCGCCTTCAGTCGGGGCGAAGCCGTTGAGCGAATAAGCCCGTGTTGCTGCTGCGCCGTCGGTAAGGTCGAGGTTTAAGTCGCTGATATACAGTTTGCCTATCAGCTCCGTATCGTCGGGCATATCCAAACCTCTATCGCCGGCGTGGTAGAAAAACAGCGATAAGTTTTTTATCTCGTTTTCATGCCGGATTCCTGCTTCTTCACCATCGATATAAGTATTCGACCGTGTTTGCGACGGGGCGTTGATAATGAGACTGATATATGTTGTAGCCTCTTGACTATCCGGATTGATAATGTCGTTGTTGTCGCTACAACTGAAAAGTCCTAATATAAAAAGGACAATTAACAAGTTTATTAGTTTGTAGAATTGCATTTAATTCAATCATATTTTGTTACTAACGCAACTTGGCGTTGATATTCTAACCTATTATCCGCTAAATACAAAAATGAAAAATCATTTGTTAGACTTCCCGATTTTGACGTGCAAATTTACCAAGATTTAAGAAAAGAAATTTAATTTTTATGTATAAATAGTGTTAATTGTAGGTGCTGTATTCTTTTTTTTAATAGATAGAAAAGAAAGCCGAATGGATTATTGGTCCATTCGGCAAATATTTGTTCTATTTTACCTCTACTATCAGTGGCTATTTAACCAAAGCAGCAGTGTCGCAAGCAATCATATATTCCTCGTCGGTCGGGATAACCACAACGCGAACTTTTGAGCCTTGGCGAGTGAGTTCGATTTCTTCGCCGCGAGTTTTGTTTTTCTCGGCGTCGAAGTCAATTCCGAGGAATTCGAGTTGACGGCAGATTTTCTCTCTTGTTCCGGTTTGATTTTCGCCGACACCTCCGGTAAATACGATTACGTCGACGCCACCGAGAGCGGCTGTGTATGCACCGATGTATTTAGTGATGCGATATTCATACATGTCGAGAGCAAGTTGAGCGCGTTTGTGGCCGGCGGCAACGGCATTTTCGATGTCGCGCATATCCGACGAAACACCCGAGACGCCGAGCACGCCGCTCTTCTTGTTGATGAGTTTCTGCATGTCGGCGGTGCTGAAGCCTTCTTTTTGCTGAATGTAGAGCAAAGCAGCAGGGTCGACGTCGCCGCAGCGAGTGCCCATCATCAAACCTTCAACCGGGGTAAGACCCATTGACGTGTCGACCGATTTTCCGTCTTTGACGGCGGTAATAGAGCCGCCGTTGCCGATGTGGCAAGTGATGATGCGTTGCGCCTCATAGTCGAGTCCGAGGAAGTCGCAAGCGCGGCGAGCCACATAGCGATGGCTTGTGCCGTGGAAGCCGTAGCGGCGGATGCCGTATTTCTCGTAAGCCTCATAGGGGAGGGCGTACATGTAGGCGTAAGCCGGCATTGTTTGATGGAATGCCGTGTCGAATACGCCGACTTGCGGCACGTCGGGCATAATGGCGCTGATGGCTTCGATGCCGGTGATGTTTGCCGGGTTGTGAAGCGGTGCCAAGTCGTAACATTCTTTGACTTTGGCAATCACTTCGTCGGTGATTATCACGCTGGTGTTGAATTTCTCACCGCCGTGCACGATGCGATGTCCAACGGCATCGATTTCGCCGAAGTCTTTGATGCAGCCGTATTTCTCGCTTGTGAGGTTGTCGAGAATAACGCGCACAGCCACTTCGTGGTTGGGCATCGAGGTTGTTATCGTAACTTTTTCGCCTTTAAATTTAAATTTGAGGAAAGAGTCGGGCAATCCGAGCTTCTCGACGCCGCCTTCAGCCATCACGTTTTGGTTTACGCCGTCGAGGTCGATTAGTTTATATTTGACAGACGAGCTGCCACAATTTAATACAAGAGTCTTCATTTCAGTTATTTAGCGTTGATGCTTTGATTGCAAGTGATAACGATTGTTTTATAGATATCTTCAGGGCTGCAACCGCGCGAGAGGTCGTTGACAGGCTTCGCCAAACCTTGGAGAATCGGGCCGACGGCTTGTGCACCGCTGAGACGTTGAACGAGTTTATAGGTAATGTTACCCACGTTAAGCGATGGGAAAACAAGCACGTTAGCCTTGCCGGCAATGTTGCTTTGCGGGGCTTTTTGTGCGGCTACCGATGGTACGATTGCCGCGTCGGCTTGGAGTTCGCCGTCGAGGGGAAGTTCGGGCGCCATCTCGTGAGCGATACGTGTTGCCTCGATAACTTTGTCGACGGCGGGATTCTTGGCGCTACCTTTGGTTGAGAAGCTCAAAATGGCAACTCGGGGGTCGATGCAGGCGATGCTTTTGGCGGTTTCTGCAGCCGAAACGGCGATTTGAGCCAATTCTTCGGCAGTCGGCGAGGGCACTACCGCACAGTCGGCAAATACGAGAATTCCGTCAGTGCCGTAGGGGCATCCCTCGGGAAGAAGCATTACGAATGCACCCGAAACAACGCTGATGCCCTGCTTGGGCTTAATCACCTGGAACGCAGCGCGAAGCACGTCGCCGGTGGTGTGGAGAGCACCCGACACTTGACCGTCGGCGTCGCCGTTTTTAATCATCAAGCAACCCAAATAGAGCGGGTCGAGCACCTTACGGCGCGCGTCGTCGATTGTTACGCCTTTTGATTTGCGAAGTTCGTAGAAGAGTTGTGCATATTTTTCGGTAAATTCCGCATCTTGCGGGTCGACAAGCGTTGCCGAGTCGATGTGGGTGAGTCCTAACTCAGCGGCTTTGGCTCGAATTTCGTCGGGATTTCCAATGAGAATGATATTTGCGACACCGTCGCGAATAATCATTTCTGCAGCCTTAAGTGTTCTTGGTTCTGTGCCTTCAGCGAGAACAATGCGCTGTTTGTTTTCTTGTGCTGAACGAATCAGCCTGTCGAATAAAGCCATAATTATATTATTATTTATATGTTCGCACGATTGGGCAAACCGCTTTCGGCGGCTTGCCCGGTAATCTTGTGCAAAGATACTAAAATTAATTAGTATATTCGCGAGTCGGTTTATAGCGAACGTCGGACGCAGTCCGGTGCGCGGTGCGTTAGCAATAAATCCGACCGCAAAGTTACAATCAAATCAGAAATTTCGTCAACCTTATTGTGGTAATTTTTCTAAAAAGTAAGTGTTAGTTCTCTTACTTTTTCAGCAAGTCGCGAATTTCGGTAAGCAATTTGATGTCGGCAGCAGGTTCTGCAGGCTTTTCTGCGGGCTTTTCTTCCTCTTTACGTTTGAGTTTGTTGATGCCTTTTATAGCCATAAAGATTACGAAGGCAATAATTAGGAAGTCGACAATCGTTTGGATAAATGAGCCGTAGTTGATGGCGATTTCGGGCGTAACGACGTTTGCGCCGTCCATAACGGCTTGACGGATTACCCATTTGAAGCCGGTGAAGTCGGCATCGCCGCTAAGTGCGGAAATTGCCGGCATGACGATGTCGCCAACGAGGGAGGTTACTATTTTGCCAAATGCGCCGCCGATGATTACACCGACTGCCATGTCTACAACGTTGCCTTTTACGGCGAATTCTTTAAATTCTTTGATGATTTTTTTCATAGCCTGTTGCTTTTGTTTTGTTTCTGCGAAGTTAATACAAATTAACGAAATTGACAAAAAAAATCGTAGCGCTTAATGCACTACGATTTTAAATGACTTATTATCGAGTTCCACTATGTATATCCCCGGGGCGATGTCGAGAGTGTAATGTGTTCGGTCGATGACTACTTCGTTGAGAGGACGACCGTCGATTCCGTATACTTTCATGGTGTTGCCCCTTGCACCGATGACGACGATGCTTTGTCGGCTACCGTAGACGTTGGCTATAGTAGATTTGATGCCGTCGACTGCACCTTGTCCGGCTATTACGTCCGCAAAGTCGCTGGTCCAACGCTCATAGAGGGCGCGCACTTTGTAGGTGGCTTTGTCGACCGGCGATGTGTCGACCCACCGCGTTTGGTCGGTGGTTGCCACGAGTTCGTCGTTGCGATAGATTTCGTAGCCGCGGAGAGTGAGTGGCGGCACTGTCAGGTCGTTGTACGACAGGTCGTCGACGAAGAGCGCAAACGAATTGTTGCTAACGCAGTTGATTGCGAAATGTCGTGCTCCTTCGGGAAGCGTCCATGTGTAGCGCGTCCATGCGTCGGGCAGTTCGATGTAGTCGTCGGTATGAATTTGAACGAATTCCGTCGGGTCGGTGCCGCCCATACTGTAGAGCACGCGCATACGTTCGGGCGCGATGTCGTCGGTGGTGAAACTCTTGGCGTAGAACGAAACGGTCTGCTCGCTGCCGTTGAGTTGCGGCGAAATCAGCCAGTCGTTGTTGACGTAGTTGATTGACGACATTGCCATCAGCATCTTGTTGCCCGAATGCGGCTTGCCTTCGTCCCAGATGTCGATTCCTAGGGTATGTGCGTTGCACACTTGGAATGCCTTGGGGTCGTATTCGTTGGGGTATTCGTCGAGGTCTTTTTGAATGCCGTAGGTTGTGTCGTGGTCGAGGTCGATGGTCGTCCAGTCGCCGATGTCGGCAATTGCCCAATCTTGATAACTTTCAATGTCGTCGGTCACGGAGCCGCGTGTGAAAGGCGCTTTCCACGTGATTTCGATGCCTTCGGCAACGGCTTGCGACGTAGCGTCGTAGGGTGCCGGAATGACAGGTTCGACCGATACGGTTGTAATTTCAGCCTTATTGTTGGCGTCGTTTGCGTCAGCATTGCTTACGATGCGAGCCGTCAGCTGATGCATTGCCGAGTCGGCGAATCTGCACGTTAGCGGAATTGTGACCGTTTGGTTCGGCTCTAAAGCATTAATAGAGGCGCGTGCTACAACGTTTTCGGCTTCGCTGAGCGTGAGGGTTGCTCCATCGATTGCGGTATGTCCGATATTGGTTACAACGACGTTGTAGGTAGCATCTATGCCGACTGCAATTCGACGAGGTCCGCTGACGTCTGTCAACTGCAAGTCGACGAGTTGAGCCTCGTCGATAGTGATATTGTCAATGTGGATGTTTTCGCAGCCGTCGCTTTCTCCGACAAAAGCCACGCGAATCGTTCCGGCGTCGACAAACGATGACAAGTCAACCGTGTGACGTTGCCAGCCTACTACGTCGCTTTGACGAGTAAACGTGCCGTAGGCAACGTCGTGCGTCTCATCGTTGACATGTACTTTAACCGTAATGCGGTCATTGCCCGGTGTTGTGGTGTGGTAGAGCATAAAACTCAGTTCGGGAGCGGTCAGCCCGGCAAGCGACACTTTCGGTGACGAAAGTTCGGCGCGACTGCCTTGTGGAGCATCTGCGCTGTTGAATGTTGCAAGACCGTTGTCGCCGCTTTGGTCGGCAGTGGCAGGATTGACGCCGTTGTCTTGCAGTGTCCATGCCGCGCCGTCGTCTATCGGGTCGCTTATCCATGGATATCGTTCCATGTCGCTATTCTTGAATCGTTCGGCAAATGGAACGTCGTATGGCGTACCCACAATCAGGTAAGGCGAAACGGCATAAGAGCCTTTTCGGTCGCCGGCATATGGTGTAACGACGTAGTAGATGTATTCTTGTTGGTTGGTCAAGGGTATGTTGATGTCGGTCAACGATGTTTCGTTAGTCTGCTCGGCAACAACCGTACCATCGCTGCGCAAGATGCGATAGTGCAAATCGGCAGGGTTGAAGTATCCGCCGTTGACGCCGGTAGTCGGCGTAGTCCATTCGATAGTAGCAGACGTGTCGGTCGCTTTGGCATTTGTAAATACAACGGCAGCCGGAGCGTCGAGTCCGACAAAAGCCGACACTTTGGCTTCAATGCCGTTGCCTAACTCGTTGGATGCGTAGATTCGGTAGGAGTAAGTTCCGCTCGCAGTTATTGCATCGTCAGTCCAGCGGATGTCTTCGCCCGGCGTTGCGGAACGGCTGAAGCAAGGCGTTGTGTCGTTGTTGCGGACGATTGATACGGTCAAGTTGTCGGCGAGGTTGGCTCCGTTTATGTCGGTTGTCGGCGCGGTAAAGGAAATCTCGGCACGCAGAGCGCCTTCTGCAGCAGCCGTTGCTCGTGCATTGGTCGGCGCGGCAGGAAGAGCTCCCTCCAGCGACTTTATGCCGATGTTGTCCAAGTAGAGCGACCATCCTTTTTTGCCGTCGCTCGAATCGTGAAAACCTAAATAATAGTAGCCGTCGGCATCGACGTTCATAGAAATCTTGTGAGTTTCGCCCGTCGTGCTATAATAGTTGGTAAATTCTTTAAGTACGACGTGCGAGTCTGCTTGAGAGTCGGTGGCGAGTGCTACCGTGAAGTTTTCATAGTAGTTTGTCGAGTTGAATGTCTGAGCATCGAAAGACAGCATATATGTCGTTCCGCTTTTGAGCGCAATGCGAGGCGAAACCAGCCAATCGTCGCCGTCGATGCTTTCGTTGTTGTATTTATAGTGGACGCGACCACTGTCGAACTTCCATGTCGAGCCACCGTTGCGGTCAATCACAGTCCACAGATCGAAAGCGTCTTGTGTGTCGAACGTTTCGACAAAAGGCACAGTGTAGCCGTTTCCGACCACAATCTTTTCGGTTCGTGCACTTTCGCCGTCGCCTTTGTCGGTTGAGGCGACCACTTCGTAGTAGACTGCTGCCGCCGCCGAACCTATGTCAAAGTCTTTAACCGATGTCGCGGTTTGTCGGTCGGCAATCAATGTGCCGCCGGGATAGCGAGTTACAGTGTAGCGCAATGCTTCGGCATTGATTTTGCCACCGTGAGCGCCTTCGGTAGGAGCCGTCCAACTTACTTCGGGAATACCATCGACGATTGAAACACTTAAGTCGGTGACTGCAGTAGGCAAGTCTTCGCCCACCCATACCGTCGTCGAGGCAGTCTTGCCGCGTTCGGTACTGTTGGCTGTCGTGATTTCTATGCTTTGCAGCCCTTCCGTAAATGTTATCGTCGGTGTTTTTACATTTGCTCCGGGTTGAATGTTTTCAACAATTTCAACTTCCATACCGTTGACTGCCACAATTGCCGAAATAGGCTCTGTAAGAGTCGTCCCGTTTGCTGTGCGAGCAGGTGCGGTAAACGCAATTCGTCCCGTTGTGGCGAAGTCTGAATCGAAAGCCACCGTTATGTTGGTAACAGCGTCGGGAGCTGAGTCGGGAATCGACAGTGGTAGGGCAAACATTCCGGAGAATTCCGCATTGCCGGGCATATCGTAGATTTTCGTTGCGGCGCCGGTTGTTGTGTCGACGCTGTAGAGCGCAGCATTGCCGTTATCGTCAGTTGCAGCCCAATATAACACGCCGTCGGAGCCGAATGCCATGGTGTTGTTATATTCCGGGTAGATACCCGTTTTGCCTATTTGGGTATAACGTCCCGTCTTTTTGTCTAATTTGACGAGCCATCCGGTGTAACCCCAAATGGCGTAGATTTCGCCGGCGTCATTGCATGCCATTGCCGACACGCGTCGCTCCAAGTCGCCGATATCGGTGGCTTCTGCCATGGTGAGGCTGAAAGAGCAGAAGCGGTCGTATTCGTCGGTTTCCATATTGTAGAATGCACCGTAGACCTTGCCCGTCGTGGGGTCGTAGGTCAAGTCGGTTGCTACGTTGACGATGTCGGTCTCTTCGTTGCGACTTCGATTCCACGACGTTGTGGAATATTCGCTGATAGAAGCCGTAGCGCCGTCGGTAGAGGCGCTGACAACGTAGTATGTGTTATTGACTTTCACACCGCAGCGCATTTTCGTGAAATCGGTGTTTTGATAGAGCGAGGAGATTGTGCCTTCGGGTTTTGCCGGAATTGTGTACACTCCGGCGGTTATGGGTTTAAGGTAGTTGCCGTTGGCATCGGTTGTGCCCCAATCGTCATTGTAGACCATAGTTGCACACAGCCGTGTGTTAGAACCCGGCACTGTGAGAAGCACTTGCGGCGCTGTCGTTGCCAATACGGTGTGTCGCTGCTTGAGTACCGACGCTGTGCAATGTCGTTGCGCGGATGGTGATGCGCTTTTTAGTGCCTTTACAGGACTTTCGCCGAAGGCTGTGCTTGCGAGCAAAAGAGCCATCACCGGCAAGATTAGAAGTCTTTTCATTGTAAAAAAATAAAAAAGGGAAGCGCCGTTCGATTGTTGGCGCTGTCCCTTTTTGATGTTACGTTATGTTATTTAAAGATTTTGCATACCGTGTGGCGTCCGTCGATGTATGCCGAAACGATGTAAGAACCGCTTGCGAGAGCACTGATGTTGTAAGTGCTGCATGCGTTAGCCGAAGCCACGATTTTTCCGCTGAGGTCGACGATTGTCATCTTACGAGCCAAGCCGCTGAACACGATGTTGCCGCCAACCACTCGGATGTCTGCGTTACGATTGATTGCGCCAACCGAAGCCGTGCTTTCGCCGATTGTCAAGTCGCCGATTTGAACAGCGCCCTTGTTGATGGCGTGAATGCCGATAGTGCGTACACCATAAGGAACAACCGGAAGACTGCAAACAGCATCGGGTTCGTCGACACAAATTGTGATTACGTCTTGTTGAGCTTCCGACAGGTCCTTAACATTGGTAGTTACGGTTGTAATGGCAACCATCGATTCGGGGTCGGTGCTTGTGCCGTATGCCAATTCCCAGGTGTAAGGAGGTTCGCCGTCCATGCCTGTCCACGACTTAACGGTGATGTCGTAGTACATACCTTTGACGAGCGTCAAGCGCGGGCTGATTGCCCAATCGTTGGGAGTGTTGTTGTTCGAAACGATGTAGATTTTGCTGCCGTCGGATTTCTTGTTCCAAGTTATTTCTTCGTCCCAAGAGTTTTTGTCGGCATTTACGTTCCAAATCTGCCAGTCGTTGTAGTCGGCAGTGTAGGGCAATGCCAAACCGCCGCCAATCCAGTCGCAAACCACTGTCGGCGCATCGCCTTCGGCTTTGCCTTCAGCGCTGTAGATTTCAACGGCGTAGGTGTATTTGCCTGCGCTCGGCACTTCAGTGTCGACGTAGGTAGAAGTTTCGCCCGGTACGATGCCTTCGGTGATTTCGGCAATTTGTTCGCCGTTTCGATAAACTACGGCTTTTGTCAATTCGGTTACGGCAACGCCCTCTACGTTAGTCGTAGTCGGGTTCTTCCATGTCAGTGTTGCGCTCAAATCGTAGTTGGGGTCGGCAACGACAGCCAGTTCGGTTGCCACGCCGGGCAAGATGACCATTTCTTTGACATTTACCGAGTAGATATAATATGTTGAGTAGTTCGAATTTGCCATACCTGCGTGGAAGCCGATGTTGTATTCGCCGGGTTCGGTAATCTCGAATACGCATTCGTAGTCAGCTGCCGTTGAGCCGATTTTGTCGTATGTGGCAATGGTTGAGTAAGTGCTGATGTCGGCGCCTTTTCCTAATGCTACACCGAAATTAATTTCCTTCGCATAGTCGTTGTATTTGCTGTTGAATACCACCTTGTAAGTACCGGCGTGCTCGAACTTAAGCGGTGGGGTAATCAACCAGTCGTCGAGTGCTTTGCTACTTCCGGGAGCGAATTGTGCTGCGTTGCCGTAGTATGTACTTGTGTAGTATTTCCAGTTCTCAGTCGCCGTACTGTTTGCGCCTTTGACAATTTTCCACATAGAATTGAGGATATCCGCGCTTGAAAAGTCGGAAGTCCAAGGCAATGTTTGTGCCTCAATCGGACCTATGTAGCGCGAGCGAATCGTCGCTTTTGGCCCTTCTGCCGAGCCGATAAGCGCAGAAACCGAATAGTTGTGGAATCCTTCGGTAAGACCTAAGGCTTCGGTGTCGGTCATCGACGTGGCTTGACCTTCCAAAGTGGCGATGAGTTCGTCGTCGCGATACACTTTGACGCCCGTAATAGCATCTTCCGCCAATGCAGCACCGTCGTCGTCAACAGTAGGTAATGTCCACGACAGGTCGACTTTCAGCGCACCTGCGGGGTCTTCGGTAGCAGTTAGTCCTGTGGGACTTCCCGGCGTTAGCACGTTCTCGGCTACGTAGAAATTAGTCACGTATAGGTTAAACATATTTTTTTCCGAACACTCATAGACGCCGAAATAGTAGTCGCCGGTGGTCTCTACCGTAAAGGTGGTTGCCTGTTTTGTCCATGACGTGGTTTTAACACCTTCACGATTTAAAAGTGTAGTTCCGGTAGTTAGCGCTTCAATCGTGTTTTCTTGCGCAAGAAACACCTTGTAATTTTCCGGCAATGAAGATTGGTAAGCCTTTTCCCAAATTTTTAGTTTATATTCTTTGCCGGCTTCGAGAGTTATTGCAGGCGAAATGCACCAATCGTCGCCGGATTTACTGCTGTTGTATGCGTATTTTATGCCGCCGGAGGCTCCGTCGGCAGAGCTGTACGACGAGCCGGATTCTTTTGTCCATGTTTTGCCGTCGCCGTTGGCGTCGATGATGGTCCATTCATCGTCGCCGTAAAAGATTGTTGAATAAGGCGTCGATTTCCCTGCCCACATCAATGCCGGCAGTGCGATACCAATAAGAATAAGTAATTTTCGTTTCATAATGATGAATTTAGTATATTGTTTGTTTGTCTTCGGGTGAAACTTATTTGCAAAGGTATGTAAAAATTCTTACACATTTTGATAAATTTGCCGTTTTTGTCAACAAAAATTTATTGGTACGTAACTAAACACCGCATTTTTGCTATTTTACAGAAGCCTCATACGCTCAATTGCTCTTTCAAAAAGTTTTTGTAAATTTGCAAAGCAAATAAAATATATATTATTATGAAAACGAAATTTTTTGCTTTTCTTTCTCTTGCAATTGCGGCATTTAGCGCGCAAGCGGGACAATTGACGCTAGAAGATTGTTGCCTCGACAGCCGACCGGCAGTGCCGAGCGAGATGGTTTCGGAAGCAAGTGGGACAACATATTTGCAACTGAGTGCCGACGGCAGTCGCGTGGAGCGCTTCGACTATGCGACGGGAAAGCGCGTCGGTGTGGTTTTCGACAGCAACGACGTCAACGGTTGCGACATTAAGTGCTGGGACGGTTTTGTGCTGTCGCCCAACGAAAAAATGATGCTTCTTTATACTGATACCGAGCGCATCTATCGTCGCTCGTTCAAGGCAAACTATTGGGTCTACGACATAGGCCGCAAGAATGCCAAGCCGCTGTCGACAGCAGGCAAACAGGAAGTGCCGGTGTGGTCGTCGGACGACCGTATGGTTGCTTTCGTTAGAGACTGCAACGTCTATGTGGCAAAAATCGACTACGGCACGGAGGTGGCTGTAACCACCGACGGCAAGGCGAACAGCGTGACCAACGGCGTGCCCGATTGGGTTTATCAAGAAGAATTTGGTATGACGGGGTCGTTGACTTGGTCTGCCGACAACACAATGTTGGCGTTTATTCGCTGGGACGAGTCGGAAGTGCCTCTCTACAGCCTGCCGGTCTACCGCGGCGCATGCAATCCGAAGGACGAGTATGCCAAATATCCCGGCGAAATCAGTTACAAATATCCGGTAGCCGGCGAGCGCAATTCGCGCGTGTCGGTGCTCAGCTACGACGTTGAAACTCGTGCAGTCAAGAAGATGAACCTACCTGTCGACAACGAAACTTACGTCAATCGTATCGAGTTTTCGTCGACTATCGACCGATTGATGGTCAACACCCTGAACCGCAATCAGAACGAGATGCGCCTCTACGCCGTCAATCCGCGTTCGGCGGTTGCCAAACTTGTCTACACCGACAAGTCGAAAACGTGGATTAATCCCGATTTGACCGAGATGACGCGCTATTTCGACGGCTTCTTCGTTGTGGCAAGCGAGCGCGACGGCTATTGTCACCTCTATCAATATTCTAACGCAGGTTCGCTTATGCGTCAGATTACCAAAGGCAAATGGGAGGTGCTCGACTTTTACGGCTACGATGCAAAGACACGCCGTTTCTATTTCCGCTCCAACCAAGACGGTCCGCTCACGTCGGTCGTTGCATCGATTGACGTAAACGGCGTTGTGCGCCGCCTTTCGAAGGTTGAGGGTAGCAATAAAGCGCAGTTCAGCGCAAATTTGGCATATTATGTGCTCAACCACAGCGACAAAGATACGCCCAACGTCTATACTTTATACAACACGACTACCGGCAAGAAACTCCGCGACATCGAAACCAACAGTGCTTACGCCGAGCGTTTTAGCGGTCGCTTGCCCAAAAAAGAATTCTTCACGGTCGAAAGCGCCGGATATACGCTCAACGGCTATATGATAAAGCCGAGCAACTTTGACGCGTCGAAGCGCTATCCCGTGATTATGTACCACTATAGCGGACCGTGTTCGCAACTTGTTAAGAACGAATGGGATGTGGATTGGCTCGATTATGCTGCCGAACAAGGCTACATTGTGGCGTGTGTCGACGGTCGCGGTACGGGCGGTCGCGGCCACGAATTCGCTTCGCTGGTCTATAAGCAGCTCGGTAAACTCGAAAGCATCGACCAGGTAGCCGCTGCGCGTCATATGGCTCAATTGCCGTATGTCGATGCCGACCGCATTGGCATTTTCGGCTGGAGTTACGGCGGCTACGAAACTATTATGGCAATGACCGAGCCAAATGCTCCTTATTGCGCCGGCATTGCTGTCGCTCCTGTGACCGATTGGCGTCTCTACGACACTATCTACACCGAGCGCTTTATGCTGACACCGCAGCAAAACGAGGCGGGCTACGAAGCAAGTTCCGCCATCAATCGCGCCGCCAATCTCCGCGGACGCTTGCTCATCGTCACCGGAACTACTGACGACAACGTGCATCCGGCAAATACCTATGAATTTGCTGCTCGTGCGACTTCCGAGGGTAAACTCTTCGATATGATGGTCTACACAAACGAAGACCATTTTATCAAAAAATGCAACGTCAGAGCCACCCTCTACGCAAAACTCCTCGACTATTTCGAGAACAATTTGAAGAGGTAGACGGGCGCTTATCGTTTATCGTTTAACGAGTAACGATGACGAAACGAATCGATAACCGCTCAGGATAATCACTAAACGCAACTAATGGACGGAAAAAAATGTAACAGCCTCTCGCACTATTCGCCATTCATATTATGGCGCAACTACGTCATAGGTATACTGCCATTAGTGCTTGTGCCGGTGTTTGTCTTCGTTTTGCCGTTTGGTATATGTCAATTTTTGACGTTGGCAATGGCATTCGCGCTATATGCGTTCGTACAGCGTAACCGTGCGAGCCGCTTCGAATCGTGTACGCTCGTCCCATTCACCGCAGCAAGGGTATTGTTTGCCTTGACGGTGGTCTATGTCGTTATCGATTTGGTTTTTCACGAAATTCCCGATGAAACGGTAAAGCCTTACAAGGCTTTGGCGATGCCGATAGTGGCATTCCTAATGGTGTTGCGGACGAATTTGCGAAGCAGTCACAACTCGCTCTGTGTCGACTGTATGATGCGCAACGGTTCTCCGTTTGAGCGCAGAGTGTTGGGCCATTTATATAGTTCGGAGAATCATTACTTGATTCCTCGATTGTTGGTTATTATCGGACTTGTAGTTGTCTTGAATTGGGGCTATTGGTATTATGCTTACAATTTGGAATATTATGAGTGGTCTGACTCCCTTGTGTTCTACTTCTTGCCGTTGATAATCTTCGCGCTCGATGTCGTATTTTTGGGATACCGATATTATCTGCTTTATGTATTCGGTCATAAACAATCGTCAACGCTTGCGGAGGGAATGAAGAATCTGCGAGTTATGCTGATTTCGGGCAATCGTGTGTGCTTTAAAGTGGGTCAAGACGGTATGCTCGACACGCCGTTTGCTGTCGATGATACATTCTCTGAAATAATCTCGGCAGGCGTGGTCAGAGATTATATGACAGAAAGAGTCGGCACTTCCGACGTCAGATTCTGCTATGGGTCTATCGATATTCGCGGGCGGAAGGCTATGGAGCATTATTTCTGTTTCGTCGACGGCAACGACGTTGTAGAGCAATTTGCCGCACGGGAGGGAATAGAGATTTGTTGGCTCGATAGAGCGGAAATATCCCGAGTTTATCATAGCGGAAAGTTTTCGCCGTGTGCCGGAGCGGAAATGAGCCGCGTGTTTAACATTCTGGTTACGAGCAAAATATTCGACTTGTCGGGACGGCGAAAGATTAAGCTGCGCGGCTATGTGCCGACGTTTTCAATCGACGAAATTCGCAACAGCGACGTGGATTTCAGCAATAATCGCTGGATGATTCTGTCGCGCTTCAACAAGAGCTCCTCGTTCTATTGGGTGCGCTTACTTTGGTATAAATATATAGAAGGATTAGGATGACAAATTTATTAGTAATAACCGGTCCGACAGCGTCGGGAAAAACGCGCCGCGCAGTAGCGTTGGCTCAACGTCTCAACGGCGAAATCATCTCAGCCGACAGCCGCCAGATTTATCGCGGCATGGACATCGGCACGGGAAAAGACCTCGACGAATACGGCGATGTGCCTTACCACCTTATTGATATTTGTCCGGCAGGATATAAATACAACTTGTTTGAATACATCCGCGATTTCGCCGCTGCCGAGCAATCGATTCGCAGCCGCAACAGGTTGCCTATTGTGTGCGGTGGCACGGGGCTTTACGTTGAGTCGGTGCTCAACGGATTGCGCCTGCCCGAAGTGCCGCAGAACGATGATCTGCGCCGACAGCTTGCCACGAAGTCGCTCGACGAACTTAAATCGATGCTCGAGCAGATGAAAACGCTGCACAACACCACCGACGTCGACACTCCCAAGCGAGCCATCCGTGCCATCGAGATTCAAACTTACTACCGGGAGCATCCCGAACTCGCCGTCGACGTAACGCCGCAGCCTCGCACCGACTACCTGCTAATTTGTGTCGACATCGACCGCGAATCGCGCCGCCGACGCATCACTGAGCGCCTCCGCCGACGCCTCGACGAGGGTATGGTCGACGAAATCCGTCAACTAATCGCCGACGGTGTGGCGCCCGACGACCTTATTTATTATGGCTTGGAATACAAATTCATCACCCGATACGTTATCGGCGAATGTACCTACGACGAGATGTTTGCCGGTCTCGAAATTGCCATCCATCAGTTTGCCAAACGGCAAATGACGTGGTTTCGCGGCATGGAGCGTCGCGGCTTTACGATTCACCGGCTGCCTTACGACATGGGCGATGATGAGTTTGTGGATGCGGTGTGTGAGTTGATGAGTTGTTGAGGTTGTACGTTGATTTAGTAACTGCGCTCGTTGCGCGCGCTATCGATTTTTAATAGAATAAACAGCAAAATTGTAAATCCCCAAAGCGAAGAACCTCCATAGCTGAAGAATGGCAGCGGTATGCCTATCACCGGACAGAGTCCGATGACCATTCCGATGTTGATTCCCAGGTGGAATATCAAGTACGACGCCACGCAGTAGCCATAGACGCGACCAAATGAAGTGTATTGCCGCTCCGCAATTTGTATTATCCTTAGAATCAGTGTGGTGAAAAGTATCAGCACGATGCTTGTGCCGATAAACCCTTGTTCTTCACCGATTGTGCAGAATATGAAGTCGGTATGCTGTTCGGGTACGTATTTCAACTTTGTTTGCGTGCCGTTAAGGAATCCCTTGCCGGCAAATCCTCCCGAGCCGATGGCTATCTTCGACTGATTGACGTTGTAGCCGGCGCCGCGCAGGTCGTCTTCGATGCCGAGTGCCACTTTGATGCGCATTTGCTGGTGGGCGCCAAGGGCGTCGAGCGCTACGTTGGTCGAATAGAGGAAGCCTACCGAACATACTGCAAATGCTATGGTGATGAGATATTTCTTTGCATCGCGTTTGAGTGCCTCATACACTATATAGCCAATAGTGGCGAGCAACGTCGACAGCAGAATGATGCGTCCGTTGATGTCGATGCCGCACAGTATCAACGAGGTAAAGATGATGGCTGCTCCGACGTAGATTAGTAGGACGTTGCGGGCTGCAAAGATTGACTTGGCGTAGGTTACGGTCATGGCAAGAACCATTAGCAGTACCAGTGCAAGCACGATGAATTCGCCGCCGGAGATGCCCAAAATTATTATCGACGAATATTTCAATGCCACCACGAATATCACCACCGAGCAAAATGCCGCAAACAGCACCAGTCCGCTCATGCCTTCGCGGAACAGCACTAAAAACAGCGATAAAAACACCAACGCCGACCCGGTCTCGTCTTGCAGTTTGATGATTACAACCGGTAGAAGGATGATGAGCAGTGCTTTGAAGTAGTTGGATGCTTTGTTGTTGATGTTGAAGTTGTAACTGTTGAAGAGTTTGGCGAGAGCCAGGGCTGTGGCAAATTTGGCAAATTCCGCCGGCTGCAAACTTACCGACCCCATGACAATCCACGAGTGCGACCCTTTGATGTTTGGCGCTATGAAGATGGTGACTATCAGTAGTAAAATCAGTGCGACGTATATCAAATAGGCGTAGGTTTCGAAAAACCAGTCGTCGACGAGCAGGATTGCCGTACCTATTACGAACGACAGCCCAATCCACAAAAATTGTTTGCCCGAGAACTCCGAAAAGTCGAGCATGCTTGCGTTGTCGAAGTCGTAACTTGCCGCATAGATGCTAATTGCTCCGGCTATCACAAGGATTGCGTACAGGATGATTACGAGGTAGTCAACCTGCCTGAATACTGACCTATTTGTTTGTACGTATGACACTTTTGTTTATGTTTCTTTTAAAAATTGAAATTTATGTCAATAGCTGCGGTGTGCCTATTCTGGTTGTCGTAGGAGTTCAAGCAGTAGTAGGGAGCGATGCTCGTCGTTTTGTTGAGCTTGAATTCGAGCCCGGCAATGTAGCGCACAAAGTTGAAGTCGAAGCCGTCGCCCTTGTTCAGACTGTTGAATGGCTCCACCGATACATACGGCCGAAGTAAGTCGGTAGCCTTGTATTTTGCTTGAGCCCGTGTGCGTAGCACATAATCGTTGCTGCCGCTGTCGATGGTGTGTTGAAAGCGCTCGCGTAGCGAAAAGTCGAAGCGACCCGCCGTGAAGTTTTCACCGATTTGCACCTGATAGCGATGCCGATTGTTCCAGCCGTTGCGATAGAGCAGTTGCAATTCATAGCCGCCACCGATGCTGAAATGGGGCAGTGCCTGATAGTTGACGGCGGTGCGAAATGCCCACCAGTCGGTCGACGATGCATCCTGACGGGTGCGGTAGTCGAGCGTCCCCGACACGGATAGCCCTTTTGCTATATTCACTTTTGCCGTGATTATTGTCCAAGTGTTGAAGTCGGTGTCTTTTGCCCGAACTGCAACGCTGCAAACCGCAATCAGCAACAAAGTTACTATTCGTTTCATCTTGTGCGTGATTCTCCTATGCCTTATTTTTATTATATTATCGTGGTAGCACTTCGATTTGGAGTGCATCATATGCACGGTCGGCTTTGCGTATGGCTTCTTCGGTAGAGTCGGCTGTGGCGAGGATTACGCCCATACGACGGTGTCCGACAATTTCCGGCTTACCGAAGATGCGTATCTGTACGCCCGGCTCTGCAAGCACCTTTTCGAGGTTGTTAAACACAACTTTGTCCGTATCGCCTTCGACAACGATGGCGCGCGATGCCGAGGGCCCGTAGAAGCGAATGTCGCTAACCGGGAGCCCGAGTACTGCTCTGGCATGCAATGCAAATTCGCTCATGTCTTGCGAAATCATTGTTACCATACCTGTGTCGTGCGGGCGCGGCGACACTTCGCTGAAAATCACTTCATCGCCTTTTATGAACATCTCTACACCGAAGATGCCATAGCCGCCGAGTGCGCCGGTAACTTTTGCCGCAATATCCTGTGCTTGCTCGAGTGCGCGCTCGCTCATCGCTTGCGGCTGCCATGAATAGCGATAGTCGCCGTCGACTTGTATGTGACCTATCGGTTGGCAGAACGTTGTGCCGGCACAGCTGCGCACCGTCAGCAATGTTATCTCGTAGTCGAAATCGACAAAACCTTCCACAATGACGCGACCCGCTCCGGCACGTCCTCCTTCTTGGGCTATCTGCCATGCCGAGTCGATGTCGTCGGCTGTCTTTATGACGCTCTGTCCGTGTCCCGACGAACTCATAATGGGTTTGACAACGCATGGAATGCCGATTTCGCCGACGGCAGCTACGAATTCCGCCTTGTCGGAAGCAAAACGGTAGGGCGACGTCTTGATGCCCAGTTCTTCAGCAGCCAAGCGGCGTATGCCTTCGCGATTCATCGTCAGCAGCGTTGCCTTTGCTGTCGGCGTTACGTTGAAGCCTTCCGTTTCGAGTTTTACCAATACCGGCGTTGCAATAGCTTCCACTTCCGGAATGATGTGGTCGGGATGCTCTTCGCGGATGATGCGCTCCAGCGTTTCGCCGTCGAGCATGCTGAACACGTGGTGACGATGCGCAACCTGCATCGCCGGCGCTCCCGCATAGCGGTCGCACGCAACAACCTCTACTCCATAGCGTTGGAGCTCGATTGTTACCTCTTTTCCCAACTCGCCGCTACCAAGTAGCAGCACTTTCTTACCTACGTTTGTCTGTACGGAACCTATTTGTGCCATTGTCGTTTTGAATTATAGTACAAAAGTACTGCTTATTAGCCGAATATCAAAGCGAAAATGCAAATTCAGTGCCATTTGCTATTACTACAGAAAAAGGGCAAACATCTTGTGCTTGCCCTTCTTCAATATCTTTTTGCAACAACAAAAGTGATTGATTTACTTGTTCAGCGAAAGAACCAATTCTCCTTCAACTTCTGTAATGTTCAATTTGCCTTCGCGACCTAACCAGCCAAATGCTGCATATAAGTCTTTCTCTTTAAGTTTTGTGGCTTTCTTAAGCGCCTTGAAATTCATAGATTCTACACCGTCGAGTGCGTTCCACACGAGACCGGCCCACGAACCGATTGTTTCAATGTTCATAATAAATAAATTTTGTTTATAAGTTTATTTCGGTTGCAAAAGTACTAAAAATATTTAAACTACCAAATAGTTTTATGTCAAAAAACATATTTGTATAGCATATTTGTAATTTTTGCCATAGATATTGCTCTGATAAGTATTGTGTTAATATAAATTAACTGTTTCGGAACGCGCTCTAAATAAAGCGAGAGTGTGCGCCAATTGCGGCGCACACTCTTCTCAAAAAACTGTGGATGTTGGGAACAATTAGTTCACTTGAGGAACGATAACGATTTCTAAGGTGTTCATGCTTGCCGTTTTGGGGAATGGACCTACAAGGATGTTCTTATAATCGTCGAGGGTTTTTGCGCGACTCCAAACTTCTGCCGATTCCGGGGTAGTAACTCCTGTCTCGGAATCGTATTTGTCGTAGTATGCATAACCGATTACGCCTGATTGAACTTTAGCAACCGGAACTTCTTCACCGTTGATAAGGAATTTGATACGGCTGACAGTCTTAAATTCCGCTTCCGTCATTGAAACTGTTACGTAAACCGGGCAGTAGCAAATGAGTCGTGTAGTTGACGGGGTTTCGTTCAAAGCGTATGTTTTGCTACCTACCATTGCCTTTGCATTGGCGTATGCAGAAGTGCTACCACCTTCTTTGGTGAATTTTACTTGAACAAGACCGGTGTCGAGGTCGCCAACGCTAAACGCCTT
>SFJG01000029.1 GCA_004555955.1 Bacteroidales bacterium | reverse complement strand
TGCTACGAAGTACTAACTTACTCCACAGGCTCACGTAACAATGCCTTTGGATTTAGCAACTTATTTTCATTAGTGTCCCGTTAAAATCGGGACACTAATGTTGGCGGTTATAAATTTATTACCTAATTTTACGGTATCAAATAATAAAAAAATAGATGTGCTAGAGAAATTATGAATATTTGAATTATAATTATGGAGTTTATTTTAAAAGAATATCATAGGAATTCGACAAACGAAGAGCTCTTGAACGATATAAAAAGAGTAGCCGAGAAATTGGGTAACGATACGTTAACAATGGAAGAATACAGCAAACTAGGCAAGTATTCAACATGCACCCAAACGAGAAGATTTGGTTCCTGGTTTAAAGTCTTATCGCTTGCAGGATTAAGACCAAGCAGAAGTGCAATTAACATATACAAATGCCACAGAAGAAATTTCTTCTAACCAAAAAGAAGCTAATTGCACAAAAGAGAAAGGAGGACATAAGACCAAAAGAGAAATTTCACTAAGAATGCGCTTTAAAATTTTAATGCGAGATGGGTTTACTTGCAAAAAATGTGGCAGAAGTCCTCTTAAAGACCACAATGTAACATTACATGTTGATCATATTTTACCCTGGTCAAAAGGAGGCGAAACAACTCTCGATAATCTTGAGACAAAGTGTGAGAAATGCAATCTTGGCAAAGGAAACGCCTTTGATGTATAATAAGTATAAGAGACTGTCTAACCAAAGTTAGACAGTCTCACTCTCTGCGGAGAGAGAGGGATTCGAACCCCCGGAAGCTCTCACTTCAACGGTTTTCAAGACCGCCGCAATCGACCACTCTGCCATCTCTCCTGTCGATTGTTCTAAAAATGTGCGGAGAGGACGAGATTCGAACTCGTGGTAGGATTACTCCTACGACAGTTTAGCAAACTGTTGGTTTCAGCCACTCACCCACCTCTCCGGGTTGCTGAATTGTCTTTTGCGAGTGCAAAGTTAACTGCATTTTTTTAATATTCCAAATTATTTGGAAATTATATTTTGATTTTTTTGCTCAAAACGTGCAAATCGCTTGACTTTCAGCAGTTAGTAACACCCCGATAACTTGAGGATTATTGTATGCCCTCGGGTATATGTAGCCTACTAACAGGCTTTGAAGCTCATATCGAGTCCTTTGACGGAGTGTGTCAGCGCGCCTACGGAGATGTAGTCGACGCCGCATTCGCCGTATTGACGAAGTGTGTCGAAGGTTATACCGCCTGACGACTCTGTTTCGTAGCGTCCGGCAATGATTTCGACGGCTTTACGGGTGTCGGCGGGTGTGAAGTTGTCGAGCATTATGCGGTCGATGCCTCCGGTTTCGATGGCTTGGTTGAGCTCGTCGAAGTTGCGCACTTCGATTTCTATCTTCATGCCGTCTTTATGGTTTTGCTTGATGTAGTCGTTTGCTTTTGTGATGGCTTGTCGAATGCCTCCGGCGAAGTCGACGTGGTTGTCTTTGAGGAGAATCATGTCGAAGAGCCCGATGCGATGGTTCACGCCGCCGCCGATTTTTACGGCTTCTTTTTCGAGCATACGGAGTCCGGGTGTTGTTTTGCGGGTGTCGAGCACTTTGGTTTTAAGGCCTTTGAGTTCGGCTGCATATTTTGCTGTCATTGTAGCGATGCCGCTCATTCGCTGCATTATGTTGAGCATGAGGCGCTCGGTTTGGAGCAGTGAGCGTACTCGCCCTTCGACGACGAATGCGATGTCGCCGGGACGGACGTGTGCGCCGTCGTTGATGTATACTGTTACGCGAAGTGTTGGGTCGAATTTTTGGAATACTTTCAGAGCGATGTCGACGCCTGCGAGGATGCCTTCTTCTTTGATGAGTAGGTGTTGACGTCCTATTTCGTCGTCGGGGATGCAACAGAGTGTTGTATGGTCGCCGTCGCCGATGTCTTCGGCGAATGCAAGTGTCAAGAGGTCGTCGATGAGTTCGTCTTTTGTCTTCATAACTTTATGTTTTTTGATTATTTTTTCTAATTTTGTAATCTTGTTGCAAAGATATGAATTAAAATTGTAGTTTTTGATATGAAAATCTGCCTTTTTGTGGTTGGGAAGACTAATCACAGTTATTTGAACGCCGGAATTGAGGAATATAGTAAGCGTATTGGGCGCTATTGTCCGTTTGAGATACAGTATATTGCTGATGCTCGCACGTCGAAGAGTCTTAGCCAAGAGCAGCAGAAGGTGGCTGAGGGCAATAATATTTTGGCGACGCTGGAGCGTTCCGACTATGTAGTTTTGCTCGACGAGCATGGTCGAGAGCGCACGTCGGTGGAGTTTTCTGCATTTATTGCGAAGAAGATGCAGACGGTGCCTCGTCGGCTGGTGTTCTGCATCGGTGGTCCTTATGGTTTTTCGGCGGAGGTCCATAGCAGAGCAAATGAGGAAATATCATTATCGAAAATGACATTTCCTCACGATTTGATTAGGCTGATTTTTACGGAGCAGTTATATCGGGCGTTCACTATTCTCAACAATGAGCCGTACCATCATCCGTAAACGTGTGCCCTACTTTAAGTTTTGGCGAACCGACTCGAGGAAGTCGCGCATGGCGGCAGAGTCTTTTCGTGCGATGATTTCTTTGAGTTGCTCTAACTTTTCTTGGATGTTGGTCAATTGGCTTATTGTGTTTGGATTGAAAAGTATCTCGGTGAGCAAGTAATCGTCTTCCGACATTAGCCCGTGTGCGATTGCCATATGTCGTTTGTAGGTTGTACCGGGAGCGTCTTGATGCTTCATTATGCTACCGAAAACGAGGGTTGACGCAAATGGTATCGACAATGAGTATGCAATCACTTCGTCGTGTTCTTTGAACGTGTATTCTCGGATGTTGAGATGCAGTTCGCTGTAGAGGTCTTTGAAGAAGATTTTGCCGAGATGGTCGCCTTCGGAGATGATGATGGCGTTTTCGTTCGACAGATTGCTCAACGAGGCGAATGTTGGTCCGAACATTGGGTGTGTGCTGACGAATGGGTGGTTGCAATCGGCATAGAATTCGGGCAAACCGGTCTTGACGGATGCGATGTCGGCAAGGATGCACTCTTTAGCGACGTATGGCATCACCATTCGGAATGCGTCGAGTGTAAACTTGACGGTAGCAGCGTTGATGACGAGTTCGGGGTTGAAGGTGCGTATTTCTTCGGGGTCGGTCATTCGCTGGGTGTTGAAGGTGAAGCGAAGCCGTTGCGGGTCGGTATCGAAGATGCCTACGGTGTGCTTGAAGCAGAGCAGGTCGGAGAAGAATGTCCCCATCTTGCCTGCGCCTATAATAAGTATTCTCATCGTTACTAAAGTCTATTGTTCAACACTTCGATTTGCTGACGAACCGATTCTTCGTGGATAGCCTGATAGACGGTCTTCATAAAGTCGCCGCTCATGCCCATTTCTTCGGCATTGCGAGCGCGCGTGTTGAGCACATCGTCGTAGCGTCCTGTCTGTAGGACGGGCATGCTGTGCTCTTTCTTGTACTGACCGATTTCGCGGCTTACGCGCATACGTTTGGCAAGCGCCTCGATGATTTCGCCGTCGATTTGGTCGATTTGCTGACGCAGGAGCGTAAGGCTTTCGGTGGTTTGTGTTGTGTCGCGCACTACCAATGTGTTGAGAATGAAGTTGAGCACTTCGGGATTAACTTGTTGACTCTTGTCGCTCCAGGCGCAGTCGGGGTCGCAATGCGATTCGATAATCAAACCGTCGAATCCGAGGTCCATAGCCTGTTGCGAGAGCGGAGCGACGAGTTCGCGCTTACCACCGATGTGTGAGGGGTCGCAGAAGATGGTCATGTTTGGCAAACGACGGCGCAATTCGATTGGGATGTGCCATTGCGGCATGTTGCGATAGAGGTGTTTGCCGTATGCGCTGAATCCGCGATGGATTGCGCCAATGCGGGTTATTCCGGCATTGTGGAGACGTTGCATTGCTCCAATCCAGAGTTCCAAGTCGGGGTTGACCGGGTTTTTGACGAGCACGGGCACGTCGACGCCTTTGAGCGTATCGGCGATTTCTTGCATAGCGAAAGGATTTGCCGAGGTTCGAGCGCCAATCCAGAGCACATCGACGCCGTGCTTGAGGGCTGCCTCAACGTGTTGGCGCGTAGCCACTTCGGTAGCCACGAGCATACCGGTCTCTTTTTGCACGCGTTCGAGCCATACGAGGCCTTCTTCGCCGATACCTTCGAAGCCGCCCGGCTTGGTGCGAGGTTTCCAGATGCCTGCTCTGAAGATTTTTATCCCTGCTTTAGCCAAATCGGTTGCCGTCGACATTACTTGTTCTTCTGTCTCGGCACTGCACGGACCTGCTATGATTATCGGTCGCTTGTTGTCGACTCCTTTAAATTGTATAGGTTTAATGGTTTCCATATCTATATTGTTTGTTTTATTCTTGTTAATGCCTCTTCCATTTTTTCTTCGGTTGCGCAAAGTGAGATTCTGATAAATCTCTCGCCGTTGCTGCCGAAGATAAATCCGGGGGTGATAAACACTCGTGCGTTGTAGAGAATGTTGTCGGCAAACTTCTCGGACGATTCCGCCGCATCGGGAATTTTTCCCCACAAGAAAAGTCCTCGCTGACGTGGGTCGAACGTACAACCGAGCGCGTCCATAATGCGTTCGGCAACTCTGCGACGGCGTGCGTAGACAGCGTTGAGTTCGTCGAACCAGTCGCTGTCGCACTTGAGCGCTTCGACGGCGGCAAGCATTGCCGGACGGAATTGACCGGAATCGATGTTCGACTTAACCTTTAGCACCCACTCGACGAACTGCGCATTCGACGCTAACATTGCCATACGCCATCCTGCCATATTGTGCGACTTGCTCAACGAGTTCATCTCAATCACCACATCTTTTGCTCCTTCGACCGAGAGCATACTTATCGGGTTGTCGTTTAGTATAAAACTGTAAGGATTGTCGTTGACAATCAAGATGTTGTGGCGTCGGCCGAAGTCGACGATTTTCTCGTACAACTCGTGCGTAGCAGGTGCCCCTGTCGGCATATTGGGATAGTTGACCCACATGAGTTTAATGCGGTCTAACGGCATCGACTCCAACTCGTCGAAGTCGGGATACCACGCGTTTTCTTCCTTGAGGTTGTATGTGAAAATCTCGGCACCTGCCAATCGGCTTACCGACGTGTAGGTCGGATAGCCGGGATTTGGCACCAAAACGCCATCTCCGGGGTTGACAAAAGCCAAAGTGATGTGCAAGATGCCTTCTTTCGAACCGATAAGCGGCTGAATTTCGTTAGCCGGATTGAGTTCTACGCCGTACCAACGGCGATACCAATCGGCATACGCCTGACGAAGTTCGACGGGACCGACATAGGGTTGATAGCCGTGCGTATCGCTGCGATGAGCATACTCGCAGAGAGTGTCGACGACGCGGGCGTGCGGCGGACGGTCGGGACCTCCGATGCCCAACGATATGATGTCGCGACCTTCGGCATTCAGGCGTGCAACCTCCTTGAGTTTCTTGGAAAAATAGTATTCCTTAACCATCGACACTCGCTGTGCCGGCTCTATTCTACTTGCTTTCATTCGCTTTGAATTCTGTATATTCTCCTAATATTCTAAAATCACGTATAAGCGGGCGCACAGCCTCTATTGACTGACGATAGCGCGTAAAGTCGTCGAATGTAAGGTCGATGAAGAACCGATATTCCCACTCGCGCCCGATGATGGGTATTGACTGTATCTTCGAAAGGTTGATGTCGTAGAACGAGAAAATTGTCAATATCTTGGCAAGACTCCCTTGAGTGTGGGGAAGCGTAAACACCAGCGAAGCCTTGTCGATGTGCTTACGGTCGACCAATTCGGATTCGATAACCGGGTCGGCAACGATGAGAAAACGCGTAAAGTTGCGTTTATTCGTCTCTATGCCTTCGACGAGCACGTTAAGCCCGTAGAGTTCGGCGGCATATTTTCCACAAATAGCGCCGTGACCGAACAACTTCTGCTCGGCAATCTCTTGAGCACTCCCTGCCGTGTCGTTTTTCTCAACCATTTTCAAGTTCTTATGGCCGGAAAGAAACTGCTCGCACTGCATCAAAGCCATCGGGTGGGAATTGACCTCGGTGAGTTCGTCGATGGTCTGCCCGGGCAGCGCTGCCAGCACGTGAGATATGCGCATTTTGTATTCGCCGACAACAGTCAAGCCGCTAAGCCGCAACAATTCGTGATTCTGCAACAGGCTTCCGGCTATGGTATTCTCGATAGCGACAATGCCGATGAGCGAAGCGTCGGTCTTGAGCGTTTCGAACATACTCGGAAACGTCTCGCAGGGCACCGAATCAACATCTTCTCCGGCAAAATATGCACGCGCCGCAGCATCGTGGAAGCAGCCTTTTACGCCTTGTATGGTTACTCTTTTCTTCATCGTTTACAAAAAAATCCCGCACTTAAGCGGGATTATATGGTTTTAATTATATTTCGATTACTCACATACCATCCCGCTTTTATTCTTGTTAAAATAAAAGTAAAAGAAATAATATGCAAAGTAATTTTTCGTCATTTGTGTCGTTTCTTTTTGCAAATGTAGTGATTATATTTCAAAATGCAACACTTTTGGCAAAAAAACTTGTTATTTTTGAAAAAATTCTTGCTGTCCGATAAAACGAATTATAATCAGAGCGCTCTTATCTTTTCGTAAGGCTTATCATTAGGGTTACTGCCACTATGGCGATGCTGATACCCACGATTATACTCATAGTCAATGGCTCGCCAAACATTAGCGTGCCGACAAGCATAGCCGTTATCGGCTCGAATACGCCCAACACCGACGCTTTCGTTGCACCGATGTTGCGTGTTGCCAAAGCCAGCGTTGCCGTCGATACGATGGTCGGCAAGATGGCTAATCCCAATAGGTTAAACCATGACCCGACGCCTTCGATTCCATTCATCATAGTTACATCCGAGAGCAACATCTTGACCGGAAAGATTATTGCGCCTACGCATAGTGTGGCAAAGGTCAATAGTGTGTTGGAGATGTCGGCTATCTTGCGATTTCGATTAATGATGACGATAAATAGTGAGTAAGAGATTGCCGACCCTATCGATAGAATCACACCCAACGGGTCGATTGTATGCCCTGCTTCTCCTTGCGTCATCATAATTACGCCTCCAAACGTGGCGGCTATTGCAAGCCATACCGGCCACGACGGCACTACTCCCAAGAATACCATTATGAGCGCCACTATCACCGGATAGAGAAACACCAAGGTGGTTGCCAAGCCTGAGGCAATGTATTGATATGACTCAAACAGCAACAGACTGCTCATCGTATACAGCACCCCGAGCGCCAACAACACCCAGACTTGATGCATACTCAACTTGACAAACCCTCTTCGAATCAGCAGGTAACATCCCAAGACCAGCACCGCTATCGCATATCGAAAGAACAATATCGACTCGATTGCCGCTCCTTGTGCCATCAACGGGATAGCAAAGAGCGGGTTAAGTCCATAAGTGATGCCGGTGATAATCCCCGCCGGATATCCGATTATCGCATTCTTACTTATAGCCATAAGTATCAAATTCTAAAAATGATGTCACTGTTTTTTAGCGTTCGGATGTACTTGCTTTTTGCAGCAAAATGTTGTAGCGACTCAGCCAGGGGTTAAATGGTTGCGAATCCGCCAACAAAGGCGAATTGCTCAGTTCGGGCAACGCCGAATCGGCAAACACACTCGCCGTATCGGCGTCAACAAAGCGACCGACGTCGGCAATGTTCGACACAACCACGCACTGCTGCCCGTCAGAAAGATGAGGAATCAGGAGAGTCAACATATTGCGGTCGCCGGGAGTTTTGCCATAGAGCACAACGCATTTATCATTCGGAAAATCGACCGACTCATTGTTCAAATAGTCTACCCTATCGGCAAACAATGTGTTGCCGACAAGCAACAGCACGGCAAAGACGGCAACTGTTTTGTGCTTGGGACGAGAAATTTCGCAAACCCACCACACACTGCATGCCGCCAAAATCGGCACGGCGGCACACACATAGCGATTCAGCTTCCACGGAGCAAGTATCATCGCCAAAACGAACCAAATTGCGACGCACACCGACACCCGTTCGAATGGCATTTCCGCTTTCTTGCCGCGCCACATACTGACTATCGCAAGCACTGCAACGAGCGCCGTAAGCGGCAAGCCTAAGACGTCGAGCGACATCATCTTGACGCATTTCGTGCAACCGTAATATAAGTGTGCCCATGTGTTGCCTCCCGACAGCATAGTCGCCACGTCGGTCGTTCGGTCGTCGGAAAGGAAGTTGAAGAATCCCGAATAAAAAACTTTGCAAAGAATGACGGCAACAACAATTATTGCCGGGAAAGATAACTGCGCACAAAGCGGCAACAGTCGTCGGCAATACGCATAGGAAGCCACGCACAAGAGCACGGCATAGACTGCATTGAAATAGCCTGCCGAAACCAAAGCCGCCGCCGATAAGGCGACAAAAACAGTATGGCTCGTCTTTATTCTGCCGTGGCTCTTCGCATACATACAAAGCGCAACGGTAGCGGCTGTAAATGCCACCATCAGCGCTTCAGCCAACTGATATTCGCGGACGAGCAACGTGGTGGAAATCGCTGCCGGATTGAGGTATGCCGCCGCCAATAGCACTGCCGTCAAATAGCGCCGCCCGGGAAAGAGTTGCCGTAGCAACCATAGCATAGCGACGAACGATGCCACGAAAAAGAGCAGGTTCAGCCCGAAGGCACGAATAATGACAGGGCGAATATCGGGCACATTCTGACCGATGAGCGCAGTGCGCAAAGCCATATAGTAGAGCGAAGCATGTGAGCCGTCGCGGTTGTCGCGCCATAGCGATGCGATGTCGTCGGCATAGCCTTCCAATCCGCCTCGGTCGTCTACGTATAGAGACTGTCGGAGTTGCTGCGCCGTGTAGACCGAATCCGCAGCGTAGGCATCATCGCCCCACCCCGTTGCGTTGTAAGCCAACGTCAGCGACGTCAGTTCGTCGCCTTCGAGGCTTGCTTTTTGCGAGATGTAATACACGCGAAAAGACAACGCTACAACAAGAACAACGATTACGGATAGTAGGGATGCCGACGTCCGATAAACTTTGCCAACAGGCATCGAATTGACGTGTTTTGCTGTCATTTTCAACAGTCTGCTCTCCCTCAACTATTTCTTACGAGCGTCGATTTCCTTAAGAAGCTCGTCGACAGCCGTACGCAACTGGCTGTCCTCGCCTTTAACGATGGTCTCAGGCGCATTGAGCACGAGGATATCAGGCTCGAGTTGTGTGTTCTCGAGGAAATTGCCTTGCGCCGTGCGATAGCCGATAATCGGTGTACCGAAAATCAACGAGCGGTCTTGCAAGTTTTCCCACGACACACTGGTCATCGTACCCGGTACGGGAGCTCCGACGAGTTTACCGAGTTTTTTGTATTTATAAACCCACGGAGTGCCGTGTGCGTTCGAATAGTTGGCTTCGCATTGCAACATAATCGAAGGCTTGTTCCAGCGACGGCTCGGCATATCGCAGGATTCACGTCCACGATATTCTTGCGTGAGATATTTTTCGCCGCTGAGCAAAATTTCGATATCTTCGTGCAAACGTCCTCCTCCGTTAAAGCGTGTGTCGACAACGATGCCCTCACACTTATTATACTTGCCGAGAATGTCGGAATAGATTGTGCGAAAACTGTCGTCGTTCATCGATTCTATGTGGACGTAACCCAAACGGCCGTTCGACCATTTGCGAACGTCTTCAGCACGATTGACCACCCAACGCTTGTAGAGCAATTCATTGAATTTGCCGTTGGTAATCGGCTTTATCACTTCGTCCCATGTATCGCCGGTTGCTTGGTCGCGCAGCGAAATCAGTGTCTTTTTGCCGGTCAGTTTGTTGAGAAGACTGAAGAATTTCGACTGACTATCGAACGCTTCGCCATTAATTTTCTCCACAACAACGCCTTTCTTAACCTTCGACGAAGCGCGGTCGAACGGACCTCCCTCGACCACTTCCGTAACGAGCATACCCTTGCCGGTATAGTTCCAATCGTAGAACAAACCAAGGTTTGCCGTTGCGTCGCCCGACGAGCCGGGACGATAACTGCTACCGGTGTGCGACACGTTGAGTTCGCCAAGCATTTCGCTGAGCATTTCGGCGAAGTCGTAGTTATTGTTGATGTGCGGCAAGAATTTCTTATAAGCCGCTGTCATTTTCTTCCAATCAACGCCATGCATATTGGTGTTATAGAAATGGCGTGCCTCTTGGCGGCAAACGTGCTCGAACATGTAGTCGCGTTCAGCTGCACAGTCGAAAGTCATCGTTGTCGAGAACGATATTTTGTCGAGTTTTTCGCCTACGACACCCATCTTTTGCATCGAACCGCTACCGAGAATGAACAGGTTGTCGCCCTTTTGGTCGAGCTCCAACTTAGCCCACGAAGCGTCAAGTTTCTTGATTAGACTCGTCTTGTGCTCGCGAAGGTCAATCTTCCACAAGTCATAACCTTTTTCGAACGACGACAAGAAGAACAACTTATCAGCGTCCTTCGTCACTACGGCATCGGCGATTTTCGAAGAATTGCCGGTCAAGCGCACAATTCGGTCTTCAATGCCATCGATTTCAACGTTGATATCTTTCGTTTCGTCATCGGATGCCGACTCTTTTTTGTCTTTTTTGTCTTTTTTATCCTTCTTATCCTTTTTGTCTTTATCCTTATCTTCGTCCTTCGACGCATTCTTCTTTTGCTCTTTCTCAAGTTCCTTAAGCAGTTCGTAGTCCTCCTTGTTCAGACGATATTTGTCGTAGGCATCTTGATTCATAAACACGAGCATAACGTCGTTGAGCGAGCCCCATGAAGCATGGCTGCGCATTCCGTAGCGGTCGGTTGTAAACATCACGGCATTGCCATCGAGTGTCCACTTCGGATTCGAGCTGAAATAGCCGCTTTGCGTAATGTTTATCGGCTTTTGGCTGCCGTCTGCCTTGACGATTGCCACATCGCTGTACGGGTCGTGACCGTTTCCGATAATTTCCAACGCAAACCATTTGCTGTCGGGCGACCAACTGTAACTGAATCCGAATTCGAACCAGAGCGACCCGTCGGTCACTTGCTGAATCTTTCGGCTGTCCAAATCAATTACCATCAGTTTGTTTTCGCCCTCGATAAAGGCGAGTTTTTTCCCGTCGGGCGAGAACTTCGGCGACTCACGGTCGATACCGTCGTCGGGCGTCAAACGCTCTTCGTCGACGAGTGTTGCATTCGGGAAGTTCAGGTCTTCGCTACGCTTGATGGTTGCACGATAGATGCCCCACACGCCATTACGTTCCGCAGCGTATGCAATCGAACGATTGTCGGGAGCAAAGCATACGTCAGCTTCTCCCGTTTCGGTTGTGGTGATACGCTTGGTTGTCGGATATTCCACGGAAGTGACAAAAACCTCGCCACGCGACACAAAAGCCACCTGCTTGCCGTCGGCCGACGGCACTGCAGCCGTCACGCCACTACTTATGCCTATCGTCTTCGGCAAATCGGCACCGTCGTCGATTATGCTTATCTTAACTTTCGCAGGCTTTGCCGGCGGCAGTTGCGTATAGATTTCGCCATCGTAGGTGTAGCACAACTTACCCGACTTGCTCATCGAGAGGAAACGCACCGGATGCGTCTTGAACGACGTAACTGCGCTAACCTTGCCGCCCTTCACTACAGGCATCGAATAGACATTCATCGAACCGCCATCGCGCTCGCTCAGAAGATACATAGTTTTTCCGTCCGGGCTATACAACGGATTGCGGTCTTCGCCGGCGTGCTCGGTCAAATTCGTATGACGTCCGCTGACGAAGTCATATTCCCAAATGTCGCGAGTCACCGACGATGTGTGATGCTTACGCCATTGGTTCTCAAAACCTTTCACGTCTTGATAAAGCATCTTCTTGCCGCAGAACGACACCATTTCGGCAGGCGTTGCAAGCAACTGATGCAACCGACCTCCCTCGATCGACACCTCATAGAGTTCAGTCATCACCGTTTCGGGTGCCAACGCACTCTCTGCCGGGTCGAAAATCGATGCCGAGAAGATTACATTTTTACCATCCTCCGAAAATGCCCATGGACGTTCCGCTCCGGAATAATAAGTCAATCGCTTTGCCTGACCGCCCGTCGATTGCATTACGAATATATCCAAGTTCCCGAAACGGTCACTCGCAAAAGCAATCTGACGTCCGTCAGGCGACCACACCGGCATCGTTTCGTACGATTCTTGGGTAGTCAACCGACGAGCCTCGCCGCCGTTGACGTCGACTTTATAAATATCACCTTTATAACAAAAAGCAATCTCCTCCCCATTGGGTGAAATTGCCGCATAGCGCATCCACAACGGCGTTTCTGCCATTGCACTAACAGTTGCCAACGATGCAACAACCGTAATTATCGTTTTCTTCATAATCGATTTGTTTTCTTGTCTTTAGACGGCAAAATTACTGCAAAATGCTCGCAAAAACAAATTTATAGAATACAGAAAAAGACATAAAAAAGAAAGAGGTAAGAGTGAGCCAAGTTCGCCCGCTCTTACCTCTTTTCTCTTTCCTCTTACCTCTTACCTCTTACCTCTCACCTGAGTATCTTGCTTGTAGCGATGTTGCCGTTGCGGTCGATGGCGCGGACGATGTAGACGCCGCGTGCGAGCAACGATACGTTGAGCGCGTTTTCGCCGCGTACGTCGGCTACCATTGCGCCGGAGGTCGAGTATACGCTGATGCGTGCTGCGTCGGCACCCGTTACGCTGACTTCGCGTCCGTTGTAGCCGATTCGCATTGCGCCGGCGCTGATTGTCTCAACTGCCGATTGACTTTCGCCGTTGTAATACCAATAACCAATACCTTGGTATGACGACAATGCCCAGATTTTCAACGTGTTGTCTTCGACTGCACTGATGATCGATTGCGTAAAGTTGGCGTTGCGCGTTGCTCCGAGACCGGTAGTGGCATTTTGCGGATATGTTTGCGGCTCGTTGACGTTGATTCCGCCGGTGATGTTGGTAAAGGTGAACGCACCATCGGCAAGTGTCGAATTCGACGCATTGAGGTAGGTCATCGCTGCCATATACTTATTTGTGCCGAAATCGATAATTTTAGCACCTACGGCATAGCCGTTAGCATATGTTGCATTGACTGTCTCGATGATAGAGCCGTCGGCTGCAATGTGCGTAGGAGGATTATCTTTCGCTGTCAACCAATATGTACCGTCACTCATAAGAGTTATGTCGGCAAGTCCGCGGTATGAACCGAGCGACTTTGCTAAAGTGAGGATTGTAGGCGTGGTGGCTACCGAGCTGTTGGTCACTGCATAAGTAACGATTTTCGCACCGTCGGAGAATATAAGTTTGCCGTTTGTCAAGTCGCCCGAAACATTTACGCGGTCGCCGGCAATGATGCTGCCGCGAGCAGCGGGTTCGGAGTCGAGAATCGTAGTCGGAGCCGACGAGTCGTCGTTCCACATATACACCTTAAGGTTGTGGTTCGCAGCAGCCGAGCAAGATGCGATAAGTTTTCCGCCAATCACATTCAGACCGCCGATAGGATAAGTTCCGCCTGATATGCCTTCAACGTTCAAATCGCCGATTTTCGCACCTGTGGTTGCGTTGACTATGGCGATGCCAAACTCCGAACCATTACCCTTAGCGACGTAGAGCTTTCCGTTGTGGTAAGCGATGTCGCGGGTGAGCGGAGCAACGAGCGAGAGCCAAGAAGCTTCGGCAGTGTTGCCCTTAGTTGCGCTGTAGACCCAACCTTCGGTAAGCATTGTTACGTTGTCGTCGAAATCCATTTTCGCCGTAGCCGTACCTGTGAGCGAAACAGTCACAGCCTTAGCGCCGACACTCGAAGCCGTCAGCGTAGCCGAATATGTTCCTGCTTTATCCGGAGAGAATGTCACAACGACATCCGCCGAGAGTTCATCCTTAGAAATCGTCGATTTACTTAAGCTGAACGCTCCCGCATTAGCCCCCGACACAGCAAGGTTGATGTCGCCGGTAAGTTTTTGACCGGAAATCGTTACGGTTGCAGATTTTTCCGAATAAGCCGTCGTTTCGAAGTTGAGCGAGGATGCACTTGCCGTAATTGTCGGTGTGAGGATTTCTACCGGTTCCGGGTTTTGTGGAGGCACATCACCCCAAGCGTAGTAAGCAATGCCTTGATTGGTAGAGAACACCCAAAGTTCACCGTAGGTTTGCTTGTCGGTGTTAAACATACAGTCGGCCGTGCAGTCGGGGTTTTGCACGTCGCCAAGACCTTCTGCAGGATAGTATCCGCGGTCGTAGAGTTTTGCGTAGTTATAGTTTGTAAGCAATTCGAGGCGCATTTTTCCACCTTTATAATAAGAGTCGGTGTTGCCTTCGATGCGGTCGTCAAATACCGGAGCAATGGTGTAGACGTTTCCACGATAGGTGAATTCATGGTGCGAGCCGCCCCAAGTTTCATTGGCTACGGGGTGCGTCTTCGACGGTTGGATGCCATTTGAGCAGCGCACAAAGTATGTAGGTTGGCAATCGTTGCCGTCAATCCACCACACGCCGCCGTTAGGATAAGCGCGTGCGTTATCGCCTGCGTGGAAGTAGTTTGTGCCGTCGCTGGTGACGTTGACTTCGTAACGACTCCAAACGCCGGAAGAATCGCGATGGAATTCAAGCACCGTGGTTTTCGACCCGGTATCGCTGCAGAAGTTCAACCAAAGGTTGGTGTCGAAGTTGCAGTTTTGAGCAACGTCGAGGCAGTCGCCGATGCTTGCCATGCTACCGAATTCATTGGTATTATAGAGCAAGTATGGTTCTTTGGTGTCGTCGTCCCATACGTAAACGCGGAATTCTTCTCCGGGAAGAGCGCGGTTACAAGCCACGATGTGGTTTTGGAAGCACTTGACGTCGCTGAGTTCGAGGTTTCCGCCTTTGATGATAGAACCCTTCTTGAGGTTGCCGAGGTCTTCACCGGTTTGTGCGTTGAGCACCTTGATTTGGTTATTGTTATATACGCAATATAGTTTACCGTTTTGGTAACCGAAGTTGCGAATTTTAGAAGCATCGTAGCCTTTCGAAGTGGCGTTGTTGCGTTGCTTCGACAGGTTCCATTTTTCGACAGGCTTGATTGCGCCGAATTCGGTGGGTTCTACGCGGAGCACAGTTCCGAAGTTGTAGTATGCAATGCCTTGACCTTCGGAGAATACCCAACCTTCAAAGTATGACGATTCGTCGGTGCGAACGATTACGTCAGCAGCACCCGACGTATTTTGAGTCGAGCCGAGTCCGGCTGCGGGGAATACTGCAAACTCTGCGGTGGTAGCATAATCGCCGGTTTGGTCGTGAATGAGTTGTGCACGGCCGTTTGCCTTATCGTCGAAGCGTAGGTTTGCGGAGATTTTCTTTTCGCCCCAGTAGAATTCCGCATGTGATGCGCCCCAGCTGTCGGTGGTTGGTACAGTGCAAACAGGCACGATTTTTCCGTCGGAGTTAGCGGCTACAAAAGTCGGTTTGCAGTCGTTACCGTCAATCCAGAACGGGCCGTCCCAAGGATATACTCTTGCGTTGTCGCCGACAACTAAGCGTGACGAGCCGTCGGCTGTGACTATCGACTTTTTCTGTTCCCAATTGCCGTCGGACATACGATGGAATTCGATGATTTTAAATTCCGCGCCGTTGTCGTTGCCAAACGAAATCCAAAGCGGACCGCTGTAGGTAGCGCCTTTGTTGAACTGCATATTTCTGCCCAACGAAGTAGCGCCCATAAAGTCGGTTGTTGAATACATCAAGTCGGCATCGCGTTGCTCGTTTTCCCATTGGTAAATTCTCAATTGCTGCCCTTCTGTAGCATAATTGCAAGCAAACAAGTGTCCGTCGACGAAACTGACGTCGCTGAGTGTGTAAGTTCCACCTGTAACGGCGTCGCCGAGCGACATATCGCCGAGATAAGCGCCGGTTTGTGCATCGAGGACTTTAATGGCTGAGTGGTCGTAGACGCAGAATAGTTTACCGTTGCCGTAGCAGAAGTTGTTGATTTTGGTAGCGTCAAAGCCGACTTCGGAAGCATTTCCGGCTGCTTGCGAGAAGTTCCACTTTTCTACGGGGAGGAAATCGCCCGACATCACGGCTTGGTTTTTGGGCACATCGCCTTGAGAATAGCAGCAAAGCCCTTGCTCGGAGGAAAGTACCCAAATTTGCACATAGTTTGTGCCGTCGGTGTCGACGATTACGTCGCCGGTACCGTTGGCATTCTTGGTTGTTGAGCCGAGGCCGTCGGCGGGAAATTCGCCGAGGAAAGTGGTATGCGAATAGTCGCCGGCGTCGTCCACCTGCAAGCGACAGCGACCGTTGAGGCGGTTGTCGTATTTGAGGTTGACGTTATATTTGAACCCGCGGAAAGTGAATTCGTGGTGGCATGAGCCCCAGCTGCCAACGTCGGTAATTTCAATATTGCGTCTGAGTTTACCGTTGTTGATGTAGAAGAACGATGGGTTGGCAGCCAAACCGTCAATCCACCACAAGCCGCCGTTGGGGTATGCGCGAACGGAGCCGCCGGCTGCATAGCGATTTGTTCCATCGGTAGTTACCACCCAGTCGTTTTCCGCCCAACCTTCTGTTGTTCGGTGCAATTCGAATACACGACATGTCGTACCGTCGTCGTTTGCAAAGTTAATCCACAGATTGTCTGCCCAACCACTGTCGGGAGCGATTTCCATGCAGTCGCCCAATCGGCTTGCGCCGTAGAGGTTGGTTGAGTTGTAGATTAGTGTCGGGTCTTGGGTATCGTCGTCCCAACAGTATAGACGAAGTTCTTCGCCTTTCGCCGCTGTAGCGAGGTTGCAAGCCACGATGTGTCCGTCGAAGCATTTCACGTCGCAGAACTTAAGCGTGCCGCCGGTGCAGATGTCGCCTTCTTTAAGTTTGCCGAGATAAGCGCCGGTGGTGGCATTTAGGATGATGATTTCGCTATTGTTGTAGACGCAATATAGTTTGCCGTTTTGGTAGCAGAAGTTGCGAATCTTCGTAGCGTCATAGCCTTTCGAAGTTGCATTGGCGCGTTTTTCGGACACATTCCATTTTTCTTCCAAATATCCGAGCGCTTCGGTTCTGCCGAGTGGACGCAGGGTCTGCTTGCCGAAGTTGTAGCGAAGCACGTTGCCGTCGAAATAGACATCACCGATATAGAGTTTTCGAGGATGTACGCTCGATGTTGAGTTGTGAGCATGGAAAGCGATTTTCAGGGCGCCCGATTTGTCTTTGAACAATGTGTGGTGCCCCGTACCGACGAGGTCTTCCACCTTCATAAGAATCGGGTTTCCCGAATATTTCGACCACGAGCCGGAGCCGATGCTCGACGAGGTGGCATAACCGACGCCATAATTCTGGCTTTGGTAGTCGTTAGCCGAATATGTGAGGTAATAGATTCCGTTATGTTTAACAACGTTAGGACCTTCGTTTACGCGGCCCAAGGCTTGTTCCCACGATTGCGAAACGTTGATACATTTCTTCAACGTGCCGACTACGGGAGTTATTAAGTCGCTGTTGAGTTTGCACGACCATATGCAGTTTCCGTCGGTAAAGCGCACAAAGAAGAGCCATGCCGAGCCGTCGTCGTCGAAGAACACGTGCGAGTCGATGCTCTTTTCCGAGCCTATCAAGTTCTTGACTTGGTAGCTCCCTTGCTGAACGAATGGACCGAGCGGCGAATTGGATGTTGCAACGAACAGATGCTCGTTGGCGGAAAAATACATATAGTATTTGCCGTTTTTGTGATAAACTTCAGGAGCCCAAAACCATTGTTTCTCCGTACAATTATCCTTATGGAGAGCAAGTCCGTGGTATTCCCAACCGGTTAAGTCTTTCGAACGCCACACTTCGATACCGTCGCCGTGGTTTGTGCCATAGGCGTAGTAGTAATCTCCGTCAAGCAAGATGTACGGGTCAGCGAAGTTTACCTGGCTCTGTCGTATCTCCGCGTGCGCCGTTGCCGTCAGAAGAGTGATTGCGAATAGCATTACTGTTGTTACAAATGTTCGCATAGTGTTTTTGATATTAATTTAAAATAGATTAGATAGTGCCCTAAGGTGTAGGGGGAGTTGATTATTTTTTTGGGTTTTTAAATCGTTCAATCAGAAGATTATAGGTAGGCGTCGGGATGCCGAGGCTGTGAGCCAGGTCGACAAGTTTGAACAATTGTCCGTCGATTTCCGACACGTGTCCGCGCGCAAGGTCTTTCTGCAACGAAGCTGTGCTCATCGGGTCGAGGCGGTCGATGATGGCGAGATTTGCAGCCACCAGGTCGCGACCGAAATCGATGCCCAACGCTTCTCCTACTTTTGTGCTTTCACGCACAAGGTTGGCAAAAAAGTCGCGTTCCTTGCCGGGATGCTGTATCGGTCCCATCGGGATGTCGAAATAAGCGCCGGTGCACGACATTGCCGAAATGAACGACCATTTGATAAACGTGTCGCGGTTGATGTCGTCGCTGACGGCAACAGCAATCCCTGCCTCGTTGAGTTCGTCGGCTATTCGTTGTATTCGCTCCGCGGATATTCCTTGTTCGGGACGCGCTCCAATAACGGCATTAAACGTCGTTCCCATTTGAGTGATTTCGCCCGGTGCGGAGATAAAGCCTACGATATAAATCAGTCCGTCGATTACGGTTGCACCCGGTGCCGCCGCTGCAATGCGCGGTCCGGTGCCGTAGACGTTCAACAACGGCACAAAAATTGTTTTGTCGCTTTTGATGCGGCTAATCAACCCGGCAATCGAGTCAATCGAATAGCCTTTGACCGTTACGATGGCAACGTCGGGAGTATCGTTGTATTCGTCCGCGGTGCAAGCCTTTACCTGCAGATACCGGTCGCCTTTCAAATCAGATTTAAGGTGCAAACCGTTTTGGCGTATTTGCTGCAAATGCTCGCCGCGGGCAATGCAAGTTACGTCTTTACCCGCCAACGACAAGAAGCCGGCTATCGAGCCGCCTACGCCTCCGGTCCCTATGATAAGATATTTTGTCATGGCCAATCTTAAAAAAACTCTCAAAATTAATTATTTATTTCTATATAGTAAAAACATTCAACGATTTTTTGTAATTTTGTAACAAAAATATAAAATATGGCATCTAAACTTTGGGAAAAGAATGTGCAAGTCGATAAAGGCGTAGAGGACTACACCGTGGGCCGCGACCGCGAAATGGACCTTTATCTTGCACCGTACGACATATTGGGCTCGCTTGCCCACATAACAATGCTCGAATCAATCGGTTTGCTCGAAAAAAGCGAACTCGAGGTGCTTGCAAAAGAGCTGAAAAGTATCTATGCAGAAGCCGTTGCCGGACGATTTGTCATCGAGCCGGGAATAGAAGACGTGCATTCGCAAGTCGAACTGATGCTTACGCGCAAACTCGGCGATATGGGCAAGAAAATCCACTCGGGGCGCTCGCGCAACGACCAGGTGCTTGTCGACCTCAAGCTATTCATGCGCTCCGAAATCGAAATGGTCTGTCACGCAGTTAAAAAGCTTTTCTCTACGCTGATTGCTCAAAGCGACCGCTATCACAACTGTCTGATTCCCGGCTATACACACTTGCAAGTGGCTATGCCGTCGTCTATCGGTCTCTGGCTCGGCGCCTATGCTGAAAGCCTTGCCGACGACCTGACCGTACTACTCGCAGCTTATAAGGTAGTAAACCGCAATCCGTTAGGGTCGGCTGCCGGTTATGGCTCTTCATTCCCTCTCGACCGCGATATGACGACTCGCTTGCTCGGTTTCGACTCGATGAACTACAACGTCGTTTACGCTCAAATGGGTCGAGGCAAAACCGAAAAAACCGTGGCAAACGCTCTCGCCGGCATCGCCGCTACCGTGTCGCGACTCGCCTACGATGCATGCCTCTACAATTCGCAAAACTTCGGCTTTATCCGTCTTCCCGACGAATTTACCACCGGCTCTTCGATTATGCCTCACAAGAAGAATCCCGACGTGTTCGAACTTACTCGTGCAAAGTGCAACCGACTCCAATCGCTACCGGGGCAAATCACCCTTATTCTCAACAATTTACCTTCGGGTTACTTCCGCGATATGCAACTCATCAAAGAAGCATTCCTGCCCGCTTTCGATGAACTTTGCTCGATTCTTAATATGGTTGAGCGCATGATTTCGCAAATCATAGTTGTCGATGGTGTTGCTAACGACGAACGCTACAAATATATGTTCTCCGTCGAAGAAGTCAACCGACTGACTCGCGAGGGTATGCCTTTCCGTGACGCTTACAAGAAAGTCGGGCTCGACATAGAAGCCGGACGCTTCGAACCCGTCAAAGAGGTTCACCACACTCACGCCGGCTCGATTGGAAACCTCTGCAACGACCGTATCACAGACCTGTTCAACGATACTGTTGACGAATTCGGCTTCGAACGCTACCACTCTGCTATCGACAACCTTTTAGCATAATGCTATGACTTTCAAGACTGTTCTTCTGTTTTGCTTGACCTTTGCAATGCTTACGGCTTGCGAAAAAGTCAATGACGACCGCATTCCGCCCGTGCCCGCCTACTTGGCGCTTAACAATGCCGGACTGTGGAACACTTATGGTGTGGCGGGATATGGGCAATTCCGTTATTTCAACAAAAACAAACGAATCCCCGCCAACTATAGTTACAAAGAAACCGACTACACCGGTTTCGGCGGCATTCTGCTCATTGAAGGAATCGATGGACCGCTCGCCTACGACCGCGCTTGCCCCGTCGAAGCTACTACCGACGCTGTTCTGACAATCGACTCCGACAACTACGAAGCCGTTTGCTCGAAATGCGGCTCGCGTTTCAATGTGTGCGAGGCTGCCGGTGCCCCAATTTCGGGGAAAGCTCATGAACTGAAATACGGCTTGCGACGGTTTTCCGTAATAGCAGCATCAGGTGGATACATTATTACATCACGTTAGAATAATATTAACAAATATTAATAAATATAAATTTATAAGAAATCTCCACCTATATAAGATTTATACATTCTAAATTTAACTATATTTGCGAATATAATCTAAATAATGAAAATAATCTAAAACACTGATACAATGAAGAAACAATTACTTACGCTCTTCTCAAGCCTATTGCTTTTTTCAGCTGCAAGTGCCAACGATATAGGCATTTACAGCAATCCGGTAATCAACCAGGATTTCCCCGACCCGACAGTGATACGAGCTCAAGACGGCGCCTTCTACGCCGCTCGTACCGGCGGTTGGACGTCCATCTTCAAATCTTATAACCTTTCCGACTGGTTCTACGTTCGCGAAGCATACAGCGAAGCTGAGCAAGTGCCTTCCGGCAATCGCTACGGTCTGCCCGGCGACACCTGGGCATGCGACCTTAACTACATCAATGGCAAATATGTGCTATACTTTGCCGTTTCAGAATGGGGTGGCACATGGACTTGCGGTATCGGCTGCTCTTGGTCGGAAAACCCTGCCGGTCCCTATCACGATACAAAAAAACTGTTTAACAGTAAGGAAATCGGTGTCGAAAATAGTATTGACCCATGCTACTACGAAGACAACGGAAAGAAATACCTATTCTGGGGTAGTTTCTGCGGAATCTATGCCATCGAGCTTTCCGACGACGGACTTAGCATTAAACCCAACGCTTCCAAAGTGAAAATAGCCGGCGCAAGTTGGTCGGCTTCCATCGAAGGTACGATGATTCATAAGCACGGCGGTTACTACTACCTAATCGGCTCCAAAGGCTCTTGCTGCGAAGGACTCAAAAGTACATACCAACTCGTGGTTGCTCGTTCTACAAACGTTCTCGGCCCGTATACAAACATGAACGGCGGTAGCGCACTCAACAATAATTTCACAACATTGCTTTCCGGTAACAGCCGCGTAAAAGGTCCCGGACACTGCTCCGAAATTATGACCGACGACAAAGGTCAAGATTGGATTCTTTATCACGGCTACGACGTCAACAATGCCGATGCAGGTCGCAAAACATATCTCGACCCTGTATATTGGAAAGACGGTTGGCCCTACATTGCTGCCGACGACACGCCTTCGAAAGGTGGCGCCAAGCCTTACATCAAGCAACCGGGCAACACCCTCAACGAAAAATGGAACTTCTCCGAACAACGAAACACTCAAACACAAAAAGGGTGGGATGCTTCAAAAGTACGAAACTTCTGCTACAACGATGGCAAACTCTACTGCGTCTACGACCATTCTGCCATAAAAGTCATTAATGCTCAAACCGGCGAAGACCTCGGCAACCTTAACGAAACAGATATCTGCACGGGCGGAACGCTTAAATTCTGCGACGTGAAATGCATCGACGGTCATATCGTGGCTTGCAACCTCGCTACAGCGGCGAACAGCGAAGAGCTTCGTATATACTGCTGGGATAACGACCAAGAAAATCCTTACATCCTTTATAGTTCGACCGACCTCAACGGTGCCGCTCGCATCGGCGACTGTATAGAACTCGGCGGCAGTTGGAGCGATCTCCGCGTTGCTTTCTGCGTCGACCAGAACTCGCAAACTAAGGTTATCGAATATCGTCGCAACAGTAGCGGCGCGTGGTCGACTGTTTCTACTCTCATCACCACCGACGGCTCTACTCAACTCGCCACAGGATCATCTTCGCGTGCTTATCCGAAATCTTCAGGCTGGTGGGTCGATGGTAAGAGCTGTTATCCGGCTTGGTGTACCGGTACTGCAGGCGGAACGGCTACTCGTCAATGCCAAGTAAATACCGGCGAAACTTGGGGCTCTTGCCATCATGAATTTATGTTCCGCGGTCAGAAATATGCCGCAAACCTCAAATTCAACGACCGTACGGCCGGCGACAGCAACTCTACGTATAAAGGCGGACGTTTGCGTCTGATTATCGACGACTCGGGAACATTTAGTTCGACTTCTTGGGTGTGCGAATATCCTACCGACGGACTGGGCTCGACAACAAAGAACACCAACGGCACAGGCGATGTTGTCATCAACACCGACGGAAATAATTATATCGAGGCTTGGGTATGTTCTACCAATCAAGGTATGGCATACTTCACCTACGGCACTCCTCCTACGCAATCACCATCTCCGATTCTGCCTGCCGGACCGTCTATTCAAGCAAGCGACAAATCAATTCAGTTGACAACTACCGCTTACACTCCTGTCTCGAAGACTGTTAAGATAACCGGCAATTACCTCGAAGGCGTAACGCCGACCTCTTCTCGCTAAGCTCTACATCGATTGCACAAAGCGCCGGCTCGGCTGACATCACCGTCACCTATAGCCCGACAGCAGCAGGAAGCCATAGCGCAACGCTTACTGCAACGAGCGCAAATGCAACGGCTGTGACTGTTTCGCTCACAGGTACGGCTACGGCGAAAATGGAATTTGACGACAACATCACTGAAATGACCGAAGTTTGGAACTTCTCGGGCAATGCGTCGCTCGGCTCGTGGCTCGACATCTCCGGCACCGGCGATTATCTCCGCACGATTGCTTTCAAAGACGGCAAAATCTATGCTCTCCACTGCAAAACGGGTGGCACTCCGGCTATCAAGATTATCGATGCCTACACGGGTGCGCAAACGGGCTCGCTGAGCGTCAACGGCATCCAAAGTGCACTATTCCAACTTTCGGGTATCGCCGTCATTGGCGGAAAAATCGTTGCTTCGAGCATCTCGTCGGCAGGCACTGATTTCTACATCTACATTTGGGACGACGATTCGTCAGACCCGCGTGTCCTCGTTACCGACTCGACGCACGACGACGAAGTCGTCGGCGCACAACTCTCCGTGAGCGGTGACTTGAACAACGGTC
>SFJG01000028.1 GCA_004555955.1 Bacteroidales bacterium | reverse complement strand
GTTGTATGTGCTTGTGTATGCGGTGTCGCGGCGATATTCTAAATATAGGCTGTCGAGGTCGAAATTGCGCATCAACGGGCTGAATTCCGGACCCGACGATGTGGAGAGGCTGATGCCTTTTGCCTTTCGGGCAAGCGCGCCGGTTGCGGCATACATGCTGTGGACGCACCGCGGCGACGACGAAGAGATAGCCAGGACGTGCGAGTCGACAAAGAGTTGCGGAAAGTTGGTATACATGCGTTCGGCAATGCCTCGGTGCTCGCGCTCGCCGATAGAGTCGAGTTCGCCCCAACGGTTAGCCGTGGCGCTGATAACGCGCTCGACGTCAGCTTTGAACTGACGCCCCAGCGGCGTGATGGTCTTCTCGCGTTCGGCGCGCTCCAGTGCACGGTGGATGAGCATCGTGAAGTGCGAACTTGCGGGATATCGCGAGCCGTGGCGGCCGACGTGGTTGATAAACACCGGCGTGAGCGAGTCGGGATATTGCACCGTGGCGTTACGCTCCGGGTATGGCGACAGGCTTGCGCGACCGCTTTTGTAGTCGAATGTTGCCGACAAATTTAGCAACAATTGCCTGAAAATGCAAAAAAAGAAGCTGCGCCGGTGTGAACTGCACTCCAAAAGTTTTGCGTCTAACTTTTGGGGTGCAGTTCAGTTGGTGCAGCCTCAACGATGTAAATAATAATATTATTTTTTCAAGAAATCTTTGATTTCGGCAACGGTGTGTTCGACGGTGAATCCGAGACGCTTGTCGAGTTCGCCGGCAGGAGCCGAGAATCCGAAACTTTCCATGCCCGACACTTTGCCCGACGGACCGACGAGACGTGCTAATGTCGAAGGCAGTCCCGAAGTTTTTCCGAAAACGGGAACGCCTTGCGGAATGATGTTGTTGCGGTATTCTTCGGGTTGGTCGAACCAGAGTCCGATAGAAGGCACCGACACGACGCGGCAATCAATACCCTCGGCCTTAAGAGCTTCGGCAGCGCCGACGAGCAGAGCAACGTCGGAGCCGTTAGCAACGAGGACTGCATCGGGATTTGTGCAATCGACCACGGTGTATCCTCCGCGCGCCATCTGCAAAGCATCGCCGAAGCGGTCGCCCGAAGTCGAAGGAAGGTCGGCGCAGTTCTGTCGCGACAGGATGAGGGCAGTTGGGGTTTCGCGGTTTTCCATCGCCATTTTCCAGGCAATCGTTGTTTCGGCGCTGTCGGCGGGACGAAGCACGAGTACGCTGTTTTTGCCGGCATGGTTTTTCAACTCTTCCATCAAGCGGAGTTGAGCCTCTTGCTCAACGGGTTCGTGAGTCGGACCGTCTTCGCCCACGCGGAAAGAGTCGTGAGTCCACACGTATTTTACAGGGAGTTGCATGAGCGCAGCCATACGGAGAGCGGGCTTCATATAGTCGGAGAATACGAAGAATGTACCGCAAGCGCAGTGCATACCGCCGTGAAGCGCGATACCGTTCATAATTGCAGCCATCGTGAGCTCGGCAACTCCGGCTTGCAGGAATGTGCCGTCGAATGCGTTCGGAGCAATGAGGCTGCCGCGTTTTTTGAGGAATCCGTCGGTTTTGTCGCTGTTAGCCAAGTCAGCCGACGAAACGAGCATATTATTCATCACAGCGCCGAGTTCGGCGAGAACGTCAGCCGACGATTGTCGAGTGGCGATGCCGGGTTTGTGCTCGATTGCGCGATAGTCTATTTCGGGGAGGCGACCTGCGATGCAGTCGTCCAATTCTTTTGCTTTTTCGGGATTTTCGGCAGCCCATTTGTCGAATTTCGCCTTGCGGTCGGCAACGATGGCTTTGAGTTCGGCGCGTCGTGCTTCGTAGAGAGCGGCAGTTTCGGGGAATACTTTCCAGGGGTCGTTGGGGTCGCCGCCGAGGTTTTCGATGGTTTTTTCGTAGCTTGCGCCGGATTTGCTCAGCGGGTTGCCGTGTGTGCTGCAGCGCGACTCGAAGTTTTCGCCGTCGGCGGTTACGCAGCCTTTACCCATTGTGGTGTGACCGATGATGATAGTCGGGCGTTCGGTTTCGGCGTTGGCGTTGTCGAGAGCCTCCATGATTTGCTTTGCGTCGGAGCCGTCAACTTCGATGACGTTCCAATTCCAAGCGCGATATTTTGCAGCCGTGTCTTCGTGCGATGCTTGGTCGACCATCGAAGCGAGTTGCACGCGGTTGCTGTCGTAGAACATGATAAGGTTGCTCAGCCCCAACAGACCGGCAATACGTCCGGCACCTTGCGAAATTTCCTCTTGGATACCGCCGTCGGAGATGAATGCATAAGTCTTATGCGCAACAACGTCGCCAAAGCGAGCCACGAGGAAGCGTTCGGCAATTGCCGAGCCGACAGCCATAACGTGACCTTGACCGAGCGGACCGGAAGCGTTTTCGACGCCGCGTTCGACGTCAACTTCTGGGTGACCGGGCGTCACCGAGCCCCATTGGCGGAAGCCTTTGAGGTCGTCGACGGTATATTTGCCGCAGAGGAACAGTGCTGCATAGAGCATTGTCGACATATGACCGGGGTCGAGGAAGAAGCGGTCGCGAGCGAACCAATGCGGGTTCTCGGGGTCGAATACAAGATATTTTGAGTATAAAATATTGGTAAAGTCAGAGCCACCCATAGCGCCGCCGGGATGTCCTGATTTCGCCTTTTCTACCATGGCAGCCTCGAGAATACGCATATTGTCGGCTGCTTTGTTGATTTGCTTTATGTCCATAAGTATTTGTTTTTTCTTTTTTTGAAGATACAAAAATAGTAAAATTTTTGCAAAAATTGAAATCCATTGGAAAAATTATCAGTCAACGATGTGCGCGCCGTCGCAGATGACAACGGGATAGACCTGCGGCTCGTGACCGTAACGTTCGTTAAATCGCGTTTTTGCGGTTTCGATAAACTTGTCGCTAAGGCCTTTCTTGACGAGGTTGATGGTGCATCCGCCGAAGCCGCCACCCATAATACGCGAGCCGGTCACGCCGCATTCGCGAGCAATGTCGTTGAGGAAGTCGAGTTCCTCGCAGCTAACCTCGTAGTCGTCCGACAGTCCGCGATGGGTTTCGTACATCATGCGTCCGACGGTCTCATAGTCGCCGGCGTTAAGTGCATCGCATACGGCGAGTACGCGCTCTTTTTCTTCGATTACGAATTTTGCGCGGAAATAGTCTTCTGCTGTGATGTCGGTACGGATAGAATTGAGCAGCGGCATAGTTGCATCGCGGAGAGTGTCCAGACCGAGACGTTTCGCTACACGCTCGCAAGATGCGCGGCGCTTGTTGTAGGGAGAGTCGGCGAGTTCGTGTTTTACCCTTGAGTCGATGAGTATGAGTTCGTAATCTTCCGGGGCAAAGGGGAAGTATTCAAATTCCATCGAACGGCAGTCGAGACGCATAAGTTTGTCTGCCTTCCCCATAATTGATGCGAACTGGTCCATGATGCCGCAATTCACGCCGCAGTAGTTGTGTTCGGTAGACTGTCCTATTTTTGCAAGCTCGAACTTGTCGATGCTATTGTCGTTGAAAAGGTCGTTAATGGCGAAAGCGAAACAGCTCTCAAGTGCCGCCGAAGAACTGAGCCCGGCGCCGAGAGGAACGTTTCCGGCAAACACTGTGTCAAAGCCCTTCACGATGCCTCCGCGTTTAATAACTTCCCGGCATACACCGAAGATGTAGCGTGCCCAAGAAGCCTTCGGAGCATCAGCCTCATTCAGACCGAACTCTGCGTAGTCGTCAAGGTCGACGGAATAGACACGCACCTTGTCGGTGTCGTTGGGCGCAATTTTTGCCATTATCACTTTGTCTATCGCTCCCGGGAATACAAACCCTCCGTTATAGTCGGTATGTTCGCCGATAAGGTTGATTCGTCCCGCCGAGGCATACACCGAACCCGGCTTGTTGAAGCGTTTGTTAAACTCTTCACTGATTTTGTTTTTTAATTCCATATAAATAAAAATGGACGGTTTAAAAATTTCAAAGTATTAAATCTGTGGATTTTAAGTTTCCAAATGTAGCGAAAATGCGGAATATAGAAAAGCAAAACCGGTACATTAACAAAACATAACAATAGGCAGATGCCGATTCGTCGTGCGTCGATGCTTTTCCAAAAAAACGTTCGAAAAAGCAATAAAAGGTATAGGCGTTCGTTATAATATAAAATATGTGATAATGAAACGTACGCTATATATATTGTTCGCTCTGGGGTGGATGTTGACGGGCTGCCGCAGCGCAAAACTAAGCACAGCCGACGAGCAATTCGACCGAGGCGAATACTACGATGCTTCGGTGACATATAAGAAGGTCTACAACAAGTTGAAGGCTAAGGAAGAGCGCGACAAGCGCGGCATGGTGGCATATAAGTTGGGCAATTGCTATCGACTGCTCAACATGTCGTCGCGCGCGTCGGCGGCGTATGCCAATGCTCGTCGTTACGGCTATCCCGACAGTACGGCGACGCTCTACCTGGCGCAGGCGTTACATCGTCAAGGTCGCTACACGGCTGCAATAAGCGAATATGAGGCATATCTTGCGAAAGTGCCGACCGATTCGTTGGCAATCAAAGGCATTGCCGGATGTCGCGACGCCGTGGAATGGGCGAAAGAGCCTACTCGCTACGAGGTTAAATATGCCAAACTGATGAATTCGCGTCGGTCCGACTTTGCACCTATGCTCTATGGGGCAGACTTCGACCAATTGTACTTGGCGTCGACCACCGAGAAGGCTCTGGGCGACAAAAAGAGCGAGATTACCGGTATGAAAAATGCCGATATCTTTGTGGCAAAGAAAAACGAGCAAGGTCAATGGGAACGTCCTGAAGCTGTCGAAGGCGAGCTCAATACGGAGTTTGACGAAGGCATAGTGTCGTTTAGCCCCGATGGGCAAACGATGTATCTGACAAAGGCACGTCGCGACCCGAATGCATCGACGTCGGTCGAAATCTATACGGCACAGCGCAGCGACGCACAATGGTCGGCGGCGCAGAAGTTTGAAGTAATTCCCGACACGTTGTCGACGTTCGGACACCCGGCAGTGTCGCCCGACGGCGAGTATCTCTACTTTGCCAGCAATATGCCCGGCGGATACGGCGGCAATGATATTTGGCGAATTTCGTTGAAAGAAAAGACCGGGTCGCTGCTAAACTTGGGTCCGGATATCAACACGGCGGGCAACGACGATTTCCCCTACATACACTCCGACGGCACGCTCTACTTTTCGTCGGACGGACATCCGGGAATGGGCGGACTCGACATTTTTAAGGCAAAACCGCTCGCCGACAACCATTGGCAGATAGAAAATATGCGCAATCCGATAAACTCGTCGGGCGACGATTTCGGCATCACATTTGGTCGCGGTGATGAGGGATTTTTTACGTCGAACCGCGGCGACGGACGAGGCTACGACCATATCTACAGTTTTGCGTATAATCCGGTGAAGGTGACCATCGAAGGCTCTGTGTGTGACGTCGACGAAGAACCTGTGCCGGGCGCCATAATACGCATCGTCGGCGACGACGGCACGATGCAGAAAGAAGTGGCTCGCGACGACGGTACCTTCCGCTTTGCGCTAAATCAGGGAGTGCGCTACGTGATGCTTGCCGGAGCAAAAGGCTATCTAAATCAACGTCAGGAGTTTGAGTCGGACACAACGAACGAAGATGCCAACTATTGGGTCGACTTCGTGCTACCGGCAATCAACAAGCCTTCGCTCATCGAAAACGTCTACTACGACTTCGACAAAGCCGATTTGCGTCCCGAAACCGTAACAGCTCTCGACGAACTAGTCAAGGTGCTCAACGAGAATCCCAACGTAACAATCGAAATGGCGGCGCATACCGACCGTTGGGGCTCGGATGAATACAATGTAAATCTGTCGAATCGTCGCGCCGAGTCGGTAATCGACTATTTGGTGTCGAAAGGCATCAGTCGCGACCGCCTGCAGCCGCACGGCTATGGCAAGACGATGCCGAAGACCGTGACTAAGCGCATCAATCGTCTATATCCGCAATTCCCCGAAGGAACGGTTCTCGATGAGGCTTATATCAAGGGCTTGAGCGAAGAAGACCAAGACGCAGCCGACCAAATCAATCGACGCACCGAGTTTCAAGTGCTGTCGCTAACTTATCAGATGAACTAATGGAAGACGAACGCTATATGAAAATGGCGCTCGGCGAGGCGCGAACTGCGGCTGCCGAGGGCGAAGTGCCGGTTGGCGCAGTCGTTGTGTGTCACGGCAGAGTGATTGCGCGAGCGCATAACCTCACCGAAACTTTAACCGACGTAACCGCACATGCCGAGATGCAAGCCATTACATCGGCTGCGGCTACTCTGGGCGGAAAGTATCTTACGGATTGCACGCTCTACGTCACATTGGAACCGTGCTTGATGTGCGCCGGAGCACTCGCGTGGAGCCAAATCAGTCGCATCGTCTATGGCGCATCTGACGACAAGCGCGGTTTTCATACATATTGCGAAAAACCATTTCACCCCAAGACCGAGGTGGTCTCAGGGTGTCTTGCTGAAGAATGTTCGGCATTAGTTACCGAGTTTTTCCGCTCGCGTAGGCGTTAGAATCCGTTATCGGCGGTCGAGGCGCACTACGTTTTCAACATGATGCGTGTGTGGGAACATGTCGACCGGCTGAACTTCAATCACTTTATATTTCGAATCGAGAAGGGCGATGTCGCGCGCTTGAGTTGCCGGGTTGCAACTAACGTAGACAATACGTTCGGGCTCGGCACGCATAATCACGTTGACCACGTCGGTGTGCATTCCGGCACGCGGCGGGTCGATAATCATCACGTCGGGACGTCCGTGTAGCGCCACAAAATCGTCGGTAAGAATGTCTTTCATATCGCCGGCATAGAAGATTGTGTTGTCGATGCCGTTGACCTGAGAGTTGAGTTTTGCGTCTTCGATAGCCTCCGGAACGTACTCGATGCCAACCACTTTGCGTGCGCGCGACGCCACGAAATTGGCAATCGTTCCCGTTCCGGTATAGAGGTCGTAGACGAGTTCGTTGCCTGTGAGGTCTGCCATTCGGCGTGCCACCGTGTAGAGTTCGTAGGCTTGCTCGGAGTTGGTTTGGTAGAACGATTTGGCGCCGATGCGGAAGGTGAGATTCTCCATACGCTCTTCGATGTAGTCTCTGCCGCGCCAAGTAAGCACTTCTTGGTCGGTAATCGTGTCGTTCGCCTTGAGGTTGACGACGTAAAGCAGCGACGTGATTTGCGGGAATTGGTCAGCCACGGCGTTCATCACGTCGGCAATCGCTTCTTGGTTGTTTTCGCCGAAGACAACGACGAGCATCACTTCTCCGGTCGAAACGATGCGCACCATCAGCGTACGCATAAGTCCTTGTTGCGCTTTCAAGTCGTAGAACGAGTAGCCGCGGTCGAGCGTGTACCGGCGGATGAACAAGCGTATGCGGTTCGACAGGTCGTCTTGCAGGTGGCATTTGTGGATGTCGAGCACCTTATCGAATGCGCCGGGAATGTGAAATCCCAAAGCGTTACGGTCGGGAAACTCTTCGCCGCTGCGCATTTGCTCGAACGTCAGCCAACTCTTGTTGGAGAAGGTATATTCCAGTTTGTTGCGATAACAAAGCGTCTTTTTCGAGCCTAAAATAGGGTTTACTTCGGGTAGCTCCACTTTGGCAATACGCTCCAGCGCATCGCACACTTGAGTGCGTTTGTGTCGGAGTTGCTCTTCGTAGGGCAGGTGCTGCCATTTGCAACCGCCGCACACGCCGAAGTGTTGGCACACGGGCTCGCAGCGAAGCGGCGATGGTTCGACCATGCGGACGATATGCGCTTCGGCGTAGCTGTGTTTTTTCTTGTCGATTTTGATGTCGACAATGTCGCCGGGAGCGCCGTAGGGGATGAAAACGACCAAGTCGTTGACGCGAGCAATGCTCTTGCCTTCGGCGGCAACGCCTTCTATCTTTACGCCCTCGATTACGGGCAATTCTTTACGTTTGCGTGACAATGTTGTGGCTTTTTTAATGTTACTATTTTGTTTCTTCCAAGACGTGTTGACGGAGGGCTTTGCTGAGCTGGTCGGGGCAGGATGTCGATTTTGCGCCGCAGCGAATGCCTTGCAGGCGGTCGACCACCTCGCCGGCATCCATACCTTTGATGAGCGAGCAGATGCCTTGAAGGTTGCCGTTGCAACCTCCGAAGAAGTTTACGTTTTGGATGCGACGGTTGTCGTCGACTTCTATTTCAAATGCTTGGCAACAAGTGCCTTCGGTGCGATAAACGAATTTCATAACGTATGCTGTGTAAATAGGTTATAAATCAATTTGGTAAATGTGGTAAGCAATTCCGCGAGCGCCTTGCCCTGACTTCATCTCTATCAAGTTTGCGTTGAGGTACGTTCCGTCGCGCTCGTTCGATATGCCGAAGTCGAAGTAGGTGCGGTCGGCATAGACGTCGGCAATGAGATGGTGGAACAAGTAAGCCAATGCTCCGATTTCGGCGCCGTGCGGGTTGGCTGACGAATACTGAGCATGGACTGCTTCGCCGTGGTCGTAGATGACACATCCGGCAACAGGTTCGCCCTCGGCGTATGCCATATAGAGGTTTATTTCCTGCGGAAAAGCCTTGCTTAGTCGCACTATTTCGTCGAGACTGTGCACCGGGTTTACGCCGTATTTTTCCTGTAAGTTGTCGGTGAGTATGCGCCAAAACGCCTCATAATCGGTCGACTGTGCAACGGTAACACCGTTGTCGAGTGCGAGCGAACACGCGCGACGAACGCGTCGGTTGTAGGGCACTTCGCTGCCTCTGTAGAACACCGCCGACGACATGTTGGTGATGATTTCTCGAGCGCCGAGGCGGAAGAGTGCGTAGAGGTCTTCTTCTGCGGGATAGCGATGGAAGATGTGCGGTACGGCCTTGTAGATTAGAGTTTTAATGCTTTCTGAGCGAAGAAATTCGACCATAGCATCGGCAACGTCGAGCATCGTGGCTGCATTGAAGTGGCGTACGGGCATGAGCCAGCCGCCGTAGGTAAGTCCTTGATGCGAATAGAGTGTATCGCCGACGCGGTTTGCCGGCAGAATGGCGATGAGGCGCGTGCCGTCGAATGCCATCAGCGAGAAGTCGTCGAAGCGGTCGCTGTGGTAGTCCATATAGTTGCGGTTGTGGAGGAATGTGGCATTCTTTGCGCGTGCCACAAAGTCGTTCCACATATCGGCATCGGTCGGTTGATATTTTCTAATTGTTATCATTCTCTTTGCCTGTTACGTTTTTACTTCAGCCGAATCCATTCTTCGGGGTTGAGTTTCTCTCGTTCGTGGCGAACTTCGAAGTGGAGCACGCCGATTGAGGCATCGTCGGGGTCGGCAGCAATATGTCCGAGCGATTGCCCGGTTTTGACTTCTTGCCCCGACTTGACGTCGATTGTTTCGAGTCCGCAGTAGACGGTGAGATAGCTGCCGTGGCGGAGCATAACAATGTAGCCGTAGGTTGGTTCCATAAAAATTGCCGACACACGACCGCGGAACGCCGCGCGTGCCGTTGCTCCTGCCGAGCCTTCGATGTCGATGCCCAGACAGTAGGTCTCGACGTGTGCCAGGTCGCCGTATTTTTGGCGTCCGAAATGCTTGACGATGCGACATTTTCCGCTCATCGGGAATGGCAGTTTTCCCTTGTTAGCTGCAAAGTCGCCTGCCAACGACGCTTCGTCGTTGTCCATAATATATTTCTGCGACTTCGCTTCTTCGGCCTTGCGAGCAGCCTCTCTTTCTGCCTCTTCGCGCTCGCGGCGGAGCTTTTCTTCGCGCTTGCGCAATTCTTCTTGTTGGCGTTCTATCTCTTTTTGTTTGCGAGCAAGTTCTTCCTGGCGCTTTTTCTCGGCTTTCTTTTCTTGTTCGGCTTGCTCGCGGCGTATACGCTCGAGTTCTTTTTGTTTTTTCTCTTGTTCGGCTTTTATGCGTGCTTCTTCGGCTTTGCGAGCCTCTTCCGCCTTTCTGGCTTTTTCGAGTTCGGCGGCTTTACGACGTTCGGCTTCTGCGCGAGCACGTTCAGCCGAGCGGCGCTCCTCTTCTTCGATTATCTTGTTGAGACGTTGGTCGAGGGCGCGTGATGCGGCTTCTTTTTCGCGCAACACTTGAGCCAGGTCGACAGCTTCGGCGCGCAGTTGGTCGACGATTTTTGCTTGCTCGCTACGCTTTGTTTCCAGACTGAGTTTGTTGCTGTTGACGGTCGCCACGGTGCGGTTTTTCTCGGCGTGGAGGTTCTCCAGGCTGCGTTTTTCTTCGTTCAAGCGAGCCTGAGTTGCCTCGATTTCGCTCGAGCGTTTTTCGCGCCAGCGAGAGAATTCCTTGAGGTATCGCATACGGCGATAGGCTTCGTGGAATGTGCCCGACGAGAGCAGAAACATCAATTCGTTGTTGTCGCTGCGGTGTGCGCGCATTTTCTTGATGGCGGCAAGATAGTTGCTGCGCAATCGGGCGAGTTGGGCGTTGGTGCGAGCGATTTCGTCGTTGAGGGTGTTGATTTTGCTTTCGATGCTGTCGATTTGGCTTTGGAGTCCGACGATTGTGGCTTGTTGTGCTTCGATGTCGCCTTCGATGCGATTGAGTCGGTTGAGAGTTTTGCGAGTTTCGTTTTTGTTGCTTTTCAGCATCTTCGACGTCTCTTTAATCTCAGCCTGCACTTCGCTCTTTTGTCGTTTTATCTCCTTGACCGTCTGTGCGTTGAGCGCACCTACGGTGACGACTGTCAGCAATATCACAACGATTCGACGGACCATATTCGTTACATGTTAGAGATTAGTTTGAGAATGTCGTCGAACGAGAGTCGGCGTGCGTCGGCGGGAATGTCGATGCCGTCGGTGAGCCCGGTGTTCCATTTTGCGGACTTGTATGTCAAGTCGAGGGCTACAATTTTGCCGCCCATGGGTATGCGCGAACTTATCTCGCCGGCAATTTCGCCACATGCAGTGGTCATATATTTAGCGAAGTTCATGGCATATTCCGTATCTGTTCCCAACGAAAGGACGAACTGAAGCATGTGGTTTTCCTCCATCTCGTAGCGATACGAAAAGCGCTTGTCGCTGCGTTTGGGCATCATTTGCCAATGGCGATTGTCGTCGGGCTTAGTCGACTCCATCAACGATGCCAGTTCGGGCGTAATCGTGCCTTTGCCAACGACGAACGGACGCGATAGGAAAAGGCTTTGCAGCGTTGCGACGGTGATGTATTCGCCCATGAAATCGCCTATGGATTCGCGCAAGTAGGCGTTGTGATATTTGTCGACAACGGTTACCGTGTCGCCTTCGAAATAGAGTTTACCCACTTCGATGCCCAGTAGCGGTCGCAGCGAAATCGACAGCGACTTGCCGCGAACCATCTTCATAACCATACTGCTCGTCATGCCGATGCTCACCTTGCCGTTGAGGGTTACGTCGGTCCACTCTTTTGCTTCTGCGGCAACGGTTGCCGGTGTGTAGGTCTGAATGGATTCTGCCGTCTGAGTCTTTTCGGCGGTTTTCTGCGAGCCGCACGATGCAAACGCAACGGCAACGACGGCAAATGCTATAATTTTTACAAATGATTTACTCATAGAAATATGTTTTGTGGTCAACCTTTTTGCGCAATAGTTCCGACGTAGGGTTTAGTTCGAGCGCTTTACGCCAGCAGTCGAGAGCTTTCTCAGGTTGTCCGTTCATAAACAGAATGTCGCCGTAGTGTTCGAGCAGTTCGCCGGTCAGCTCTTCTTCGTCATTTTCGGCGGAATTTATGGCTTTTTCGATGTATTCCAAAGCCGGCTTGTAGTCGTGTCGCAAGAAGAGTATCCATGCGTAAGTGTCGAGATATGACGAGTTTTCGGGTTCTCCGGCGAGAGCCTTTTTTACCATCGTTTCGGCGCGGTCGAGGTCGCCGCCGTGGGTCGATAGTGTGTAGGCATAGTTGTTGAGCGTCAGTATGTCGTCGGGGGCGGCTTCAAGTGCACTGTCGAAACATTTGTAGGCTTCTTCGATTTGCCCGAGGCGCTCATAGCAGGAAGCCATGTGTGTAAATATGTTGGCACGGTTGATAGAGCTGTCGTCGTTAACTTTTGCCAAGGCAATGCTGTCCATCTCGAGGGCTTCGCTAAAGCGACCTGCCATGTTCAGGGCATTCGCTTTAATGTAGTAGATGTCGCTCGATTCCGGGTAGTAGGCCAACGCGCGGTCGCCTGTCTCAATTGTCTTGTCGTACGCTTTCTGGTAGTTGTAGAGCCACATCAGACGTTGCCACAGCTTGAGGTCCGACGGGTCGCCGTCGAGGGCAAACGAGAGTTGCTCGGCTGCGCCTTCGTAATTGTGTACGTACGTAAGATAGTCGGCATAGAGTCGTCTGAGTACCGGCTCGTGGGGATGCAGTTCGATTACCGTATTGCAGATTTGGTCGATGTTGGTTGTCGAATCGTTGTCTTGCAAGGATTTGCCTATGTAGCGCGTTAGAATGTCGACTTTCATATCGATGTCGGTATCCTTGTTAAGAAGAGCGCGGCGAATTTCACGCTCATAGTTGTCCGTGTCGCCTTGCTCGCGATAGATGTTAGCCTTTGCCAAGTTGATATATCCGTTTCCGGGCTCGATAGCCAGCGCTTTGTCGTAGCTCATCAATGCGCTGTCGGGGTTGCCCAGACGCATATATACTTCGCCCATCAAGATGTTGCCAAACAGTCCGTTGCCGGTTTTCTTGAGCACGCGTTGACCTTCGTTGAGCACGGCAGCCGTGTCGTTCATTGCCAGCATATAGCCTATCTTCTTAGCCGAAATGTCGTTACTCATACCTTCGGTCTTTTCCACCTCCGCAAGAGCGTCGATAGCATCTTTTAGCCTTCCTTTTCCGGCGTATGCGTCAGCAAGCATCATTCGCATCATCGAGGCGTGGTTGGGGGTGCTTTTGATGAGCGTCTCGAGCACGCGAATCATGTCGTCGGTGCGTCCCACTTGTCCGCAAATGCGCGCGTAGATGAAATTCTCGTAAAAGCATTCGGGATGGCTGTGGAAAAAGGCTTCCATCTTATTCAATGCGTTGTGGATGCTGTCTTCTGGTGCATGACCGCGCAACAACGTTGCATAGCCGGCGTAGTAGGCTATCGTAGCGTTGTCGGGGTCGAGTTGGCAGGCGCGGTTGATAAGGTCGTAGAACGCCGAAACGTCGTCGCTTGCCAGCCGCGATGCCGCTTCCAAGTAGATGTAGTTTGCCTTGCGTATTCGCTCTTCGTCGGCTTTTGTGGTCGATAGCATAGGCAATGCCACCACAGCCGCCACGATTGCAAATATCCACAGTCGTAGTTTGTTTATTGTTTGCATGATTAACCTATTTGATACCGGTATGTCCGAAACCTCCGCAGCCTCGTTCGCTCTCGGCGAGCGTTTCGACAGCCTCCCAATCGACGAATCCGTGACGTGCCACCACCATTTGGCAAATTCGTTCGCCCGGGTTGACCGTAAACGGTTCGGCTGACAGATTAATCAAAATCACACCGATTTCGCCTCTGTAGTCGGCGTCGATAGTTCCCGGCGTGTTAAGCACGGTAATACCCGACTTGAGAGCCAATCCGCTGCGCGGACGTATCTGACATTCGTAGCCTTCGGGTAATTCGATGTATAGCCCTGTCGGTATTAGTCGGCGTTCCAGCGGAGCGAGTACTACCGGCTCCGCCAACGATGCTCGAACGTCCATTCCTGCTGCCTGTGGTGTGCTTGCTGTCGGCATCGGATTGTTCGATTTATTCACTATTTTAACCTTGATTCTTTCCATATTCTATAATTTCTTACAAAATTAGTGCAAGGCGAGCGAAAAACAAAGCGAAAACGAAGAAAACCGCCGAAGGCGGTGGTTTCGGGTTACTGGTTATGGGTTAGAGGAAAGTTACTTTAACCACTAACCACTAACCATTAACCACGGCGAAGCCGTTACTTCCGCAGCCTGATTTATCAATAAAGCCGTTTTTTTCGTTGAAAGTGGTGTTTTATTGATGTTTTATAGCACCTTTAGAAAATTTATAGATAAAATACTTGTTGAATATGTTTTTTATAAATACATTTGTACAAAATTTTAAGGAACTCTAAATTTATGTAGATTTTCGACAAATTTTAGGCGATTATATGCAAAAACCGCTTTTTTCAAAATATATATGTTTTTATAGATTGTAGATTTATTCATAGTCGTTGCCGTGAGGCACCGGCTATTTTTTTGCATAAAAAAACCGACTCGAAGTCGGCATATATTAATAACTATGAGAAAACTCTAAATAATTCGGATTCAATCCGATGCAACCTTTGTTGCGAGAAAGGGCTTAGCCTTTGTGTTCAATCCCTGCTACGTAACCGAAACGGTGCGTACGGAGCGATGCGTTCGGATGAAACGAGTGCGAGGGAATAGTTTTGTTTTGTAATGCGTTGTTGTTAACTAAATTATTCATAATTCAATTCCTTTCTTTTTCACCGCCTACTGTTGACGGCGCTTTATTACTTTTCATTTAATTTTTACAACTTTGAGGTGCCCGACCTGATGTTGTATTATTTACTAACCTAAAACCTATTTTCGTCTCATTTACGCTGCAAAGATAATGCCAATATTTGGCAAAAACAAGGATTTTTCAAGAAAAATATGTTGTACAACATATTTTTATAACACATTTCCTATTCTTTATAGTAGCATCTTACTTCTCCAATCGGAAGTTTTCCCTTGAGCATCAAGGGGATACGCGCGTTGTTCATCGAAATCCACGTGTCGAGGTCGTCCGACGACTTTTTCTTGCTGTCTTGGGTGAACGAAAACTTGATATGGAACGCCTTATGTTTGGTTTTGTCGCGAAGTTCGATGTTTTCGACGCCGACATACCTTATTTTAAGTTGTTCTTTGCGGTGTCCGGAGAAAACTGTGACGGTTTTGGTGGCGTTTGCTGCCATCTTGTCATAGTTGAGCGTGCGCAAGTAGTAGAATATGCTCAGCATGTCGAAAGCCGGGGCGGTGGCATCAAAACTTACTTCTTGGACTTTTTTGCCGCGGCGTTCGTGGCGACAATCGGCATGGACGTTGTTGCCCGAGTAGGTGTAGGTCACGCGGTCGAGGCACACGTTTTTGCCTTCGTAAGCGTTTTTGCGATAGATTGTCGGGCGCAATGTGGAGTTGGAGAAGGAGCACGACAGTGTGTCGCGAACTTTGAAAATCTTGTCAGCCCACGAGATTGTTCGGCATGCCAGCGTAGAGTTGCATCGGTCGCCGCTGCGATGGAGCGTAAGAGTTGCTCGTCCTGCGTGTTTCCATATCATGCCCCAGTGGTAGACGATGTCGTAGTTGAGCGTTTCGTTGCTGAAATTGGCTGCCGACGTCGACACTACCATTAGCGCAACGATTATCGATGTTAGATAGCGTTTCATTGTTTTTGTCGTTTTTGAATATGACGTTTAGACTAAAAATTTTCGTTATGGTTTAAGGAACGCGCTCTAAATGGTTTATGTTGACGATTCAGTTTGTCTATTTAAGAATTATTTATATCTTTGGTCATAAATTTCTACCTATATAATAATATACCTATGAAAAGATTTCTAATATCGACCCTTGCGGTGCTGTCGATAGGATGTGCGGCGGCAAAAAATGAGATTACCGGTGTAGAGCCACCGATGTGGTGGAGTGGCATGCAGTCGAAGCAGTTGCAGCTGGTTGTCAGCGGTCCGGCGATACGCGATGCCTCAGTGAGCATCGACTATCCCGGTGTGACCATCGACTCGATTGTGCGACCCGACAGCCCGAACTATCAATTTGTCTACCTGACATTGTCGCAAGAGGTAGAGCCCGGCGAGATGGTGATAAACTTTGTGAACGGCAAGAAGAAGTTTAAGCATAAATACCAACTACTCAAGCGAGATATGCCGGCGGCAGACTATCAAGGCTTCAGTTCCGAGGATGCTCTCTACCTGATGATGCCCGACCGCTTTGCCGACGGCGACGAGTCAAACAACAGCAACTCGACGCTTCGCTACGACGTTGCCGTCGACCGTAGTAAGCCCAATTCGCGCCACGGCGGCGACTTGGCAGGCATCCGCAGTCGCTTGGATTATCTCAAGCAACTCGGCGTCACTGCCATTTGGCTTACGCCCGTGCTCGAAAACGATATGCCCGGCGGTTCTTACCACGGCTATGCTACGACCGACTACTATCGCGTTGACCCCCGTTTCGGCACCAATGAGGAGTATCGAGAACTCATTGCCGAATGCCACAAACTTGGCATTAAGGTGGTAATGGATATGATTTTCAACCACTGCGGCATTGCGCATCCTTGGCTGGAAGATGCGCCGATGAAGGATTGGTTCAACTCGCCAATCGACGTTGCAAGTCTTAACAATCAGAAGGTCGACGCTACCGGCGGTAAGTTTTCTTTGCCCGATGGATATAAGGATACCAATTTCCGACTCAACACCAACTACGACCCGTATGTGAGCGATTACGACATCGACCGCACCGTCAACGGCTGGTTCGTTTTGGGTATGCCCGACCTTAATCAAAAGAATCCGCATCTGATGACATATCTCATTCAGAATTCCATTTGGTGGGTGGAATATGCCAAGATTAACGGCATCCGTATGGACACCTATCCTTATGCCGATATGCAGGCGATGGCTCGTTGGAATGTGGCTGTGCGCAACGAATATCCCAACTTCAACATCGTCGGCGAGAGTTGGCTGGAAGACCCTGCCGGAATAGCTTTTATGCAAAAAGGTAATAAGTTGAATCCCATCGACACCGAGTTGCCCGTGGTGATGGACTTCCCGCTAATGTTGTCGGCACAAAAGACTTTCAACGACGAAACGCTACCGTGGGCTGAAGGCTTGAACAACCTTTACAACCACCTTGCTCTCGATATGGTTTATCCGAATCCAAAGAACGTACTCACGTTCTACGACAATCACGACACCGACCGCTTCCTTGCTGTCGAGCCGACCGACTTGAGCCGATGGAAACAAGCGCAGGCGTTCCTGCTGACGGCGCGCGGCATTCCGCAGATTTACTACGGCACGGAGATTCTTATGAGCGGTAAGAAGGACAAGAGCGACGGCTATGTGCGTCTCGATATGCCGGGCGGCTGGGCAACCGACAGCATCGATGCGTTTACCGCCGAAGGTCGTACGCCGCTGCAAAATGAGGCGTTCAACTATCTGAGCCGACTCCTCAATTGGCGTCAAGGCAATAAGGCGATTTCCGACGGTTCGACAAAGCATTTCTTGCCGATGAACAGACTTTACGTCTACGAACGCAAGGCGGAAAACCGCCGCGTTGTGGTGATTCTTAATGGTACCGATGGCGAATTGGCAGACGTCGACATGTCGAGCTACGCCGAAATATTCCGTCCCGGTGATAAGTTCCGTGACGTGATGACCGGCGAAGAACTTACCATTGGCGAAAAGATGACCTTCGCTCCGCGAGCTACGCTGATTCTCGAATAAGCGGTAACAAACATCAAGGAGTATATGTGATAACAAAACGGCACGCATCTGTCGAGCAGGTGCGCGCCGTTTGTTTGTATGGAAACCGTTGTCGGTTATGCTTTTTCGATGTAGTCGACGAGCCATTTGCCGACTTCCGAAGTGTGGAAAGCTTTAGCGCCCTTGTTGGCGATGTCTTCGGTAACGACTTCCGCTTCCATCGAAGCGTTGACAGCCTGGCGGATGAGTTCGGCTTCGGCTTTGAGGTCGAAGGAATATTCGAGCATCATAGCCGCTGAAAGCACCGTAGCGAGCGGGTTTGCGATGTCTTTTCCGGCGGCTTGCGGGTATGAGCCGTGGATTGGCTCAAACACGGAAGTGTGGACGCCTACCGATGCAGACGGAAGCATGCCGAGTGAGCCGGTAATTACCGAGCCTTCGTCGGTAAGGATGTCACCGAACATATTTTCGGTAACGAGCACGTCGAAGTCTTTAGGCCATTGAATCATGCGCATAGCGGCATTGTCGACATAGAGAAATTCAGTAGTTACGTCGGGATAGTCGGCAGCGATTTCTTTAGCCACTTCGCGCCACAGACGCGATGTAGCAAGGATGTTAGCCTTGTCGACCACCGAAACTTTCTTGCGGCGGCGACGCGCGTAGTCGTAAGCCAAGCGCACGATGCGCTCAATCTCGTAGCGGCTATAGACGCAAGTGTCGTAAGCAGTGTTTCCGTCTTCGCTACGTCCTTGAGGGCGACCGAAGTAGAGACCGCCGGTGAGTTCGCGGATGCACATAAAGTCGGCACCGTCGACCAAGTCGGCACGCAGCGGCGACTTATGGATGAGGTTGTGGAAAGTGGTTACGGGGCGGATGTTGGCAAACAGACCGAGTTGTTTGCGCATAGCGAGCAAGCCTTGCTCCGGGCGCACTTTTGCCGACGGGTCGTTGTCGTATTTGGGCGAGCCGATGGCGCCGAAGAGCACAGCGTCCGACTCCATGCACAACTTGTGCGTTTCTTCGGGATAGGGCGAGCCTGTTGCGTCGATAGCGCAAGCGCCGACGAGGGCTGTTTCGTACTGAAGTTGGTGGTCGAATTTCTTGCAGACGGCTTTGACAACGTCGACTGCTACGTTCATTATCTCGGGACCGATACCGTCGCCGGGAAGAACTGCTATTTTCAGATTCATATTGATTGATGTTTTAGTTATATTCTTCGATGATGTTGAGCATTTTTAGTGTGGCTTTGATAGCCGATTCCGTTTGGTCGGGGTCAAGACCGATTGTTTTTATCATGTGGTCGTGATACTGCCAATGGATTGTCGTTTGCACGAGTGCATCGGTCTTACCGCCGCGAGGGATGTTGACCATGTAGTCGGTAAGAACGGGAAAGTCTTTGCGTCGTTGCCCTTTGTAGATTTTGCGCAGGGCTTTCATGAATGCGTCATACTGACCGTCGCCGACAGAGCTTTCCATATATTCTTTGCCGTTGATTTCCACCTTTACAATCGCCGTCGGGCGCAGACCGCGAGTGAGCGACAGTTGGTAGTTGATGAGCTTGATTTTGTCTTCGCCTTTTCCGTGTTTGACTACGTCGGCAACGATGAACGGGAGGTCTTCTTGGGTGACGATTTCCTTTTTGTCGCCGAGTTCGGTGATGCGTTGCGTCACCTTTTGGATATTCTCTTCGCTCAATTCCAAGCCGAGAGCCTCGAGATTCTTGCGGATGTTAGCCTTTCCGGAGAGTTTTCCGAGAGCGTATTCGCGCGTTCTGCCGAAGCGTTCCGGAGCGAGGTCGGACGAATATAGATTGTCTTTGCTGTCGCCGTCGGCATGCACGCCGGCGCATTGCGTAAATACGTATTCGCCGATGATTGGTTTGTTCGGCGGAATGGCTACGCCGGAATACGACTCGATGATGCTGCTAACGCGGTTGATTTTCGATTCGTCGATGCCGGTTTTGAGGTGCAACATGTCGTGGATTACGGCAATAGCGCTCGACAGCGAAGCGTTGCCGGCGCGTTCTCCCAGTCCGTTGATGGTGCAGTGCACGCCTGAGGCGCCCACTTTGAGTGCCGCAAACAGGTTGGAGATTGCCAAGTCGTAGTCGTTATGTGCATGGAAGTCGAAACGCAGTTCGGGGTAGGTCTTCACCATTCGTTTGACGAAGTCGAAGGTGTCGTACGGGTCGAGAATGCCGAGCGTGTCGGGGAGCATAAAACGCTCAATCTCCTCGCTGCGGATTCGGTCCATAAAGTACATCACATAGTCGGGCGAGTCCTTCATACCGTTCGACCAGTCTTCGAGGTATAGGTTAACGCGAAGCCCGCGTGCACGAGCATCGCGGATGTTTGCGATGGTGTCGATGACGTGCTCTTTGGGCGTTTTTTTGAGCTGTCCGCGGCAGTGGCGTTCGCTACCTTTGCAGAGCACGTTGACGCAACGAGCACCCGTAGCGGCAACCCATTCGTTCGAGGCGCCGCCGTCGATAAACCCGAGCACTTCCACTTTGTCGAGGTGGCCGTTGCGAGCCGCCCAATCGCAGATGCGTCGAACGGTTTCGAATTCGCCTGCCGAGACGCGTGCCGAGGTCACTTCGACGCGCGGCACGTGGAGCTCTTCGACGAGAAGCTTGAAGATGCTGAGTTTCTCGCTGCGGGTGAAACTTACTCCGGTGGTTTGCTCTCCGTCGCGGAGAGTAGTGTCCATAATTTCTATCAGAGAATGCCTCATTGCTTTGTTTCTGCTATTTGCTCTCGTAAGCTTCGATTTTGTCTTTGTTAGCCAAAAGGAAGTCGATGTCGTCGAGTCCGTTCATCAGACAATGCTTCTTGTAGCCGTTGATTTCGAAAGTTTCCGACTTGCCTGTGGCGCGGTTGGTGATGGTTTGTGCCGGGAGGTCGACAACGACTACTGTTTTTGGGTCGGCATAAATCGAGTCGAAAAGTTCTTTGAGAAATTGCTCGCTTACGACGACGGGAAGTACGAAATTGTTGAGTTCGTTATTCTTGTGGATGTCGGCGAAGAAACTCGACACAACCACGCGGAAACCGTAGTCGGCGATAGCCCAGGCGGCGTGTTCGCGGCTCGAACCCGAGCCGAAGTTTTTTCCTGCCACGAGAATTTGACCTCCGTAGGTTGGGTCGTTGAGCACGAACGAGTCGATTTTATTGCCTTGCTTGTCGTAACGCCAATCGCGGAAAAGATTCTCGCCGAAGCCTTCGCGAGTTGTTGCTTTGAGGAATCGAGCGGGGATGATTTGGTCGGTGTCGACGTTTTCTAATGGCAATGGCACGCACGTGCTTTCTATGATGTTGAATTTTTGTTTCATTTCTTTCGATAGTTTGATGAGATTTCTGTTAATCGATGAATTTACGCGGGTCGGTAACCACACCGGTGATAGCGGCGGCAGCGGCAGTCAACGGGCTTGCCAGGAGTGTACGCGATTGCGGACCTTGGCGACCTTCGAAGTTGCGGTTGGACGTCGATACGGCGTAGCAACCGGCGGGCACTTTGTCGTCGTTCATAGCCAAGCAAGCGCTACATCCCGGTTGGCGTACCTCGAATCCGGCGTCGGCGAGGATTTTGTCGAGACCTTCTTCGCGGATTTGTCGGTCGACCATCCACGAGCCCGGTACGAGCCATGCCGTGATGCCGGGAGCTTTGTGATGTCCTTTGACGAGCGAAGCGAATGCACGGAAGTCTTCGATGCGTCCGTTTGTGCAAGCGCCGAGGAACACGTAGTCGACCTTCTTGCCTTCGAGGGCATCGCCGGGGTTAAAGCCCATATATTTCATCGACTTTTCGAACGAGGTGCGTTCGGCGTCGTCCATACCTTCGGTTGTCGGGATGGCGCCGGTAATGGCAGTACCCATACCGGGATTTGTGCCGTAGGTAATCATCGGTTGGATGTCGGCGGCATCGAATTTTACTTCTTTGTCGAATACGGCATCCTCGTCGCTCTTGAGCGTCTTCCAGTAAGCCAACGCCTTGTCCCAATCTTCGCCTTTAGGAGCGTGTTGGCGTCCGCGGATGTAGTCGAATGTTGTTTGGTCGGGGGCAATCATACCGCCGCGAGCACCCATCTCGATTGAGAGGTTGCAGAGCGTAAGACGTCCTTCCATCGTGAGTGCGCGAACAGCTTCGCCGGCATATTCAATAAAGTAGCCGGTAGCACCGCTCGTCGTGATTTTCGACATGATGTAGAGCGCCATATCTTTGGCTGTAACGCCTTTGCCGAGCGTTCCGTCGACAGTGATGCGCATCGTTTTCGGCTTTGTCTGCAAGATGCATTGCGAAGCCATAACCATTTCCACTTCCGAAGTACCGATGCCGAAAGCCACGCAACCGAGTGCGCCGTGGGTCGACGTGTGTGAGTCGCCGCAGACGATAGTCATGCCGGGCAGCGTCAAACCGCGTTCGGGGCCGACCACGTGGATAATTCCGTTTTCGGGCGACATCATGCCGAAATGGTTCAACCCGAAGTCGGAGGCGTTTTTAGCCAGCGTTTCCACTTGTGTACGCGACACCGGGTCGGCAATCGGCTTGTCTTGGTCGTGCGTCGGCGTGTTGTGGTCGGGCATACAGTAGATTTTGTCGGGACGGAGACACTTGATGCCGCGAGCACGCAGTCCGGCAAACGCTTGCGGGCTGGTTACTTCGTGGCAGTACAGGCGGTCGATGTAGAGTTGTGTAGGTCCGTCGTCGACGATTTGCACAACGTGGCTGTCCCATATTTTGTCGAAAAGTGTATTCATTATGTTCTGATTTTATAGTTTAAATTTGTTGATACAATCGATATAAGCCTCAACCGAAGCGGCAACTATGTCGGTGTTGGCACCAAAGCCATAATAGATGTGTCCGTTGTATTCGACCTGCATGTGCACCTTGCCCACGTCGTCGCTACCTTTGCTGATGGCTTGAATTGTAAATTCTTTGATGGTCATTTTTCGCTCGATGATGCGTTTGAGCGCATTGATAGCCGCGTCGACAGGTCCGTTGCCCGATGCTGCCGCCTCAAACTTTTCGCCGCTGATGTTCAGCCCTATGCTTGCCACCGAACGAATGCCCACGCCGCTCGTCACCTGAAGGTATTCCAAGCGTACTCTATGGCTTGCCGTGCGGTCGGCTCCTGCGAGCAGCAAGATGTCGTCGTCGTTGATGTCTTTCTTCTTGTCGGCAAGTTTGAGGAAGTCGGCATAGACTTTGTCGAGTTGCTCCGGCGTAAACTTCACGCCCAGCACGTTCAAGCGATTCTTCAAAGCGGCACGACCGCTACGCGCTGTCAGCACGATTGAATTGTCGTCGATGCCCACGTCTTGCGGATTGATAATCTCGTAAGTTTGTACGTTTTTAAGCACGCCGTCTTGGTGGATGCCCGACGAATGAGCAAACGCATTTTTGCCTACGATTGCCTTGTTGGGTTGCACCGGCATATTCATCAAGCTCGACACTAATCGGCTCGTCGAGTAGATTTTCTGGGTGTTGATGTTGCAATCGATGTCGATGTCTTTGTGGCAACGAATAATCATAGCAACCTCTTCGAGCGCGGTGTTTCCGGCACGTTCGCCGATGCCGTTGATGGTCACTTCGACTTGTCGCGCACCTGCGGCAACGCCGCTCATCGTGTTGGCGGTCGCCATGCCCAAGTCGTTGTGGCAGTGGGTAGAGATGATTGCTTTGTCGATGCCGTCGACATGGTCGAACAGATACTTAATCTTTGCACCATACTCCGCCGGAAGGCAGTAGCCCGTGGTGTCGGGGATGTTGACAACGGTAGCACCGGCACGAATTACCGCTTCGACCACGCGAGCCAGATATTCGTTGTCGGTACGGCCGGCGTCTTCGGCGTAGAATTCAACGTCATCGACATAGCGTCGTGCGTACTTCACGGCAGCCACGGCGCGTTCGATGATTTCTTCGCGATTGGAGTTGAATTTGTACTTAATGTGCGAATCCGATGTGCCGATACCTGTATGAATGCGTTTGTGGCGCGCGTAGCGTAGTGCATCGGCTGCCACGTCGATATCTTTTTCTACGGCTCTGGTCAGGGCGCATATTGTCGGCCATGTTACCGCTTTGGAAATTTCTATTACCGAATTGAAGTCACCGGGACTCGACACGGGGAAACCTGCCTCTATAACGTCGACGCCGAGTGCTTCGAGTGCCTTTGCCACTTGTATCTTTTCTACCGTATTCAATTGGCAACCCGGCACTTGCTCGCCGTCGCGCAGCGTTGTGTCGAAAAACATTAATTTGTCGCTCATATCTTTTCAAAATAAAAAACCTTTCTCGCGTAATTCGTAGAAAGGCTCTTGTCGTTATTATTCTTTTACGTTTGCTCTTACAAACTTGCGCAGAACCTCTCTATACCGACCGAATAATTAGACCGGATAGTAGAATAGATAGAGAGATAATGTTGTAGTTTGTCATTGCTTTGCTCATTTATTTGACTGCAAATTTACACATTTTTCTTGTATTTGCAAAATATTTAGCGTAATTTTTGGAAAATTACTTTCTATTTGAAATGATTGAAATGGTTTGTTTTGTTTTAATCTTTGCCATTGCAATCGGCATTTTTACACAGGGAGTAATTAGTAAAAATATCAAACACTCTTAATTATTAGTTATTGTCTTTTATTGTTGTGTTGAATTAGGAATATCTGTTTCTGTCTCTCTATTTCAATTTTTAACTGTTCCTCAGTAGGTAGGTATGTTTTATATTTGGCAGCAAATAATTGCTCATTTCCTTTTAAAATTGAGTATCTGGCGATGTCCTTGCTTGTTTCAGAA
>SFJG01000120.1 GCA_004555955.1 Bacteroidales bacterium | reverse complement strand
CTTCGAGAATCGTCACACACCCTATAATGCCGGCACGATGTTTTTCAGGGAAGACTTCCCCAATCATCCTCAGATGCAGGTTAGATGGACAGCTTTCCTAAGAAAGGCTGCTATCAATAGTGCCCTATCATTTACTGAGGTGGTGCGCCGGCTTCAAGATACATTAAGGCCATATTGGACAGCATACGGACACATGTAGCGCTGACCGAACTTGGCTACATATAATTATTCCGAATATTCACAAATCGGAAATATTCGGAATAATTAGTATACAAACCAATATCGGATTACATCTAAAGAACTGCTGCAAGGCGGTCGACAAACTTGTCGGCATCCTTGCGAGTGAGGCACAACGGCGGCAATAGGCGCAATACGTTTGTGCCCGATGCGCCGGTGAATACGTGCTGCTCAAACAGGAGTCGGCGACGGAGCTCCTTGACCGGCTCGCCGAATTCGAGACCAATCATCAATCCTTTGCCGCGCACTTCCTTGATTTGCGGGAACTGACTGAGTTTGTCCATCAGGTAAGTGCCCACTTGTGCCGCGTTGTCGACGAGATTTTCTTGCTCGAAAATATCGAGAACGGCGATTGCTGCAGCGCAAGCAAGGTGATTGCCGCCGAAAGTGGTGCCGAGCATACCGTAGACAGGTTTGAACTGCGGACCAATCAACACGGCGCTCATCGGGAAGCCGTTGGCAATGCCTTTAGCCACCGTGATGATGTCGGCATGCACACCGCTATGCTGATGTGCAAAGAATTTGCCGCTGCGACCATAGCCCGACTGAATTTCGTCGGCAATGAGCACTGTGCCGTGCTTGTCGCAAGCATAACGAAGAGCGCGAAGGAATGCCGAACTCGGAATATTCACACCGCCAACACCTTGGATGCCTTCAACAATCACTGCCGCCACGTCGCCCTTGGCAAGTTCGGCTTCGGCAGCCGCAGCATCGCCGAAAGGCACAAACGTAACACGCCCGTTGGCATTGACAGGCGCCACGATGCGAGGATTGTCGGTAGCCTCAACGGCGAGCGACGTACGCCCATGGAATGCCTTGCTAAAAGCCACGATGCGCGGTCGTCCCGTGTGGAACGACGCAAGTTTCATGGCGTTCTCGTTGGCTTCCGCACCCGAATTGACCAAAAACAGCTGATAGTCGTCGTAACCACTAATGCGTCCGAGACGCTCGGCAAAGCGGCTCTGCAACGAGTTGACTACCGAATTGGAATAAAACACAAGGTTTTCCGACTGCTTGCGCATTGCCTCAAGATAGTGCGGATGAGAGTGACCCACGGAAATCACTGCGTGACCGCCGTAAAGGTCAAGATATTCTGTGCCGTTGGTGTCGAAAACGTAGCAGCCCTTGCCGCGAACGATTTCGACATCGAACAGCGGATAAACGTCGAAAAGTTTCATAATCTGTTTGTTTTAAAATGCAGAAGCCTTGAGTTGCAGCCCCACACGCTCGTGAAGCCCGAACAACAGGTTCATGTTGTGTACAGCTTGTCCCGACGCGCCTTTGAGAAGGTTGTCGATAACTGAAATGACGAGCAACTTATTGCCCTCTTTTTCGAGGTGAAGGATACACTTGTTGGTGTTGACAACGTCTTTGAGGTCGGGCATCGTGTCGCTGATGAAGGTAAAGCGATGGTCTTCGTAATATTCTTCATAGAGACGGCGAATTTCAGCGAGTTCTACCGGACAATCGAGATAGGCAGCCACGAATATTCCGCGCGAGAAGCATCCGCGCACCGGAATCAGGTTGATGTCTGCGTTGAAACTGTTCTGCATCGACGAAAGCGTCTGACGGATTTCAGCCAAATGCTGATGCTTGAACGGCTTATAGACCGAGATGTTGTCGTTGCGCCACGAGTAGTGCGACGTTGCCGAAGGCTTCACGCCGGCGCCTGTCGAACCGGTTATGGCGGTGATGTTGATGTCGGAATTGAGCAACAGATTCTTTGCCAGCGGGAGCAAAGCCAGTTGGATAGCGGTGGCGAAGCATCCGGGATTGGCGACGTGGCGGCCGCGGATGATGTATTTGCGGTTCACCTCGGGCAGACCATAGATGAAGTCGTGCTCGCCGTCGGCAATGCGATAATCCTGCGAGAGGTCGACAATCTTCAAGGTGTCGGGGATGTTGTGCGACTCGATAAACTTACGCGACTCGCCGTGAGGCGTGCAGAAGAACGCCACATCAATTTCGTCGAAAGGCGTGTCGGCGGTAAAAAACAAGTCGGTCTCGCCGATTAGCCCTTGATGGACCGACGAAACGCGGTTGCCCGCATTACTCTTGCTGTTTACCCAAATAAGTTCAACGTCAGGGTGGTTGAGCAGCAGGCGAATAAGTTCGCCCGCCGTGTAGCCTGCACCACCGATTATTCCGGCTTTAATCATCTAACAATTCGTCTTTATGGTTTGCGTAATATACTCTCAGCGGAGTCGAAAGCACTTTGATAAATCCTTTGGCGTCTTCGGCGGTCCAGCCCTTTTGCATTTCGCCGTATTCGCCGAATTTCGATTTAACGAGGTCGTCCGGCGAGTCGACGCCGACCATCGAGAAGCCCTGCGGACGAAGTTGCGCAATGACCGTACCGTTGACGTTGCGCTGCGACGAAGTGAGCATAGCTTCGATGTCGCGCATCACAGGCTCAAGATATTGACTCTCGTGCAAGAACATACCATACCAGTTGGCAACCTGGTCTTTCCAATATTGTTGCCATTTGCTTAGGGTATACTTTTCGAGGAATTTGTGCGCATTGATAATCAGCATCGGTGCGGCAGCCTCAAAACCGACGCGACCTTTGATGCCGATAATCGTGTCGCCGACGTGCATGTCGCGACCGATGCCATACGGTGCCGCAATGGCTTCTACGGCTTGGATGGCTTCTATCTTGTCGGCATACTCTTTGCCGTTGACGGCGGCAATTTCGCCTTGACGGAACTCGATGCGTATTTCCTCGGTGCCGTGCTTCTCCACTTGTTTGAGATAAGCGTCTTCGGGCAAGCCTTGGCGCGAGTCGAGAATCTCGCCGCCACAAATCGACGTACCCCAAATGCCCACGTTGTAGGAGTATTTCATCTTCGTAAAGTCGGCAACAAAGCCGTTACGACGCAGATATTCGATTTCTTCTTCGCGGCTGAGCGCCTTGTCGCGCGTGAGGGTGATGATTTCCACACCCGGCGCCATAACCAGGAAGGTCATGTCGAAACGCACTTGGTCGTTGCCCGCGCCGGTCGAACCGTGAGCTATGGCATCGGCGCCAATTTCGTTGGCGTAGCGCGCAATGGCAAGCGCTTGGAAGATGCGCTCCGAACTCACCGAGATAGGATATGTGCCCTGGCGCAATACGTTGCCGTAAATCATATATTTCAGGCTCTTTTCGTAATATTCGCGCGTTACGTCGAGCGTCACATACTTCTTGGCGCCCAAAAGGTAGGCGTTTTCTTCGTTTTTCTTGAGTTGCTCGGGACTGAAACCGCCGGTATCGGCACATGCGGCATAGACCTCATAACCGAGTTCACGGGTGAGATACATTACGTTGTAGGACGTGTCGAGTCCGCCGCTATATGCTACTACTACTTTTTTCTTTTTTGTTTCCATTGTTTAATCGTTTAGATGTTCTTCGGGGTCGTATAGCATACCCGTGCAGAGGCACATACTACGACCGTTACGTTGCAAAATATCGAAATTAACACAGCTTTCGCAGCCTTTCCAGAACGCTTCATCGTCGGTGAGTTGATTGAAAGTTACGGGACGGTAGCCCAACTCGTTGTTCATCTTCATGACGGCGGCGCCGGTGGTCAGACTGAAAATCTTCGCCTTGGGGAATCGCTCACGCGACAACTCGAAAATTCGTCGCTTTATACGTTTTGCAAGCCCGATGCCGCGAAATTCGTCGCCGACAATCAGACCGGAATTGGCAACAAACTGCTTGTTGCTCCAACTTTCAATGTAACTAAAACCGGCAAAACGTCCTTCATAGAGGGCAACAACTGCCTTATGCTCAAGCATCTTCTGCTTGACATAGTCCGAACTGCGCTTGGCAATACCGGTGCCGCGCACCTTGGCGGCACGCGTGATGGTGTCGAGTATCTCGTCGACGTATTTGACATGTTCCTCGCCGGCGATGACAATTTCGATTTTGTCTATATCAATCATTCCTTACTTAAAAAATTATATGTCTTTAGATTATAACGCTATTGACCGGGATAAAGCGTTGGAGCACTTGCATTGCCTGGTCGTGAGTAACGTCTTCGCGCAACACGGCAAAGATGGTGTCGGCGCCGGCTATTGTGCCTAAGATTTCGGGCGGACGGCTCATGTCGATGTCGTATGCCAAGCCTCCGGCATAACCGTTGCGTGTCTTGATGACCGCCATACGTCCCGAGAATGTCAACGACACAAATCCTACCGAGTTGTTCGGGTTCGACGGCCCTTGATTGACCGTCAACATCGTGTCTTTTACGTCGTTGCTATTGGGCACAATGTAGATATATTCGCCACTGTCGGTTGCCACTTTGGTGACACGCAACTTTTTCAGGTCGCGCGACAGCGTTGCTTGCGTTACCTTGAAATCGCGTTCTGCCAAAAGTTTTACCAAATCTTCCTGGCAACCCACTCGCTGCGTCTTTATCAACTCTAATATCAGTTGCAATCGATTCTTCTTATTCTTCATTTCAATAGTGTTTTATATGTTATTTCGCGGTTTTGGGAATTTTTATGCAAATATACGAATATTTTTTATACTATTAGCAAACTCACGAAAAAATGAGCCGCAAA
>SFJG01000027.1 GCA_004555955.1 Bacteroidales bacterium | reverse complement strand
GAACTGGGCAGTTACCGTCAGATGATTGTGCCCAAAGGAAAGTATATAAGAAAATATAACATGACCATCCCCACAGAACTTGCAGAATATGAATAACAAAAATATCAAGGATATCAACACTCAGGTATATTCCCAGAAAGTAGAACTGCTGCTTCGCCTTATCCCTATAGTGGTGGAAGAAGGCGTGTTTGCCATTCACGGAGGAACCGCCATCAACCTGTTTATGAAGGACCTGCCCAGATATTCCGTTGATATAGACCTCACCTATATCCCCTTGTCAGACAGACAGCAAAGCATTGATGACATCAACCTTCATCTCCAATCTATCAGCGAGAAGGCGAAGAAAGCCTTCAAGGGAATGCATATCGTGCCCAATTTCAGCACATGCAAGCTGCTGTGTGAATACCGTGGCAAGCAAGTAAAGGTAGAGGTGAACCAAACGAAGCGAGGCATCGTTGGTGGTGATGTCCTGACTGTGCCTTTAAGAGATAGGGCGCAGGACGAGTTCGGACTATATTGCGAAGCTCGGATTGTCCCCATCACCCAGTTGTATGGCGGCAAGATAGCTGCAGCCCTGTCCCGCCAGCATCCCCGTGACCTCTTCGATGTCAAGTATATGGATGTCCCTCTGTCCGAGTGTCGTGAAGGTCTTATCTTCTGCCTTCTTGGCAGTGACCGACCTATCTATGAGAGCTTTTCTCCACGCTTAGTCGATCAGAGAGAGGCGATTGTCAATCAGTTTGAAGGCATGACCGATATCCCCTTTCCATATGAGGAGTTTGAGGAAACGAGGAAAACCCTCATTGAAGATGTTTGCCGGCTGATGACTGATGCCGACAAACATTTCCTGCTCAGTTTCGAGTCCGGCAATCCCGACTGGGAAGGCTATGAGTTCGAATATTTCAAGGACTATCCATCCGTGAAATGGAAGCTGCTTAACTTAAAGAAACTGGCAAAGCAGAATCCCCGGAAACTCGAAGAGGAAGTCAAGAAACTCAAAGACGTATTCCATATATAATCCTTTATGAGACAGTCTAACTTTGGTTGTTAGACAGCCTCTATTTTGAATGTCAATATTGTGATATAATGGACTCTTCCAATAAAAAAGGAATGACACCAACATACATTATGCCATCATCATCCGTCCATAATTTGGAGTTGCCATCAAGAATTACCATTTTCTTAAAGAAATCCCCTGAGTTCTTTAGAGAAAATGTTTCTTGGTTCTTTTTCTCAACAGTATCTACATTCAATGCAGATTGGATGTAAATCTTTTCACGTCCTGTATTGACGATAAAATCGATCTCATATTGTGACTGTTTCTTCTTGCCATCAATAACACGTGTCAGTTCTACGACTCCAACATCGACGCGATATCCTCTACGTATTAGTTCTATATAAATAAGGTTCTCCATTAAATGAGATTTTTCTTGTTGGCGGAAATTCAGTTTCGCATTTCTTAATCCCATATCAATGGAATAATACTTCTGAGTGTTGTCGAAGTATTTCTTTCCTTTGATGTCATACCGTCTGGCACCAAAGAACAAAAAAGCATCTTCAAGATAGTTGATGTAATTCTTGATAGTATGGTCAGATGTTTTGCGCTTCATCAAAGAACCGGCTGTATTGGCCAAGTTATGGGTATTGGTTAGTGAGCCTACTGCAGAATAAAGCGAGTCAATAAGTGCGTCCAACACTTCATCATCCTTTAAATTATACCTTTCAACAATATCTTTAATGTACACATTCTTGTGAAGGTCGTAAAGGTATTTCTGTTTTTCAGACTCACTTTGCTCCAAGACTGCTGACGGCATTCCCCCATAGGTTAAATACTCTTCAAGTGCATCAGCTTTTTCAAGTCCAGACACTTCATAATATTCTTTGAAAGAAAGTGGATATACTTTTATTTCTGATCCTCTATCACGGAAATTCGTCACAATATCAGAAGACAGCATTTTAGAATTTGAACCGGTAACATATATGTCCAAATTCTTCCGTGCCATAAGGTCATTGAGAATGTCATAGAACGTTGTGTAAAGCATATCCTTGTCGTCCTCAGACACAAGGCTTTCGTCTATATCAGTGTTTTTTACTTTTATAGACAATTGTATCTCATCGATAAAAACATAATATCGTTTTTCTTCGTCACATGCTTTATCCATGATGTATTCATAAAGCACATTCGGATTTCTGTACTTTATGTTCGCTTTTCTATCTAATGCGATTTCTATGAAGCAATCTTCAGAAACACCCTCTTTCTTCAGATAATCTTTATATAATGTTAATAACAGAAAAGATTTGCCACAGCGTCTAATGCCAGTGATTATCTTTACCTTTCCATTCCAACGCTTACTTATCAAAGCTTCGATGTATTTATTTCTTTGGATAACCATATATTACTCATGTTACTGCAATATCAGTCGTGCTGTTCGACCTTTTTTGCAGTACAAAGTTATGGAATTTAATTTAAGTAAGCAAGTTTAAGGCAAATTTATTGCTATTTATGGGTTAATAATCAAGACAAAATGTGTTTCTTAAAATATATGGTACTGCAAAATAGGCAGTTCAATTAGACTGCCTCTTTTGTTGACTTTTGTATGCATCGCCGACGTTTTCCGACGTTTTCTGACGTTTTCTGCGCTTTTGACAGCGTTTTCTAAAAATTATTTGTAAATTTGCACTTTATAGAAAAACTTATAAAACATAATAGTATGTCAGTAAACGAAGCAGTAAATCCCGCGCCCGAGAAAGAGGGCGGCTTGAATTTCGTAGAGCAAGCAGTGGCAGACGACCTCCGTGCCGGTAAAAACGGCGGACGACTCAGCACTCGTTTCCCACCAGAACCTAACGGATATCTTCACATTGGTCACGCAAAGGCTATTTGCATGGACTTCGGTGTCGCTGAAAAGTTTGGCGGCACTTGCAACCTCCGCTTCGACGACACAAACCCTGTCAAAGAAGATACCGAATATGTTGACTCTATTCGCGAAGACATCAAATGGCTCGGCTATGATTGGGGCGACCGCGAATACTATGCTTCCGACTACTTCCCACAACTTTACGACTTGGCTATTCGCCTTATTAAAGAAGGCAAGGCTTATGTCGACGAGCAAACTTCCGAACAAATTGCCGAGCAAAAAGGTACGCCGACGCAAGCCGGCACTAACAGTCCTTATCGCGACCGACCGATTGAGGAAAACCTCGACCTGTTCCAACGCATGAATGCCGGCGAATTCGACGAAGGCTCAATGGTGTTGCGCGCAAAAATCGATATGGCATCGCCGAATATGCACTTCCGCGACCCGATTATGTATCGCATCATCAAGCACCCGCACCATCGCACCGGCGATAGGTGGAAGGTATATCCTATGTACGACTTCGCTCACGGTCAGTCGGACTATTTCGAAGGCGTTACTCACTCGATTTGTACCCTCGAATTTGTGCCTCACCGTCCGCTTTACGACTACTTTGTCGACTTTCTTGCCGACGAATCGTATCGCCCACGTCAGATTGAGTTCAACCGACTCAACTTGACATACACAGTGTTGAGCAAGCGCAAACTTCTCCAACTCGTTAAAGAAGGTCTCGTCGACGGTTGGGACGACCCGCGTATGCCGACCGTCAGCGGTTTGCGCCGTCGCGGTTTTACGCCCGATTCTATCAAAGCGTTCCTCACTCGCATCGGTTATACCAAGTTTGAGGCTGTCAACGACATTTCGCTCCTCGAATTCAGCATCCGTGAAGACCTTAACCAAAAAGCAACGCGCGTGTGTGCCGTGCTCGACCCCGTGAAAGTCGTTATCACCAACTATCCCGAAGACACTGTCGAAGATGTCGATATGGAGAACAATCCGGAAGACCCGAATGGTGGTACCCACAAAATGCCGTTCTGCCGCGAAATCTATATCGAGCGCGACGACTTTATGGAGAATCCGCCCAAGAAATATTTCCGCCTTTCGCCCGACAAAGAAGTGCGTCTCAAGGGTGCATACATCATCAAGTGTACCGGCTGTAAGAAGGACGAAAACGGTAACGTCGTTGAAATCTATTGCGAATACGACCCCGAAACCAAGAGCGGTATGCCGGGCAGTATGCGCAAGGTCAAAGGTACGCTCCATTGGGTGTCGGCACGACATTGCGTCGAAGCGGAAGCGCGCCTCTACGACCGCCTCTTCAATGTCGAAAATGCCGGCGAAGAGAAAGAGCGCGATTTCCACGAAATGCTCAATCCCGAGTCGATTAAAGTGGTGAAGAACATCAAAATCGAGCCGTTCTTGGCAGAGAATGCCAAGCCCGGTGCGCACTTCCAGTTCCAGCGCATCGGCTATTTCACGCCCGACAGCAAGGACTCCAAGCCCGACAGTCTCGTGTTCAACCGCACTATCACGCTCAAAGACAGTTGGCAAAAGATTAACAAATAGTGACTTCTATCAATAGAACAAGAGGCAGCGGCCCGTCGGGTTTGCTGCCTTTTTCTTGTCTCTTTCGCTATTGATAGGCTCTAAGAGCCGCGCTCTAATATTTGCGCTTTGGATTGCGCGGAAACCAGCCTTTTTCCACTCTTTTCTTCTGCTCAAAAACTTCACCGATTCCCCAGAACGATGAGAAGCCTGCCACGCCAAGGATTGTCGACCAAAAGATGTTGCTCACCAATGCGGCTGCTGCGCAACACACTATGCCGACCGCCAAAAACGCCCACCATATCTTCACGCCGAAATAGTATTCGCCTTTGATTACAAACGGGTGGAATATGCCGATTACCAAAAACGTGCATAGTCCGATTGCCAACCCGAGCAGGTTGTGTTGACTGAGAAATTCTATCATATTTCCATGTATGGGTTAATAAATCCTACGTAAAGCATCTGAGCGAGTAGATAAAGCACCACAATGTTGTATAGATATCTGTTGTTGAACTTTATCAACCGCTGGTTGCGCCATTGATGGTAGAGGCACACTATTATGGCGACAATGATGGCGACGTTGCCAACGCTCCATTCTTGTCTCCGTGCAAATTCGAAGCTGAAATAGTTGGTTGTGACGCCTGTCAGCGTTGCCGCATAGATGCACACGATGACTACTATTACGGCTGAAAACACGAACCCGGTGATGCGCCATGTCACCGTGTGGTTGTGGATTTGCGATAACAGAAAGCTGCTGATGATTGGCATATTGAAGTAGACTGCCATGAGCAACATAATGACCGACAGGCGGTTGAATGCCAACAGCGACGGCATCGCTATGATGAAAATCACAACGCCGAATTGCTTGAATAGCGAGAGCGTCGAGAATTTGTCTTTTATCCACGACGGGTTATAGGCAATCCAAAAGATGGCGATGCCTATCGGAATCGACCACGGGAAGATGGAAAGGAATATTTGCCCGAAAAGATTGCCGAGGGTGTTGAAATCTGCAAACGAGGCGGTAATCTGCTCGAATCCGAGCACGTTGTGTGCCGACGGTTGGTCGTTGGTTACAAATATTAGCGTGCCATAAGCGAGAATGATTGCCGCGCATGGAATCAACATAAATTTCAAGAAAGCCGCAACTTCGCGTTGTCCGCGTGTAAGCATAAACGCGATGCCCGACACGAGCACGATTATCGGCGCAAACAGTCCCATAAAGATTGCCGCGCACGCTGTCGTGGCGATGGCAAGATATACTTTTGTCGAGGTGGGGCTCTTTATCCAATGGTAGATTGCCGACAGCGAGAAGATGAACGACAGTGCAGTAATGGTCACCGGATTTGCGTGGTATGCCAACGACGTTACGGCGTAGCACGACAGGAACAGAAGCGATGCCAGAAAGGCTTTGCTCATCTTTTCGTTCGAGCCGCGGAATTGGTACATACCTATCGAGAGCAGCGCCATCGTCACTGCCGATGGTAGTCTGACGCATATAGCATCCGACAGGTCAAGGTTGTTGAGCGCAATCGATACCAGGTAGGCGTAAAAATTTCGCGGAAAGTCGATGCCGTTGCCGTCGAACACGTTCGAGATGCCCGACGTCATGAATTTGCGTGCCAACTCGAGCAGCGAAATCTCATCGGAGCGCAAAGGCTTCTCGCCCAAAAACGGGAAGATTATCACCGCTGCCGCGAAGATAATGATTGCCAGGAGTGAGTGTTCCGCCTTTACTTTCATCCTCTACTTTTGTTTGAAAGTTACGAAACGGTTGTAGCAGTAGTTTGCGAGCGTGTAGACGACCATGCTGATGCACATTGCCACGTTTTCGCCGGTCTTTTTCATCGGCAGCCACGACAGTTGCAAGTTGGCAATGTCGGTGCAGTGGAGCAGATAGTAGAAAAGCGCAAACTGCAGTGCGAAGCAAATGCCGAAACCGACGGCGAAGAGCAGCGCTTCGCGGCGCCAATCGTTGTTGGTCTTAAACACCCAATTACGGTTCCACACGAAACTGTTAATCAAGCCGAGAATGTAGCCCACGACGTTTGCCACGTTTTCCGACACTCCGGCTACCGTGTTTATAAGATAGAAAGCAACGAGGGTTATCAGCGTATTGCTTACGCCGATGATGCCGTATTTGGCTAATTGTATAAGTGTTGTTAATGTTCCGTTCATAGTCAATCGTTATTTCTTAGCACGGGAATCGCCCATCCGTATTTGACGGCGAGCAGCCGAATTATAATCACGGTGAATGCGCACGAGAGTTGTTGCAGCAGCGGTTCGGCGTTGCAAACAATCATCAGCCAATAGACGATACCGCCGGCGATGCATGCCGTGCCGTATATGTCTTTGCGAAATATCAGCGGCACGTCGTTGAGCAGAATGTCGCGCACAACGCCGCCGAAAGCTCCTGTCAGCGTGCCCATTATGATGGCTACCCACATCGGGTAGTCGAATGTCAGAGTTTTTTGTATTCCGATTACAACAAACAGAGCGAGTCCGATGGTGTCGAAAATTAGAATTGTGCTCTTTATTCGCTCGAGTTGTCGATGGAACAAAATGACATAAAGCAACGAAAGTCCCGTCACGGTCAGATACCATCCGTTGTCCATCCAAAACGGGGTGGTGTCGAGCAGAATGTCGCGCAGCGTTCCGCCGCCGATGGCGGTCATCAGTCCGACGATGTAGGCTCCGAACCAGTCGAATTTCTTAGCCGCCGCAAGTTTTATACCGCTGATAGCGAAGGCTATCGTTCCGATTATTTCGAGTATGAGCGAGATTGTTGCTTCCATCGGTTTGCTACTTTTTGTTGTAGTGTTTGCAATAGGGAGCGATGCCACATTCCGAGCACTTCGGGCTGCGAGCCGTGCACACGTATCGTCCATGCAGAATGAGCCAATGATGCGCTTTCGGTAGCAGGTCGGCGGGAATGTTGGCAACGAGTTTCTTCTCGGTTTCGAACGGGGTTTTCGAATCGTTTGTCAAGCCGATACGATTTGCCACGCGAAAGACGTGGGTGTCGACTGCCATTGCCGGCTTATTGTAGACCACGGCGAGCATTACGTTTGCCGTTTTGCGTCCCACGCCGGGTATTTTGACCAATTCGTCGAGCGTGTCGGGCACTTCACCACCGTATTTTTCGACGAGCATTCGTGCAGCGCCGATGAGCGATTTGGCTTTGTTGTTGGGAAAAGTTACGCTCTTGATGTATTCGAAAATCGTTTCCGGATTCGATGCTGCCATTACTTCCGGGGTGGGGAAGTCGGCAAAGAGCGGGGGCGTAACTATGTTGACACGCTTGTCTGTGCATTGCGCCGACAAGATAACGGCAACAAGCAGGTGAAACGGGGTGTCGTAGTTGAGTTCGGTCTCTGCTTTTGGCATATTGACCGAAAACCAATCGATGATGTGGCGGTACCGTTCTTTTTCTCTCATATTCAACTTGTTATGTCGATGGCGAATAGCTTGCCGACATCGCCGTAAATACGCCCCCAAACAGCGACGGTTCGACGTTTGGGGGCTTGGCGGTTGTATTCTTAATGTGCTGAAGTAAACTCGTCGAGGAAGCGTACGTCGTTTTCGGAGAACATACGCAAGTCTTTTACGCGATATTTCAGGTTGGTGATTCGCTCAACGCCCATGCCGAGAGCGAAGCCGCTATATACCTTGCTATCGATTCCGCAGGCTTCCAACACGTTCGGGTCAACCATTCCGCAGCCGAGGATTTCTACCCATCCGGTGTGCTTGCAGAATCCGCAACCCTTACCGCCGCAAAGGTGGCACGAAATATCCATTTCAGCCGATGGCTCAGTGAAGGGGAAGTACGACGGACGCAAGCGGATTTGTGTGTCGGCGCCGAACATTTCTCGTGCAAAGTAGAGCAGCGTTTGCTTAAGGTCGGCAAACGATACGTTTTTGTCGATATAGAGCGCTTCGATTTGGTGGAAGAAGCAGTGCGCACGTGCCGAAATAGCCTCGTTGCGGTATACTCGTCCGGGGCAGATGATGCGAATCGGCGGCTCTGTGGTTGTCATTACGCGCGATTGCACCGACGATGTGTGCGTGCGAAGCAGCACATCGGGACTGCGTTGGATGAAGAATGTGTCTTGCATGTCGCGTGCGGGGTGGTCGGCTGCAAAATTGAGCGCGGAGAACACGTGCCAATCGTCTTCGATTTCCGGACCTTCGGCGATTGAAAAGCCCAGGCGCGAGAATATCGAAATGATTTCGTTGCGGATGAGCGAAATAGGGTGGCGTGTTCCTAACTCTATCGGCGACGCCGTGCGGCTTAGGTCGATTGCAGTTTCGTCGCTGTCGCCGCTTTCTACGGCTTCGCGAAGACTGTTTATCTTCTCTGTGGCAAGGTTTTTCAACTCATTAAGTTTCTGCCCGATTTCGCGCTTTTGCTCGTTGGGTACATTACGAAAATCGTTGAATAGGGCAGACACTTCGCCCTTCTTGCTCAGATATTTGATGCGCAAGGCTTCTACCTCGTCTTTGCTCTTGGCTGACAGGCTTTCGATTGCGCTCTTCAGTTCGTTTATCTTTTCTAACATTTTTGTTGGATTATTTTTCTGCAAAGATAGTATTTTTTCGGCTAATGTTCTATCTTTGTGGTATGGAAAAATCGAAATTTGAGCAGAAGATAGCCGAATATGTGGTCGCAGAGGGGCTTCTCGAAGGGTCGGGCGACGTTTTGGTGACGTTGAGCGGCGGCGCCGACTCGGTCGCTTTGCTGTTAGTTCTAAGGGCGTTAGGCTATCCGTGTCGTGCTTGTCATTGCAATTTCCATCTTCGTGGCGACGAATCGGCTCGCGACGAAGCGTTTGTGCGCTCTCTCACCTCGCGCTTGGGTGTTGAATGTAGTTTTGTCGACTTCGACGTCGATGGCTATCGCAGCACGCACGATTGCTCTGTCGAAATGGCTTGTCGCCGGCTCCGTTACGATTGGTTTGAGCAGTTGCGCAGCCGTTACGGGTGTCGAGCCATTGCCGTTGCTCATCACGCAGACGACTGTATCGAAACGTTTTTTCTCAATCTTCTTCGTGGCACAGGCATCTCGGGTATTGTAGGCATTAAGCCTCGCAACGGCGATGTCGTTCGTCCGTTGCTCTGCGTGCGACGTGCCGACATTGAGGACTATCTTTCGGCTGTCGGTGAATCGTTTGTGGTCGACAGCACGAACTTGCAGACCGAATATAAGCGCAACAAAATACGAAATATCATTATGCCGACTTTGCTGTGCGAGTTTCCGGGAGCCGACCAAGCAATTCTCGACACGCTGGCGAATCTTCGCGGCGATTTGGCGGTGTTCCGTGCCGCAGTCGGCGAGCGTCACAATCAATTGTGCCGCTACGAAGGCAGTCAACTGCACGTCGACCTCATCGGTTTGCTCCGCTCGGAGCATCCCTCAACGTTGCTTCACGAATTTTTGCATCCCTACGGCTTTACGTCGTCGCAACTTGAGGATATGTTGCGCGACGGCTTGCCCGGCGCTCTGTTTATGGCTAACGGTTATGTGGCGGAACGGACTCGCGGTGAAATCATTGTTGCGCCCGACGTGGTTGACGATGAAGAATATGCTTTTTCGCTCGACGATGTGACCGCTTTGCCGACTAAGTTAGATTGCTCGGTCGTAGAGCGGACCGACGATTTTCGCTTCGATGGGGGTCCTGCTGTGGCTTATTTCGACGAGTCAATCCTCGCCGCTAAACTTTCCCTGCGGCATTGGCGACAGGGCGACCGTTTTCAGCCTTTCGGCATGAAGTGTCGGAAAAAGTTGAGCGACTTTTTCTCTGATAATAAATTTTCGATACTTCAAAAGCGAAGAACGTGGTTGCTTTGCGAAGAAGATAAGATTCTCTGGATTGTCGGTCATCGTGCCGCCGTGCACTATGCAGTCGGCGAAGAAACTAAAAGAGTCGTCGTGCTAAAAGCCGAACCGTAGCATCTTTCGCAGCCAACGCCAAATGATGGTGGCGCGGCGTTGCTCGTTGCGCAAGTTGATGTTGATTTTTCCGGTGATGTTGTTGAAAAATATTATGCACGGTTTTAGCACCACAGCCACTTCGTCGCCTAAATCTTCGATGTTTTGTATGCACGAAAACTTGATGCGGCGAAACGGATTGTTCATATCCAGTGTTCCGATTTCCAAAAATCCATCCTTTATCTCTATTTGATGAAATTTTCGGCACTTTTCACAAATGCTTTGCAGAAACTCCTCGGAATAGCCGTCCGCAGGCCGTTTGCTGTGATATAAATATCGTATGCCTTCTTTATTTATCATATCTTGTATTGGATGTTTTAATATATTAACCAATTTACTATCCTTTTTGTTCGATTTTTTGTTTGAAAAATTTGTTTTTTTGTGCATTATTCTTCTTCTTGCTAATGTTGTCGCCTGCAAATGATGCTAAAACTGAAATATTAATTCTATTTTGTTAATCTATTTTTCTAAGAGTACACTCTTACGGTTAATTATGGTTAATACGATGCGATTTTTTTTGATGTTTTGTTGGTGTTACAATTATTATTTGTACCTTTGCAATGTGTTTTTCATGGTATTAGATTTAAGGTTAATTAAGATTGGTTGTCGGGAGACAATCAATTTTTTTTGTGTATATTTTTAATGTGTTGATTTCGAACATAATAATACAAAATATAAATATGAAAAGGAACTTAGACGGCTCAGATTTGGAGTTTGAACAAGACAAAAGAATCGCCTTTGAGGAGAAAACTCATACCTATACAGTCGCCGGAATTGGCGAAATGACGCCGGTGTCGAGCGTTGTTGCAAAATTTTTTAAGCCTTTCGATGCCGTATTTTGGAGCCGACAAAAGACAAACAACGAAACGGAGGCGGCACGTCTGCGCGAAGAGTGGGAAGCAAAAGGTCTCTGTGCAGCGGGAGCGGGTACGCATATGCATCGACAAATCGAACTGTACATAAATTCCGGAGCCAAGCCCGACTTGCTCTATAACTTTGAATACTGCGGCAAGCAGTATGAAATGCAGAAGACAATCGACATTTCGCACGAATGGAATCTGTTTAAGCGTTTCGATGCCAATGTCGAATATCGACCGTTTCGCACGGAGTGGCAGGTCTACGATGACGAGCATCGCATTGCAGGAACTATCGATTTGCTTTGTCGAACTGATGACGGCGCTTTCGAAATCTTCGACTGGAAACGAAGTTCGAAAATCAATCCCGACGAAGTTAATCGTTGGAGTTCAGGTATTAACGGGTTGGAACACCTTACCGATACATCATATATTCATTACTGCTTGCAGCAGAATCTTTATCGCTATATCCTTGAGAAGAACTACGGTCTACGCATTGCGCGGATGAATCTCGTTGTGCTGCATCCATCGCTTCCCAACTATAAAATTGTCAAAATTCCGCGTATGGACAACGAGCTGGAAATCATTTTTGACTTTCTAAATAGAAATAAATAGTTTTAATTTCAAGCGGTTTTAATTTCAAGTAAGATTTGCTGAAAAATCGATTCGGCTTTTGTCGGTTATTTATTAATTTGTAATTTTGCATTAAAAATAGAAATATTATTGTGGCTTTAAATAGAAATTAATAGATAAATATATTAGAATTATGAAAAAATGTTACATGCAATTGTGTTAGTTTATTGCCGCATGTATTAGCACCCGGGCATTCAGTAATATCTCCCAGAAACAGTTATTATTCAAGTCTAAATCCGATTGAAATGGCAGGATGTTATGCCGGTATCGATGTCGATAATTATTGGGGTGCTTCAGAAGGTACTTCATTGTCGTGCCCGCAAGTTGCCGGTATTGCACTGTTGATTCTTCAGGCTCGTCCGGAACTTACTCCGTCGATGGTTCGCGACATCATTACAAGCACTGCCACTGCTGCTAACGGCGATACGTACAAAGTGAAATACGGTTACGCTAGTGCATTGCGTGCACTCAAAGCGGCTCTTGAATATAGCAGCGTCGGCTCGATTTTTAAAGACGACAACCTTCGCCTTATTGTAACCCCTTCGGGCAGATACAACTACAATCTGTTCCTTGCAGGAGCAAGCCGCTTCAATGCTACGCTTTACAACATGTCCGGCTGTGCCGTACGCTCGGTTGCCATTGACGGCGACGAAGGCTCTCTCGATGCATCAAATCTCGCTTCCGGTATTTACGTCCTCGAAGTGAAAACCGACAATGCCCACTTGACAAGGAAAATCGTTGTGAAATAGTTGTGCGCTTGATAGATAATAAAAATGGCAGATTCCGTTGCGGATTCTGCCATTTTTATTTCTCGACTTGTCGAAGTTAGAAAATCTTGCCGCTGATGCGGAAAGTAAGCACGGGCCAGACGGACAACTTGTCCATAATCTTTTGGAAAGCGTCGTCGTTGTCGAGTCCTACCGAAATAGGTACTTCCTTATTTGTGCTGTCGTAGATTTTCGGCGTTTTATGCATTTGAACACCCAATTCTACGTTGAAGTTGACCAACTTGCTCGGAATTGCGCGACCCCAACCGATGCCTACGTACGGGCGAACGTTTGCCACTTTCATATAGCCGTGAACGTTTCCGTTGTCTTCCAACGGTAGTTCGTAGTTGCCGATGGTAACGGTATTGATTACACCGGCTTCTTGTGCTGCTGCCACTTCGTCGGAGTGTCCGCTGATGCTTATGAGTTTTTTACCACCGAAATATGCTCCCGCCGATACGAATAACGAGCACTTCGGAATCGGGTAGACGTTTAAAATCACTTGTCCCTGAGTGCGCTTAAAATCGCCGTTAATTCTTGCATCAGTTTGGGTCGGTACTCCCATAAGGCTGTAGTTGATTGTCTCTGTGGTGTGGAATTTGATAGAAGGAACAAACGAAGCACCTGCTCGAAGTTGTACGAAATTGGTAATCGGTGTTGCCGCTTCGATAGAAATACCGGTTGTGCCGACTCCGACATTGATTCCCAGATGGTTAAATACGTTTGGACCGATGGCATTTGCGCATAATGATACGCTGATTGCTGCTACGGTAGCGATGATTTTTTGTTTCATAGTGTGGTTGGTTGGGTTAATATATCGCAAATGTATAAATTGTCGTTAAAAAATGCAACTTTTACGATAAATATTTGAAAAATTATTCTGCGGAGGTGTATTACGGCTTTTTTGGAAAATGGCGGGAAATTTCTTACCTTTGTGGTATGGAAGGATTAGTAGTAAAGAATACAGGCAGTTGGTATGTGGTAAAGACCGACGATTCGCGTTACGTCAATTGCAAGGTAAAGGGCAATTTTCGGTTGAAAGGTCTGCGTACCACCAATCCTGTGTCGGTGGGCGACAGGGTTACGATAGTCGAAAATGCTGACGTAGCCTTTATTGTTGAGGTGCATCAGCGCCGCAACTACATCATTCGTCGTGCGTCGAATCTATCGAAGGAGTCGCACATCATTGCTTCTAATCTCGATGCGGCAATGCTTGTCGTGTCGTTGGTCAACCCGCTGACGTCGACGACGTTTATCGACCGCTTTTTGGCAACGGCGGAGGCTTATCGCGTGCCGGCGGTGATTGTCATCAACAAGATTGATTTGCTCGATGAAGATATGCGCGAATATTGCGACGGCGTGCGCTATCTCTATGAGTCGATAGGCTATCGCGTTGTCGAGGTTTCGGCGGCAGCGAACATCGGGCTCGACGAAATCCGCGCGATGTTGCACGGCAAAACCACCCTTCTTTCGGGCAATTCCGGCGTGGGCAAGTCGACGCTTATCAACCGCTTGGTGCCGGGCGCTGAGGCTCGCACGGCGGAAGTGTCGCAGACGCATCACACGGGTATGCACACGACGACGTTCTCCGAAATGTACGAACTTGCCGACGGCGGTTATATCATCGACACGCCGGGTATCAAAGGCTTCGGTACGATTGATTTTGCCACCGAAGAAGTGGCGCATTTCTTCCCCGAAATTTTTCGCATTTCCGCCGGGTGTAAGTATGGCAACTGCACGCACCGTCACGAGCCGGGATGCGCAGTCAAGGATGCTTTGGAAAATCATCTGATAAGTGAGTCGCGTTATGCAAGTTATTTGAGCATTATCGACGATAGTGCCGACGACAAGTATAGAAAGCCGTTTTGATTCGGCTGAGAGACATTATGGGAAATATTGAATACACACGGTCGCAACAAAATGCGGTTGAGGCTTTTCGGCAATTCCTCGACGACGATAGTACGATTTTCATCCTGAAAGGCGCTGCCGGAACGGGAAAGACGACGATTCTCAAGGCGTTTGTCGACATCGCTCGCGGCGTAGAAGATGGCGAGCAAGCGGCGCAACGCGTATGCCACGTAATGGCGCCAACGGGTCGTGCTGCGATGATTTTGTCGGAAAAAACCGGTCTGCAAGCGTCTACTGTCCATCGTGCCATCTATATGTTGAGCAACAGCAGCAAGCGACGGATGAATAACGTCAGCGAAGACGATATCATTCAGCTGAAATTCGTTTTGCGCAAAAACGAAGACAGTGAAGAGGCAATCTATTTCGTCGACGAGGCTTCTATGATACAAGATTGCTTCTCCGAGAACGATTTGTTTACGTTCGGCAGCGGTCACCTTCTGAAAGATTTGTTTAGTTATGCCGATGGCAGAAAGATTGTTTTTGTGGGCGATTATGCGCAGTTGCCACCGGTAGGGCAGAGCCTTTCGCCGGCGATGGACCAAGACTATCTTGCGACTCATTATAACGTCGATTGCCGAGTGGCTTTGCTCGACGAAGTGGTGCGTCAAGACGTTGAGAGTGGGATTCTGCTCAATGCCACAGCGCTTCGCCGGAGCATCGACCGAAAGTCGTTTATGTCGTTTACGGTCGACTATGCCGACGATGTGGTCAACGCCGACAACGATTTGTTGGAGCCTTACTTCCGGTTGATGCCCGACAAACCCAATCCGCAAAGCATAGTTATAACGCATACCAATCGACAGGCTTTGCAATACAATCAAGCCATTCGCCGACATTATTTCGGCACAAAAGTTGCGCGGCTATTGCCGGGCGAGTTGCTGATGATTGCTCGCAACAACTATCGCGCGGATTGCGAGCTGTTCAACGGCAGTTTTGTGCGGGTGGTCGAGTGTGACTCCGATGCGGCTGTCGAGCGCTATCCGGTGAGGCTTCGCGGCTCGGGCAAGTTGGTCGATTTGACATTCCGCAAGGTAAAGATTGAGTATCGCTCGTATGGACAGCGTAAGGAAGCCAAGGTGATGTTGCTCGACAACTTTATCGACGACGAGAATGCCATAGTGTCGAAAGAAGTCGTTCAGGCGCAGACGGTGCTCTTCCACGAAAAGTTGCCGGAAAAACTGCGCAAGCACCTCAAGGAAATACGCTCGGCGCTTAACCATCCGGACGAGATGAAGGGCAATACGATGCTCGAAGATATGGTGAAATGCTATGTCGACAGAGTGCAAAAAGATGAGTATTTCAATGCCGTTGTTTGTAAGTACGGCTATGCCATAACGTGTCACAAAGCGCAGGGCGGCGAATGGCGAAACGTGTTTGTCGACATGAATCGCGCCGGCGGCAGCCAGTCGAACGAGACGTATTTCCGTTGGGCATATACGTCGATTACACGCAGTAGCGGTTGCCTGTGGCTCTATCGTGCTCCGCAATTCAACTATCTGTCGAAACTTGTAGTGCGTCCGATTCAGTTGCAACCGAAGTTAAAGGTGTCGACTGCAACCTCCGACGTGGATTATCGCGACGAACGCTTTAGCCGTATTCAGCGGTTGGCGTTGCAAGTGGGAATGTCGGCGTCGGAAGACCGTCGTTATGCCTATCAGCATCGCATCACGTTGTGTAATGCTGTCGAGAGTGCTACGTTTGTGCTTTGGTACAACTCCAAAGGCTATACTAAGACCACTTTGGCCAATCGGTCGGGCGAGGTGTTTGAGCAAGAGGCTGAAGCAATTATCCGCCGTTCGTTGGGCGGCGCGGAGGTGACGTTTAGCGCGCCCGAACGTCCTTTGGCGGAAAAACTGTTTGCCTACGTGCGCGAATTGCTTGAAGGCGATGGCATTACGTTGCTCAACGTTACGTCGGAAAACTATTGCGACACTTATCATCTGCAGACCGACGGCGTGGCGAAAGTCCAATTCTTCTACAATGCAAAAGGCGAATTTACGTCGATGCAACCGATTGGTAGTCTCGGAGAATCGGACGGTAAACTCGCCATGTTTTGCTCGCACTTCGTCTCTTAGTCTTCGAGCGAATATACGATTGTTGTAACGACTCTGACGTTTTTGATGTACGGTGTATTTTGGTCGCGGTCTTCGATAGTGAATTGACCTTGCGTAGCCGACCGAATCTTGCCGAGCTCGCTTTCCGAGTCGGTGGCAAACTGTTGAGCCGCTTTGCGTGCGTTTTGGGTCGCGTCTTTTATCATTTCCGGCTTGATGTTGTTGAGCCCGGTAAATTCAAACTGAACGGGGTTTTCGTATCGATTGAGCGAAATGGCAATGCCTTTTTCAATCAGCGACGATTGTTCTTTCATCAGCCCGAGCACGGTGTCGACGTTGCGCGTGTTGACGGTTATTACCGACGAGGCTTTGTAGCGGGTTGCCACGTTGTTGGAGTAGGCGTTGGCTTTCATATCTTCGACGTCGATGCGCGTTGATATTTCATTGTCGCTGATGCCTTTGCTTTTCAGCATCGAAATAATCACGGTGTTTTTCGCCTCAATTGTCGAATAGAGCGAGCTGAGGTCATCGCCAATCTCGACAAACGTAATAGGCCAAATCACTTTGTCGGCTTTCACTTCGCGCTCCGACAGACCTTTGACAGTTACCACTCTCGAACTTTCCGTATATCCGGATAAACCTGCTTTGATGAACCATCCCAAAGCGGCGATGCCTATGGCAATGATTATTGCCGGCAATAGATTCTTAAGATTATTCATAGTTATCTAATGTATAATCCTTTGACGGCAAAAATCGTGTTTGGTTTAGAGCCTGTTTCGTAATAAATGTTAATCTGCGCGATAGTATTTACATAGATAAAGACGGGCGATGAAGTCCCAATTGTCGTGAAGTAGGGTGTGTGCATTGTTGCCTGCCGGGAAAGATGCGTCGGGCACGTATCCGTTTTCGAAGAGGTGTTTCACCAAGTCGATAGGGCAGCGACCGGGCTGCATTAGTAGCAGGTGTGCTTCGGCGGTAGCCGTAGCTGTATCGTAGCACGGATTGTCGGGATGCGACACGTATTGCGCCACTTCGGGTGCGATGATTATGCCTTTCTCGCGGTTGCCGAACACGACGAAATTGCCGTAGTCTTTGAGTTGCGGCAAGTTGCCCTCGGCGGGGCTTCCCCAGTTCATTTTCTCCGACAGGAATGCGTTTAGTTCGGCGTAAGTGCCGAAAAACGCCAACTTTTTGCCACCGGTAGCATTGTTGAATTGTTGGTAATATTTGTGAATGCCTTTATCTTGTTTGCGTTGGCGCGGCATTTTGTTGTCGACCATCAGTTGCAACCATTCGTTGACGTAGAGCGCCAACGGTCCGGTGGGTTGCTCGAAGGTTGTGCGCAGGCGTTGTTCGTTGGTCAGCGTTTCGTCGATTGTCAGTTCGTCGTCGTCGCTAATTTCCGGTTCGTAAGCATATTTGCTCACCGGACGGAGGAAGTAACTGTTCCAAAACAGCCAGCCCGAAGCTTTGAAGATGTCGCGTACTTGTTCGCGGTCGGCAAGGTCGAGTTCGCGGAGCGAGCCGAAATTTTCGGGCATTGGCACGTCGTCGTAGAGGTAGCGAAACAATTGTTCCACCTTTCGGGCTAATCGCAACAAGTCGGCGTCGTAGGGCGACACCAAGCCATCGAAGCCGAGTGCTGATTCGATGGAGTACCAAGTGATGAACTGCACGTCGATGAGGTTGAGTTCGAAGTCGATATAGTTGTCGTCGGCTTGGTAGAACGGCACGGGGTGGTGGTACAACTTGCGACACATCACGACGAACGAGCGCCAAATGCCGGCATCGGCAACGATGTCTTGATAGTAGGCAACGAGGTTGAGCGCCAGACGGTTAACAACGTCGCGGGGCAGCTCCGGCAGGACTTTCATCTCGCCGGGGAGCGTGGCTATGTATTTTGCAAGAGTCAGAAAGTATTCGTCGGTAGGCTTCTCGTGTTCTTCGTCGGGAAGCATTCGTTTGAGGTCGTAAATGTCGATTTCGCGCATAATCAATTTATGTCTTTTAGTGCTGATAATAATTCTTCGATGCTGCATAGCCGATTGCCGTTGAGGCGTATATCGTTTGCTGTGTGAGCGTATATTTGCGGGTTGTCTGCTTCGCAGGCGAGCAAGTCGTTGCGGCGAAGTGCGTTGGCAATCCATTTGTTTAGTTCTGCCGAATCCGCTTTAAGTGTTATTTGCCGAGCGCCTTTGTGTGTGGTCAGGAAGTCGCCTGTGGCAGGGTCGAACGCCACATTGCGATTGCTGAAAAGAAGCGATATTTTGTCGGCGAGGATGAGGTCTTCGGTCACGCCGCTGACGATTTCCCCGGAGTCGGAAACTATCCAAAGGCGGTCGCTCAACGCCATCGACTGCTGTATGTCGTGCGAGGAAATCAGGATTGTGCGTCGTTCGTTGCGGGCAAGGTCGTGGAGGAGTTGCAGCACTTCGACGCGGCTTGCCACGTCGAGAAATGCCGTGGGTTCGTCGAGGATTATGACGGGTGCTTCTTGCGCCAATGCTTTGGCTATCATTACCTTCTGTCGCTCGCCGTCGCTGAGTTCGGCTACGTACGATTCCGACTTGTGGCTTATTCCGACTTTCTCGATAGCCGTGGCAACGATTTGGCGGTCGTGCTCGTCGAGCCGTCCCAGAAATCCGGTGTGGGGATGCCGCCCGAGCCCGACGAGTTCGCTAACGGTTAGTCCGCCTGCGAATGTGCGTTCGGTTGTCACCAAGGCAATAGTTTTCGACAGTTGGCGCGGCGTGAGGTGATCCACGTCTTTATCGCCGACCATAACTCTTCCTGACAGTGCCGGCTGTAGCCCGCAAATAGTGCGAATCAGCGTCGACTTTCCCGCACCGTTTGCTCCCAACAGACTGACGAGCTCGCCCTCGTGCAACTCGAGGTCGACGTTGCGCAGAACCGTCGTTACGCTTTTTCGTTTGCGGTAGCCTGCCGATAATGATTTTGTATGTATGATTACGCTCATCAGTTGAAGTAGAATATTTTTTTACGATTCAGAATTACATATATAATCACGGGAACACCGACAATCGGCGTTATGGCGTTGATGGGAATCAGTCCTGACGATGGCAACACACTGACGAGTGTGCAAAGCGAGGCGCATACTGCTCCAAGAATGATAGTTGCCGGGATGAGACGGAAATGGTCTGACGTGCCCAGCAGGAGCCGTGACAGGTGTGGCACAACGAGCCCGACGAAGCCGATTGGCCCGCAAAATGCGGTGACGATAGCCGTCAGCAGTCCGGTGAGCAGTAGTAGCGTGTTTCGCACCGTGCGTAGGTTTACGCCTAAGTTTTCGGCATAGCGTTGACCTAACAGCAGTGCGTTGAGCGGCTTTATCATCATCAGCGAAAGCAGTAGGCCGATGGCTATTGTTGCGGCAAACATCGGCAGTTGGCGCATCGTCACTGCCGAAAAGTTGCCCATACCCCAGATGACGAACGAATGTACGCCTTCTTGTGTGGCGAAGAAGTTGAGCAGGCTAATTGCCGAGGATGTTAAGTAGCTGATTAGCACGCCGATAATAAGAAGCATCGTCGAGCTCTTGACCAATGTCGACGCGAAAAGCAGGATGGCCATAACCGCCAGCGCGCCAACGAGTGCGCCTCCAAGCGTGGCGAAATAGCCGCCGAGGCTCGTGTAGAGTGCGCCGCCGCCAAGCAGCATCACGATTGCCACGCCGAGGCTCGAACCGGTCGAAACACCAAGTATCGACGGGTCGGCGAGCGGATTGTTGAATGCTGTTTGCAGAAGTAATCCGCATACGGCTAATGCGGCTCCCGATAGTGCCGCAGTGACAGCCAGCGGTATGCGACTTTCAACGACTATGAAACGCCATGCTTCGTTGCCAATGTCGTGTCCGCGCAAGATGTCGACGACGTCGGCTGCCGGGATGTCGACAGAGCCGACGAGAAGCAGTGCGAAGACGGTGGCGATGAGTGCAACCGTCAATGCTGTCATTATTATTCCGAATCTACTCATTTTTTGCAGTGTTTATGCGCCGAAAGTAGCGCAGTTGGTAGTTGGGGAACATCTCCGGATGGAATATCTTTGCATACTCTTGAAGGAGCAAATCGGGGTGGAATGGCGTTTCTTCGAAAACGGTGCTTACCAGCGTGTTTGCGTAGTAGACGTTGCGCTTGCGGAATGCTTCAAACCGGTCGTTGTGAGGGTAGAGTCCGAGGAAACTGTCGAGGGTTAGTTCGTCGCCAATGGTGGTCACCAACCAGTAGTCGGCATCGGCGGCTCGGTCTAACACGCGGGCAAAGTCGAGCGACAGCGACCCGGTCGTGTTGTCGTCGCTCCACGGGTAGTTGGCTCCGGCATCAGCCAGTAGAGTTGCCTTATAACTTTTGCCGCCTGGGACGTACCAAACGCCGCTGATGACGTATTCTGTCAGTACTTTCGGACGTTGTTTTGTCTTGGCAAGTTGTTCACGCAGGGCTGTATAGCGCGCGGCAACGGAGTCGAAAATCGAGTCGGCGGCAGTTTCGCGGTCGAATAGCAGTCCTACAAATTTTATCCACTCGGCTCGACCGAGAGGCGTCGATTCCATATAGTCGGCGAGGGCAATAATCGGTATGCCGAGGTTGTCGAGCGCTCCGTAACCGGCATTTTGGAATGGCGAAAGCAGCACTGCGTCGGGCGAACACCCTGCGATGCGTTCTACTGTCGGCGACATCGTAGAGCCACAGTCGACAATGCGTCCCGTACGCAGCCCGTCGACGATTTCCGGCGTTTTGAAGTATTCGGCATCACATACGCTACCAACGGAGCCGATTTTTCCAAGGTCGCGGATTGCGCGCGCATGCACGTCGGAGTAGACCAATGCGCGGCGTAGCGGTGTGCGAACGACAACCCCTTGGGGAAGATTGTCGGGAAGGGTAGAGTCGCGCGGCACAAGCAAGTAGGTTTGCAACAGCTTTCCGGCATTCCACGGGTCGGCAACGTCGACGCGCGTGTACTTGTCCATCCGGGTGATTGTCAGCCCTTGGGCATAGTCCATCGTCGAGGCTGTCTCGTCGGTTTTATGCTTTGCACACGAGACAAACAGCAACGCTATAATTATATATAAGAAGGATGTTCTCATTTCTTTGAATTTTGACTACAAATTTAGTGACAAAAAATGGAAAAACTTAGTGCTTGGTCAGTTTCTTTAAATTTTGTGTGTTTTGAATTCTAGGCTGTGCGACTCCTTATCGGGGCAGTTTGAACAGGCGCACTTCGGCTTTGTTGAGTGGGAGTTTCAGGCTGAGAATGTTGTCGGTAAAGTCCGCGTTGCCCTCATCGTTGATAATTTCTTTCTCGGCGTCGAACCACGTCAAGTTGTAGTGGTCGATAAAGATGGTGTCGTCGAGCCGACCTTTTAGCATAGTTGGCTTCCAGTTGTCGGGAAGTTTGGCAGCACCGTCGATATAAAGAATGTCGTAGCCATCGCCATTGCGGACGATGGCTACGGTGTATTTTCCGCCCAAACGCATCTTCGATTCGTCCATAGTGCGGTCGAGGTATTGCCAATAGCCTTCTTTGGGGTCGGTGGTTGCGGCAAAAATGCTGTCGATTTGAGCTCGGCTGAAAGCGGTTTTGTCGGGTTGTGGCTTGGGCTTGCTCGTGAATTCTATCCTTTTGACTGTTACTAATGTCTTTGGCGCGGCAAAGCAACCGATTGCCGTCGTTGTGCCGAATTTGATGCTGTCGATTGTGCAAAGCGTCTTGAAATAGTGGTTGCCGATTTCGATTTTCAGGCGTTTTCCGTTGTAGATAAGGCATACGGAGTTGTAGCCGCCGTCGCAGTCGATGTCGGAGGCTATTTCGCCTGAGTAGTGAAGAGTCTTTGCACCGTCGGTGAGGGTGTAGACTTCGGCAAGCAAAGAATGTCGGTTTGTCAAGTCGTCGTAGGTATTGGGCGGTGTACATAACTCGAGGGCTGAGTAATTGCGGCTGTCCACGTAGTTCCACACCACGCCGTGGCGATGTCGACTGTAGTCGGCAAGGAGCGACGAGCCTGTTGACGTTGTGGCACGCAGTCGGATTTTATAGTAGAACGATTCGCAGTCGACGTTGTAGGGTGTTGCGTCAAAAATCGGCGCTTTGCGAGAACTTTTCAGTTGCAGATAACCGTCAACGGTATTGGCGGAAATGCTGTCGAAGCCGGTCAGGTAGTCGTAGTAGCGGCTTTCAGCATTGCCAATAGCAAAACCGAGAAGTAAGCCTATTATGACCGAAACGACTTTCACCGGAATTCTTTTGTATTTGTAGTTTTGTTGCGAATATGGATTTGGAAACAGGGAATCGGAAATCAGCCCTCTTACCTCTTGCCTCTTACCTCTTACCACGGCTTACGTCATTACCACGTTGGGAAAATCCATCCGTATGTATCCAAGGCGGCGTCGATGCGGATTATTTGCGCCACGATGTCGATTTCGAGTAATGCGCCGGTCACCGGTGCACTACCGGTCAACGTGTACGACGTGAAGAGTGCTTTTCCTCCTTCGAGCTTTTCCTTGGGAAGTACGGTGTAGCGGTGGTAGAAGAATCCGTCTGCGCCTTTTTTCCAGTTTGATGACCATTCTCCCGGCAATTGGTATTCGCCGTAGGTGCACGATTCGCCGGGAAGGTCGTTCCAAGGCGCTACGATGTTGTTGGAGTTGTTTTTCCACCAGCCGACAATTGCCGCGCGAACATAGCCCGTGCTTGTTCCGGTGTTTTGTATTACGACGTTATTCTTAATTTTGTTCTCGATGTCGAGGTTGTCGGTTACACTGATGCCCATCGAGCCCGCTAACGAGAGTGTAAACGTGTAGCGCGTGTCGGCTTTAAGTTCGGTCAATCCGAAATCTTTAAAGGCTTTGAAGATGGTTTGGCGTGTTGCTTCTGAGACAGACGTAGTCGGAATGGTTGCTGCGTCTGACGTGTTTGTTTTATCTCTCTTTTCTGCCACGTGGTAGTCGAAGCCTAATTGGGCATCTTTACTCAATGGTTGCGGAACGACGAAGAACGTGCAGTCGTCGAAAACCGAGCCGTCTCTGTGAATGTCCGTACCACCTGTTGTATTCTTATTTACAACTTTCCAGTTCGATTGGATATAATCTACCACGGTGTTTTGATTTGTCCACGTGAACGTGATGTCGTCGGAGCCGGATGCCACAAACGAGCAATCGCCTTTTTGGTATAGTTTTTTAAGATATGTGTCGCGCACTATGATGTGCTCGGGTACGCTTCCCACTCTGAAGCGTATTGCAGCCAACGGGTGGTGGAACTTCAACGGTACAGTTGTTTCCTGTTTAACCTGGTTGGGCTTGATGGCTACTACCGGGTCAGGTTGAACGAGTGCATCATACCAATTGTGACCTTTATCGCCGCTGCGAGGCGATGTATATTTGAATTTACCCTTTACAGTGCCGTTTGTTATTGTGTAGGTTGGGTCGAATGTTACCGGCGGGGTTGCTGTTGCGGTTATGCCGGTGAATGTTTTCACCTCTTGCAAAGCGTCGGCGCAGAATGTCACAGTGCGGTTGTTTGGCCAGAAATGCTCGGTGTTGACAATCTGCCCCGCACTCCAGTCATAATGTTTGCTGAAGAATAGTTGCGCGTTGTCGTCCATATAC
>SFJG01000119.1 GCA_004555955.1 Bacteroidales bacterium | reverse complement strand
TTGAGAGTTTCCAACCCAAGAAGGATTGAAGCCCTTGCCAAGATTAACAAGACCTGTACCGTCGATGTTCATCACCAAGAGGTTGTCTTCGCTGATGAATGCGATTTTCTTGCCGTTTGGCGACAAAGCAGCGCATACCGCCGGCTTGTCGTAGATAACTGTTGCAGTGCCTTCGGGGTTGACGATGGTCAATCTTTCGCCGTTGGCAATATAACTTACGTTAGAAGCTGTCGAAGCGGCTTTTTTGCGGAGAGCGGAGGGCACAGCTTCGAGGTTGACGTCTTTGATGATGCGAGCGTCGATGGCGGCAACCGATTTTGCACCGTTAGCGCTGTAGCGCCATGCTGCAGGTTGCATGTAGTTTTCGTCGTAGGTCATACGAGTCTTTTTGCCTTCGGTCGATACTGCCCAGATGGCGTGAGCGCGGTCAATCATGCCGTCGCCTTTGTTGAGCCAACGAGTGTCGCGAACAAGGATTTCTCGACTGTCGATACTCCATTTGAATTCAAAGCCTTCGCCGGCGCCTTGCGAAATCACTTTCTTGTTTGCTCCGTCGGCATCCATAACCAATACTCCTTCGTAGCCGAGTTTCGTAAACGCAATTTTAGAACCGTCGGGCGACCAACGCGGGTTCTCGTACCTCTCTGTACCGTTTGTCAAACGGGTTACGTTTGAGAGTTGACCTGTTTTCTGCGCTTGCGCAGTTGCAGCAAGTGTCAATAGAACTGCTGCCGATAACATAAGTCTCTTCATACGTGTTGTCTTAATGTTAGTGTTTGTTAGTATTTATTTGTTAATTATTTTATCGTTTTAGTTGTGATTTGCAAAATATTTCGTCTGTTTGCCTATGTGTTTGTTAAACAGTGATTTTGTATATATTGTTTATCACGTTGCAAATTTACTTTCATTTTCCCAAATATTCAACTGTCAATGTGATAAATTTTTATGTTTTGCAACACAAATTTAAAGGTATTAAAGATTGGTAATAATTTTTTAAGAATTATTTGTCGGAATTATTCATCAATTTGTAATATGTCGTTGTGTAACTGTAGTTTGAAATTACACATTGGTGCGAATGAGCGACACCATTCCAGCATATAAAAAGAGTTGCGTCAGGAGGTGGCGCAACTCTTTTTGTAGATAAGTTTTTTGGAATCGTTATTTGCGTGTAATCAAGCGATTAGCAACATTTCCATTGACGTCGGTAATCTTAACAACGTAGATGCCTTTGGCGAGGTTGCGGATGTTTGCCGTATTGCTTGCTGAGGAAGCTACGAGCGCACCTGCTGCGTTGTAGATTTGAGCCGATTTGACGGTCGTACCTTCGATGCGGAGTTGGTCGCCGCTGACGTATGCTACGATGGCACCGGTTGTCGGGTCGACGATGCCGGAAAGCACTTCGCCATTGTAGCTGTAGCTTGCCAGACCTTGACCGGAAGCGGCTACCCAAACGTCGATAGTCTTGTTGTTGTTGCGTATGGACGAGTGGATTGATGAAATGCGGTCGATATTGGCTGCTGAGCCGAGTCCTGCCGCCGGATAATAGACGCTATATGACGTAGCGTTTTCGTAGCCGTCGGTAACGTCAATAAGCACGAAACTGCAGTTCATGTTGGTCTTATTTCCGGTAGTTGAGTCTAAGGCGTAAGTTGTAGCAACGAGATAACGGCGATTGCCGAAGTTGACGAATTGCGATGCCGTACCGTAGTCGCAATTATTGAGGGCTGCGGCATCTATTTCGCCTATGTAGTTACCGTTGGTGTCGAACAGAGTGGGGTAGCAGTTGTAGCCGTCGAGCCAGAACGTGCCGTTGCCGTTGTCGATGATGCCCGATGTGCCGCGACCGTCGCCGCCGACAAATTCAGTGCCGTCAGCTTTCTTCAGGCTGATGATTGTCGGGGTGGCATTTACATTGCCGTTGCTGATGGTGAAAACGTAGACCTTCGAGCTGTTGCCGTTGCTGAACCATAACTTGCCGTTCGAGAAGTTGCCGCTTGCGTTGATTTGTGCACCGATAGCCTCTGTCGAGGTGTATTGGAGGATTGTGCTCGGTCTGGTGTTGTCGTTTTCCCATTTGAACACTTTCAGCGTACCATTGGCGTCAACAACGTTCGAACCGATAAGTTTACCGTCGAATGCTTTGATTGACGACAGATAGTAGACACCCGTAGAAACACCTTCGACGTTAAGGGTGCCAATGCGGTTTCCGTCGTAAGCGCCGATGATTTCAACTTGCGGAGTGGCGAACGCTTTGCCTTGGAGGACGTATGTTTTGCCGTTGAGGCAATCAATGCTGCGAATCTTGTAGCCGCTGACCGACCAACTCGGCATTGATGTATTGCCCGACATATTCCATTTCTCGTCCATCTGCGAAATGTCGTCTTTGAGCTCGGTCATCGGAGCTGCCGTGCCTGTGAGGGGCACATAGATTGTTTCGCCATTGGTTGTCGATGCTACGATTTGCGCTTCGTGGCTACCTGAACCGTCGGGCACGTAGGTGACGGTCACTTCAGCCGAAGCAGCTGATTGTGCGATAGTGTTTGTCGAGAGCGAGAACATGGCGGCATCTCGTCCGGCAATGCTGAGTGCGATGTCGCCCTCGAGGCGCTTGCCGTTGAATGTCACTTTCGACGAGTATTGTTGGTAGGCAGTGCCGGAGAACGAGAGCGAGCCGGGAGCTGCGGCAATTGTCGGGCGAAGCGGCTGAATTGCAGTGGGGTTGGCTGTCGGCGGTGTGCCGTAGGTGTAGTATGCCACGCCTTGGTTATAAGAGAGTACCCAAGCCTCAAGCCATGTGCTGCCGTCGGTGTTGATTATCACGTCGGCATAGCCTTGCGAGTTGTCGCCGCTGCCGAGACCATCGCTCGGATAGCGACCCACTTCGGTTGTGCGTGCAAAGTTGCCGGTATGGTCCATAATGAGGCGCATTGCGCAGTTTTTGCCGTAGTCGTTCATTATCGGGTTGACAGCAAATTTGAAACCGTCCCATTTGAATTCGCGGTGCGAAGTTTCGACGTTGTTGCCACAGGGCACGCCGCAACCTCGTACTGCCGAGCCGGTGCCGTCGTTCCACGTCGTCCAGATGGGTTCGGAAGCATTGCCGTCAACCCATTGACCGTGAGCTTGTGGAAGGATGCGGATAACGTCGCCGCCCGGGTAGCGTGTGCCGTCTTGCCAGGTGATGCGCGTTGTGCTCGACGACCAAGCGCCGTTGTCGCGACTGTAACTTATCATCTTCGTATCCGTGTTATCGTCATAGCCGAAGTCGATGCGCATGTTCGTCAAGTTGCCGAGCAACTCCATACATTCGCCAAGATGGGTTGCGCCTTTCAAGTCGTTTGTGTTGAGGCAGAGATAGTTTTCCTCTTGCAAGTCGCCCCATCCGTATATGCGAAGCTCGCCTCCGTTATTGACACGGTTGCAAGCGATGAGATGACCGTCGAAAAACTTCACGTCGCTGAGCAAGCGGTCGCCGCCCACTACTGACGGTCCGAGATTCATAAATCCGAGGTCGGCGCCGGTCTGTGCGTTGACCACTTTTATAGAATTGTCGTTGTAGACCATAAACAGGCGTCCGTCGGAGTAGCAGAAGTTGCGAACTTTTGTTGCATCCCAGCCTTTTTGCGTTTGAGTGCCGCGTTGCGACGAGCAGTTCCACTTTTCGGTGAGCGAAGTCAGAGGCACAGCCTTTGAATCGCCTGTAAGCACGATGGTTTCGGTCTTGCCGGCACCGTTAATCTTCAGTTCGCCGTAGTTGGGTCCGACGTATTTATTGCCGTAGGCATGCATTCTTACAACGAGTTTTCCTCCCGTGCGAGCATTCCAGCCGTTTTCGGCAACTGAGAAGTTGTTCCAGTTCGAAAGCGTATACGACAAGTCGGAAGTAAGGTCTTTAGCCGTTACGGTAACCGTCACTTCTTGATAGTCGTTTTCTGAAGTCGTGATTTGGGGGAATTTGATGTTGTTGGTGCTTACGGTCATTTGTGGCGTTTTGTTGTAGACCGTGCTTGGATTTGTAAGCGAACTTGAAAACAATCCCAAGTGGTCGTAAAATCCCATAAGGTGACCTAACACCCATCCTTTGAAACCGTTTTTGTTGTTGTCGTTGATAAGGTTCCATTCGTTCCAGTAGTCGACGAACAGACCTTCCGACAGACAAGCGGGTACGTTGGAAGAACCGGTGATAACGGTCCAGCCGTTTTGCTTCACGCCGCGGTTGGCAGTTGCATAGCCTGCAACGCTTTTGAATTGCGAAACCAATTGATTTTGCACCTTGGTGGCCAAACGGTTGCTGTTGCCGGAGCTATGATAGTACCAAGTTTCAGTACCGTGAGCCGAGCCGTCGTATGCGTTGAGGTGAATAGATTGGAAGATATAGGGGTCCCAACTTACGGAAAGGTCGCGACGATATGAAAGCGAAACGTCGACATTTGACGTGCGCGTCATATTAACTCTACCGCCTAATTTGTTGACGAGGGTGTTTCTTATATCAGTTGCACAACGGAGTGCCAATTCAGCTTCGTGAGGTGCCGACGGCCCGCTTGCACCCGAGTCGCTACCACCGTGACCCGGGTCAAGTCCGATAAGATATGAACCCCAGTTTTGTGCGCTTGCCGTCATGGCAAGTGCAAATGCCGTTGCTATAATAAGGAATGTACGTTTCATATTCATAAACTATTTAAGGTCGGCACTATAGATTTGACCGTCGGTGTAGCAAGTGAAAACGAGTTTGCTGCCGTCGGCCGAAACACACGGATTCATTTTGATTTTGCTTGCATCGTTGGTAAGCGCTTTGAGTCCG
>SFJG01000118.1 GCA_004555955.1 Bacteroidales bacterium | reverse complement strand
CGGCGAGGGTAAAGGCGAGGGTGATGGTGTTGGGATCTTGGGCAAGCGTGAGGAGTTCGGCTTCGGTATAGCGGCGGGTGCGGAGGTTGAATTGGTTGGAGCGTTGGGTGAGTTGCGCGGCGCGGGGAATGGAGAAGGCGTCGAGCGATTTGCAGGTGGCGACCATCTCAAGGCTTTGGAGGAACTCGGCTTCGTTCTTGAAGGTGGCTTTCCAGGCTACGCGTTGAGCCTCGGTGCGGTACTGTGCGGTGCGGGCGCGGTCTTCAGCGGAGTAAGAGACAGTCTCGAAGAGGTTTTCGGCGGCGAGGAAGTCGAGCCAAGTGTTTTGGCGACGCGGATTCCGCTGTTGCTCGTCAATGGTTCGAGCGGTATTGCCGTTGGCATGGCGACGAGTATTCCGCCGCATAACCTCAACGAAGTCTGCGACGGCATGATTCACCTCATGAAGAATCCCGATTGCACGACGCGCGACCTCATGCAATTCGTCAAGGGGCCCGATTTTCCGACCGTCAACACGATTTATGGGCGGCGCGGCATCTACGAGGCCTACAATACGGGGCGTGGCAAGGTGCAAGTGCGCGCGCGCGTGACCGAAGAAAAGTACAACGGGCATCCGGCGCTCATCATTCGCGAAGTGCCCTATCAGGTCAATAAATCGGTCATGGTGAGCAAGATCAAAGAAGTCGCCAAAAACAAGATCATCGATGGCATTACGAACGTGCTCGATTTGTCGGGGCGTGGCGAAATCAAGATCATCATCGAATTGCGCAAAGACGTGCCGCCGCAAGTCGTGCTCAACCAGCTCTATAAGCTGACGCCGTTGCAATCGACGTTTGGCATCATCATGTTGGCAGTCGTCAACAATCGCCCCATCGTTCTCACGCTCAAAGAGACGATGAATTATTTCATCGATTTTAGGCGCGATGTCGTCGTGCGCCGCACGATGTATTTGTTGCGCCGCGCCCGAGAACGCGCCCATATATTGGAAGGCTACCGGATTGCGCTCGACAACATCGACCGCGTCATTACGATTATCCGGGGCAGTAGCGACGTTTCGCAAGCGCGTACACAGCTCATCGAAGAATTCGGGCTTTCCGAAATCCAAGCTCAAGCGATCCTCGAGCTCCGTCTCCAACGGCTCACCGGCATGGAGCGTAGCAAGATATTAGACGAATTAGCCGCTTTGTTGCAGTCGATTCAAGATTACGAGTGCATTCTGAAATCTAAAGCACGAATCGACGAAATTATCATTGGCGAATTCGAAGAGATAAAGAAGCTCTATGGCGATCCGCGATTGACCGAAATCGTCGATGCCGAAATCGAAATCGAAGACGAAGATCTCATCGCCGAAGAATATTGCATGGTCGTTCGCACGCATCAAAACTACATCAAGCGCATGCCCTTGAGCGAGTATCAGGCGCAGAAACGCGGCGGGCAGGGCAAGATCGGGATGGGAACGAAAGACGACGACTACGTGCGCGATATGTTCGTCGCCTCGAGTCACCAACGCATTCTCATCTTTACATCGTTGGGGCGCGTCTTCCTCATCAAAGTCTACGAACTACCGCAAGGGACGCGCACGACGAAAGGGCGCCCCATCATCAATATGTTGCCCAAGCTCGAGGCGGGCGAGAGCGTCGAAACGATTTTGCCCTTGCCGCAAGACGATATCCACGGATACATTCTCATGGCGACGCAAAACGGCATCATCAAGAAGACCGAATGCATGGCATTTAAGAATGTCCGCAAAAACGGGCTCAAGGCGATTCAGTTCCGCGAGGGCGATAAACTCATCGGCGCGGCACTCACCGACGAAGGCGATACGGTCATGCTCGTATCGGCCAATGGGTATTCGGTGCGCTTCGATCCCGATAAATTGCGCGCCCAAGGGCGCGTTTCGATGGGCGTGCGCGGCATTCGCTTGCGCGAAGGCGACAAAGTCGCCTCGATGGAGATCATCCACGATCCCGAAAGCGTCATCTTGACGGTCACCGAAAACGGCTTCGGCAAGCGAACCCCCATTTCGGAATACCCCGTTAAAGGGCGCGGCGGGCTCGGGATACGCGCCATTAGCACGTCGGAACGCAACGGCAAACTCGTCGCGGCGCTCGTCGTCGCCGACGATGAACACCTCTTGCTCGCCACCAACGGCGGCAAGATCATCCGCACGCGCATTAGCGAAATTCGCATCCAAGGACGCGCAACGGCAGGCGTCAAACTGATGAATACTCAAGAGGGCGAAAACATCGTCGCCGTCGCCACTTGCGCCGAATCGAACGACGACGACGCCGAATTGACGGCACTCCCCATCGACGATTCTCCCGAAGAAGTCGAAGACGTCGAAGAAGTCGAAGACGTCGAAGACGATTTGACCGATGACGATTTGGCAGACGACGACTTGAACGACGAAGACGTCGACGACGATTCCGAATAAAAATGACCGTTCATCGATTATTTTCTTCGATATTGATCGCATGCACGGCCGCACTCGCCGCATGCTCGCCCGCGGCTGGCGACATGCGCGAACGCGAACCGTTGCATTTCGACAAATCGCCCAAAACGACATCACAAAACGGCGACTCCGATTCTCATCTTGTCGCCGATCCCGAATTAAATTCAGATAATTTAGGTGATACTGAATCCAATTCAAACAAAACTGGCGAAACTCGGGATAATGCAGGAGTCGACGCAAACATTGCCCGCGATTCCAAAGACAATTCGAATGAATCAGCCGATAACTGTTCTCAATTCTGCGATCTCGGCAAATTTCGAATCGAAGACCCAACGCAACAATTGAGTTACGATGCGCGTCATTTGGGGATATTGGCATTGTGTGGCGATTCGGCGCGCGACGCGAAGTGCGTCGATCGCGCATTGCGCGATGGTGCCATTCTTTTCGCCGAAGAAGGCGGCTCCGAGCCCAAGAAGATACTCCTCTATCCGACGCGATTCGAGGCGTTTATCGACGATGCCAGCGCGCGAATCGATACGGCGGCGACCGAAGGGCGTTGGTCGGAGTCGCTCGATCGCGTCATTGCGGGCGTCGATGGAAGGCGCGTTTCGCCCGAAAAGACGCTCGACAATTTGCGGCAAGCTGTCGTTTCGGGTGCGTCGTCGTTTGCCATCGATATCGAATCTTTGCCGGCGCGTTCGAGCAATCTCAACGACATTGGCGATTTCAAGCCGACGGTTAAAATCGGCGGATTTCAGACGAAGTTTTCACGCTCGAAAAATCGCACGCACAACGTCAAATTGGCGGCTAGCGCCGTCGATGGCTTATTTCTCATGCCGGGAGCCGAATTTTCGTACAACGATTGGGTTGGCGAGCGAAGCGAGGCGCGTGGATACCGCGAGGCGCCGGTCATCGAGCAAGGGCAACTCGTCGAGGGCTTGGGGGGCGGCGCCTGCCAAGTTTCGTCGACGATTCATGCTGCAGCCCTGCTCTCGGGGCTCGAAATCGTCGAACGATACAATCATTCGTTGCCATCGAGCTATATTCCCATGGGCATGGATGCCGTCGTCAGTTACCCCACACTCGATCTCCGTATCAAAAATAATTTCGATCACCCAGTTGTATTGCGAGTTTTAATCGAAGATACGACGTTAATAGCGAATTTTTATTCCGATACGCCGCGTAACTCTAAAGTTTATTTCAGGCACGAAATCGCCGAAGAAATCCCATATAAAGAAGTCATTACGACCGATCCGACGCTTCCACCCGAGACGACGAAGATCACAAAACGCGGGAAACCCGGTTATCGCATACTCCGCAGCCGAATCGTCCTCAAAGATGGCAAGGAATCGTTCGAAAAGTTCTACGACGACACGTACCAATCCCAAACGCAAAACGTCACGATATCGCCCGATGTCGTTTATCCACCGCCCCCACTTGAATCTTGATTTCAAACCGCGATCTTTCGACCGCCCACTCTCCAGAGGTTTTTATGATTCCACTACCGACATCGACATCTCACTGGATAGCGCCGAGTCTTTTATCGGCCGATTTTGCGAACTTAGCCGACGAAGTTCGCCGCCTCGAGGCGGCGAAAGCCGACTGGCTTCATTTCGACGTCATGGATGGCACATTTGTGCCCAATATATCGGTCGGCATACCCGTTTTGGCGAGCCTTCGCAAAGTGACGACGTTGCCAATCGACGTCCATCTCATGATCGTCAATCCCGATCCGCTTTTGCCCGCCTTTGCCAAGGCAGGCGCCGATACGCTCACGGTTCAAGTCGAGGCGTGCACGCATCTGCATCGCACGTTAAACTATATCCGCGATCTTGGTTGCCGCGCCGGCGCGGCACTCAATCCGCATACGCCCATCGATTGCCTCGATTACGTCGCCGATTGCCTCGATTTCGTCCTCGTCATGACTGTCAATCCAGGGTTTGGTGGTCAGTCTTATATCGATAGCTGTACGAAGAAGATCGCCGCCATCCGCAAGCGATTCCCCGACCTCCCGATCGAAGTCGACGGCGGTATTAAAAACGATACGATCGGACGCGCAGCCCAAGCCGGCGCCAATATCTTCGTCTCGGGTTCGGGCATCTTCGCACAATCCGACTACGCCCAAGCCATCGCCAAGCTCAGAACAAACGCTGCATAGCGTAGATTTACCTATCATTCGCCCGCAACGCGGGCGAATTCTCACACTCATCACTCTTCATTCGCCCGCAACGCGGGCGAATTCTCACACTCATCACATTTCATTCGCCCGCAACGCGGGCGAATACTCACACTCATCACTCTTCATTTGCCCGCAACGCGGGCGAATTCTCACACTCATCACTCTTCATTCGCCCGCAACGCGGGCGAATTCTCACACTCATCACTCT
>SFJG01000026.1 GCA_004555955.1 Bacteroidales bacterium | reverse complement strand
TTTTATTTTGTGTAATTATTCAGCCTCTGAAGATAGTGCTTCTTGAGCATCGCGTTTTTCCACTTTGTCGAGGAAGTAGCCTTGCGACTTGATGAGGTTGCGCGATTGCAGCACCATAGTTTTAGTTTCGTTTAGTATGTTTAGGTAAAGGACACTTGCTTTAGTGCTTACGTGCTCCTCTTTGAGCCTGTGCAATTGGTTTTTGATAGCGTCGGCGATGCGGACGAAGAGTTGGTCGCGCATCTCGAGCACTTCGTTGAGGTCGGAGAAGTTTTTGTTGCGCAGCATCGAGTTGATTTTGTTGAAGATAGCGTCAACGCCGTCGTTGACCACCTTGAGGTCGTAGATTTGCTCTTGGGTGAATCCTTTGTGACGGTTTTCGATGTGTTCGTAAGCCGGACGCGTGCAGTGGAGCAGGGCTTTGGTAACCTCTGTGAGGTAGTCGACCACCTGAATGTAGAAGTGTCCGGTTTCCACTTTCTGGTCTTCGAGTTGTTTGAGCGTCTTGATGATGTGATATTTTCGCTCGTTAGCCATGTGGTAGAGTTCTTCGGATTGCGTGGTGGTTTCCTTGAGAAGTCGGCGGTTTTCTGTAAAGAGTGCCACAAGCATGTGGTTGTAGATGCTCGAAATTTGTTCCATTGTCGAGCAAACTTCTTGTGTGCAAGAGTAGAGCGTATCGCGTTCGGCATCGCCCGACTTGATTAGCGGTTGGGCAACAACGGTTTTTTTTGCTTTCTTCTTGAATATCATGTTGTGGCAGAGGATGTAGCCGCAGAGCAGCACGAGTGCGACGAGCGAAATCCATCCGCCCCAGCAGAGCAGAATGCCGACGATGAACGAGAGCGTGATGCCCGCCAGTCCGGTTAGGAACCAACCCATGATTACAACCATAACGCCGGTAATGCGGTAGACGGCACTGTCGCGACCCCAAGCACGGTCGGCGAGCGACGAACCCATGGCAACCATAAAGATTACATAGGTTGTCGACAGCGGCAACTTGAGCGACGTGCCCAAGCAAATCAGGCTTGATGCGGCGGTGAGGTTGACGATGGCGCGGATGGCATCGTACGAAATCGACTTGTCGGCGTTTTCGTCGGCTTCGAAGCGACGATTGATTCGCTCTTGAATCGATTTAGGTATGATTGTGTTGTATATTCTGTTGATGTTGATGGCTGTGTTGACCATTGCGCGAGAGATACGCGACGAGCCGAAGCGTTCGTCTTCGTCGTTTTGCGACGACAAATTGATTTGTGTTTCGGCGACTTTCATGGCGTCGCGCGAGAGGAACAATGTCGTTGCCATGATGATGCCGCTCAGCACGAGAAGCCAAACGTTGACGTGTGCCGGCTCGGCAAGTTGCGTCATCAGCATTTCCGTGTTTCCGCTTTCGAGGGCGATGGCGTAACTGTCGATGCCTGCCATCGGTACGCCGATAAAGTTAACCAAGTCGTTGCCGGCAAATGCAAGGGCGAGAGCGAATGTGCCCGAGAGGATGGTAAATTTCATAATGTTGACGCCGAAGCGTTGCATCACGCGCAGAATAATCGAGGCGCCAACCCAAATGACCAGGAGCGACACGATGATGTTGTCGTTGACCATGTGGGTAAATTCCGGTGTAATCAGTCCGGAACTTTTCATGCCCTTAAAGATAGCAAAATAGACAATTCCGACGATTGAGAATCCGCACCAGATAGCGCCGTAGCGGCGCAGTGATTGTGCGTATTTGAACGAGAAAATTATGCGCGAGATGTACATCAATATGGCGCCAACGGTGAAGGCGATTACTACCGACGATAGTATGCCTGAAATTATCACCAAGGCTTTCCCGGCATTTATATAGTTGCCGATTTCGGCAAACGAAATGTCGGGGCTGTTCCATATTTTGAAAATGGAAACTGCGAGCGCAGAGCCGAGGAGCTCGAAAACGAGCGATACGGTTGTCGACGTCGGCAACCCGAGTGAGTTGAACGTGTTAAGCAAAATGACGTCGGTAAGCATAATTCCGACGAAAAGCGTCATAATTTCGGCGAAAGTAAACATGCCGGGGTGGAACACGCCGTTGCGTGCCACTTCCATCATTCCGTTCGACGTAACTACGCCAATCATAATGCCGACGGCGGCTACCGTGAGGATTACATTTCGGCGTGCAACTTTGCAGCCGAGGGCTGAATTGAGGAAGTTTACGGCATCGTTCGAAACGCCAACCACCAGGTCCAGAACCGCAAGGACGGCGAGGACCACAATAATTACAATAAAAATTGGACTCATATAGTTTGAGATTCTATTTATGCAGGGAGAATAAGAATTCGAGACCGGCGAAACGCCTGTTGCGTGCTTCAATCTCGCCGCCATGGAAGGCTACGGCGTTGCGCACTATCGACAGTCCGAGTCCGGTGCCTCCGTTCTTTCGCGAGCGCCCGGTGTCGATGCGGTAGAATCGTTCGAAGATGTGGGGCAGATGTTGCGGCTCCACACCGGTGCCGTTGTCGTAGAAGTCGAACTTGTAGAATTCGTCTTCGTCGGTTACGGCTATGAATATGTCGCGCCCGCCGGAATATGCCACGGCGTTGTTGACCAGGTTGCGGAAGATTGCGTCGATAAGTTGGCGATTGCCCTTGACGATGACGCTCTCGGGCATATCGACGTTGATGCGCATCTTCTTGTCGATGCCGTAGCCGTCGACTTCTGCTCGTATGTTGTTGATAACTTCGTTGATGTCGACTTCGGTCATTGGCAGCGATTCGCGGTCGTCGGTGATGCGCGTTATCAGCGTGACGTCGCCCAGAAGGTTTGTCAGACGCAGGGCGTTGGCATAACCCGTTTGCAATAGTCGAGTGCGCGTCTCTTCGTTGAGGTTGTTGTTGAGCACGGTTTCGAAGCATCCGCTAATGGCTTGTACGGGTGTTTTGAGCTCGTGATTGATGTTGCTCGTCAGCTGATGCTTTATTCTGATTTTTTCTTTTTCTTCGAAGATGGCTTCCGCCATGCTCTTGTCGCGTTCAACGGAAATTCGCTTCAAGTCGAGATACATCTTTACAATCATTTTCGACACTTGCCCGAGCTCGTCGTCGGAAAACACCGATACATCGTAGTCGTCGATATTGCCGGTGGCGGCAAGTTCGGCGAATGTTTGCAATTTTTTGACTTCCGAGCCGATGCGGCCTATTGCGAAGTATAGGATGATGTTGATGATAGCGGCAATGCCGATTACCACCCAGATGTATTCAAGTTCGCCTTTCAAAATATTAGCCAGGTTGACGTCGTAGGGTAGTGCTGTGCGTACAACGACGTTGTTTCCCGCCGTTGCCGAGTAGAAATATTCCTGATTGTTCGACTGCGACAGTCGGCGAATCGTATAACTGTGTCCGTCGCGGAGTGCGCCGACAAATTCCCGGCGGTCGCGGTGGTTTGCCAAACTATCTACACTGTTGTCGAACAGCACGTTGCCACTGTGGTCGATTACGGTGACGCGTACCGATTCGTCGTGGAAGTAGGAATTGAGCAGTTTGTCGTTGAAATTGCCGTTCTCCCGGTATTCGCGCAAAATCACTTGGTTGTAGGCTTGCAACTTGGCATCGAGCACTCCAACCTTGTACTCGCGTTCGCGTGAGTATTGTATGGTTACGAAAACAAAGACCAACATCCAATAGAAGACGTTGACAATCCAAAACAGTTTGGTTTGGTAGTTATAAGTTCTCTTTGAATCCATATCCGTAGCCTTGACGTGTGATGATAGATGATTCGTATTTGCCCAATTTCTTGCGCAGACGGTTGATGTTTACGTCGATGGTGCGGTCGACCACGTAGACGTTCTTTTCCCAAACGGCGTCGAGAATTTCCTCGCGAGAGAAAATCTTGCCGCGGTTGGTCAGCAGGAAGTGTAGCAAGTCGTATTCCTTTTTAGTAAGAGTAACGGGTGCGCCTTCGAGTGTGCACGACTTGTCGGTGTTGTCGAGACGGAGGTCTTCATACTCGACGATGGTAGAGTAGGGCGTTTTGCGAAGAAGACGACCGACTCGCGCCACTAATTCGCGCATCGAAAACGGCTTGCGAATATAGTCGTCGGCGCCTCGGTTGAACCCGTCGACAAGCGGCTGGTCGTCGCCCAAGGCTGTGCACAAAATGATTGGAATTTGCGATGTCGAAGCATTCGCTCTTAGTCGGCTTACCAAATCCAAGCCGCTCATTTCGCCCATCATAATATCGAGCACTATCAGCGAATACGTTGTCAAGTTTTTTTCGAGCGCCATTTCGGCGGAATTGGCTTCGTCGACAGCATAGCCCGCTATTTCGAGGTTGATTTTCATCAACTCGCATATCGAGGCTTCGTCGTCGACTACTAATATCCGTTTAGGCGTTTCTTCCATACGCTGTACGCATTAATTTTCGTCAGCAAATGTAGTAAAACTTTTTGTTACAAATATAACAAACTTGTAACATTATTTGTTGGCTCTTAGAAACTAAAATGCATGGCAATTCTGATGCCGTTGCGGTCCACGCCGGGAGTGTTTCGGTAGGTCAGACGCCAAACGTAGTCGATGCGTAGAATGGTGAAAATGTTGTCGATGCCGACGTTCATTTCCATGTATGGCCGCTTTTGCATCTCCATACAAAGTGCGTTGCCGGGCATGCGGAAGAGGTTGTTGTGGAGCGCCGGGTTGTTGCGGTCGCTAAGCGAGCCGTAGAGCCCGCGGAAGCCTATCACCTCGCGGAGTTTCAGATATTTTATCAGCGGAAGTCGGTTGAACAATGCTCCGTTGGGATAGTAAGTGACGTCCCACGACAGATATTGGTCGTTGACAAATTCCATAGCATTCATGAGCGAATACGATTCTGGTTGGATTGTGTACGACAGGTTTGCGTTGGGGTACGACAGGTTTGCGTTGGGCAGCAACAGGTCGGGATAGTTCACTTGGCTCCACACTTTGCCGCCTTTGAGGATGATGTCGCTATAGCCGAATGCCGAGAACCAGAATCGCTTCTGCACGCTCAATTCGGTCTTGTTGATGGTCGTGCGTCCGCCGAACAGTCCTTTCGGGCTTATCGTGTGACTAAGCAAAATGACCGGCGCATCGAGGTTGATGGGGATACGCGTATGACGTGCGTCGTAGAATTTCTCGCCCGGGGCATAGCGCAGCGTCAGCGTGGCTCCGGTTTGCGAGTAGTCGCGATACCAATTGCCGTAACCGTCGACAAAGGGCATAAACCGCGACGTGCTGAATATCCTGTGTTTTAGGTTGAGCGCAAACGTCAGCCCGGATTCGCTTTCGCGCTTGTATTCCACTTCGCTCAGGCGGTTGTAGATAATTTTGTCGTTGATTTGTCGTTTTATTGCCACAAATATGTTATCCATATTTGTAAACATATACTGTTGTCCGAGTTGGTAGATGTCGTAGTTGTGACGAGCACGCACGGAGTGGATGGGGAACTCTTTTGCGTGATATTTTTTCTCTTTGAACGAATACTCCAATTCGCCCTCGTATTTCAGTTTTGTGTCTTTAGTTCCATAGGCAATGTATCCTTTGGCAAACAAGTGTTTGTTGAGATTTGCCGTAGTGATACCTCCGACGCGCAGACGCACGCCCTCCAGAGTGTTTCCGCTGATGGTGGTGTTCATCGGTCCGAAGTCGAATTTGCTTGTCTTTTCCGAACCCGTCGGAATGTAGCCTGAGACGAGCACCTTAAGTATTTTCTCCGTCCAGTAGAAAGCCGGCACTGAGCGTAGTTGTGTCATTAGTCGCGTCATGGAGTTTTCATTCTTTTTGATAGGCTCCAGGCGATTGTCTTTCCAATACTCGTCGGGCATAATGCGTGCGTCAGCCGATTCGACGACCTTGCCCTCTGCGTTGAATATTGCCATGTCTTCGGGTCGGTCGAACGAGAAGTCGGCGTAGCTGATTGTTCGGCGTGCGTAGAGTCCCTGGCTGCCGGGCACGATAGAAAATTCAACAATCATGTCGTCGTGCGTTTTCAGCCGCGTGCCGTCGTCGGCGCGTTCGAATTTTTGGTCGATGAGCAGATTCTCGACGTAGTTGAGGTTGATGGCCTTCGGCACGTTGAGCCGCACTCGACGGATGAACATATTCGTGTCGGCTTCTTCCACGTAGAGACGTCCCAAAAAGCCGAATGTGCGGTCGTTGAACGGCGCAAAACTCAGCTCGATGCATCGTCGCCCGTCAACGACTATCGTGTCGGTCAGGTAGTATTTGTAGAAGTTTACTCCGATGCGCGACAGCGGACTGACGAAGCGGTTTTGCATAATGTTGACGTTGTTGTCGAAGATGTTAACGTCTTGCAGCACGTCTTCCACAAATCGTTGGACGCTCTCTTCGTCGAAGATTTCGTCGATGCCTGCGCGCTTGATGCCCGTGACGTATTCCTTCTCGCTATGCGGTGACTTGCGATAGTACGACTTCGAGATTTTCTCCTTGACGCTCACGTTAAGTATAGGCTTGCCCGAAACTTCCGACGTGTCGAGGTAGTCGAAGATGAACTTAAACTTCTTGAACATCCATTTGTCCTTTTGCTTCTCCGAGAAGTCGTTGAGGGCAAATGCCATCTTCTCATATTTATTATAGGTGAAAAAGTCGTGATTTTTCGGGTCGTTCAACTCTTTGCGAGCCATCAGTCGTTCGACAAACTCAACAGCCGGGTTGCCTTTCTTTTTATATTTCTCTTTGCCGGGCTTAACAACTACTTCGCTGAGTGTCACGCCGGTAGGTACTAATTCAATGGTAATTTCGTTGGTTTCGCCTTTATTTACAAACACTTCTTTGGTTGTGTAGCCCATTGCCGAAAACTGCAGGCTGATGAAGTTGACGCGTGTACGAATGGTGAACCGCCCGTTTTCGTCGGTTTGGATGCCCATGTCCGACCCGCGCAAAAACACTGCGCTATAGGGCAACGGCTCACGGCTGATTGAGTCGACAACCACACCGCTAACCGTTGTTGCACTGTCGGCCGACCGGCTCCATGCCGTTGCCGCCCATAGCATGATAATCGACATTATCGATATTCGAAACCAATTGATTCTAATACCCACAGTTTTTCTTTATTCCTTTTGTTTTTTGCCTTTGTACGCGGCTTTTTCCTTTGTTTTTTATTATTTTTGCAAAAGTAGTTACTTTCTACGTTTTATTTTAACTTGAATGGCTCAAAAATTAGTCTATTATACTTTTTAAACTTTTTGCGAAGCGCTATGAATGTCGAAATAGAGCACAAATATACGGTTGTCGACGCCTCCTATCGGCAGATGTCGAGTCGGTCGATACACATCAGTCAGGGCTACTTGTCGCGCTGCCCCGACACAACTATCCGCATACGAATTGCCGACAACGTCGGCATGATTACCATCAAAACGCGCAATCAAGGCGACTCGCGCCGCGAGTACGAATACCCGATACCGGTCGACGATGCGCGCCAACTGCTTGCAATGTGCCCGCCGCCTATTATAGATAAGGTGCGCTACATAGTTGAATTTCACGGGCATTGCTGGGAAGTTGACGAGTTCTCAAGCCCTCGGCAGGGACTTGTCGTTGCCGAAATCGAGCTTCCCGACAGCCAAACCCCTTACGACCTTCCCCCTTTCGTAGGCGAAAACGTCACAGGCAATCCCTACTACTATAACTCTAATCTGCGCTAAGATGTCGGCACAAAACAAAACGCACAGCCTCGGTTGCTTGAACTCGGCTGTGCGTTGATGCTGTTTTGAGGATTTTATTTAATGTCTTATTTCTTAAGACGGTTGCCGTAGCGGCTCATGAATTTATCTACACGACCTGCTGTATCGACTAACTTCTGCTTACCTGTGAAGAACGGGTGCGAAGAGCTGGTGATTTCAAGTTTTACCAACGGATAAGTTACGCCATCGATTTCGATAGTTTCTTTTGAAGCCACTGTTGAACGGGTGATAAAAGTTTCACCATTCGACATGTCTTTGAACGCCACATCGCGATAGTTTGATGGATGAAGATCTTTTTTCATTGTTATATCTTTTTTTATTTCGTCAATTTTGTTTTGTGCGCCGGTAACGCGCAGCTCGGTTGTAATGGCTCGGCAAAGGTAATACCTTTTTTGCAATCCGACAACATTTTATTGCTTGTTTTTTGCCAAATTTATCACGATTTTGCCATAACAACTTATTTTTGTAATTTTGCAGACCTTTTTCGCGCAGAAAATTACCTTAAAATATGAATATGAAAGCATTTAAAATTGCAGCCCTTGTGGCTATCCTTGTGTGTATCGCTCCGGCGTATGCCCAAAACATACAACTTCACTATGACCTTGGACGGCACGTCTACAATGAAGATGAGCCTCAGCGTCAGTATGTTACCGCGACGTTGGAGCAGTTTAAGGCAGACCGTTTGGGCTCGTGGTATTATTTCGTCGACCTCGACCTTCGCAGTCGCGGCATGTCGGGCGCTTATGCCGAAATCAGTCGCGAATTTACGCTGAAAAAGGATAAACCTTGGGCGGCTCATGTGGAATTCGACGGCGGATTGAACTGCGGCGGAAGTTTCCAGCATGCGGCGCTTTTCGGCCCTGCTTACAATTGGCATAACTCCGATTTTAGCCGCACCTGGTCGCTACAGGCGCTTTATAAACAGTTTTTTGCCGGCAACGACCTCGATGCCGTTTCGTCGTTCCAACTGACTACGGTTTGGGCTATTAATTTTTGCAAATCGAAGTTGACTTTCTCCGGCTTTGCCGACTTGTGGTACGGCTACCGTCCTCGTTGGGCGGCGTCGGGCCGCCAATGCAAGGGTTTGGTCTTTATCACTGAACCGCAGTTCTGGTATAACATCATCCCGAAATTGTCGGTCGGCACGGAGTGGGAGTTGTCTAACAACTTCGTCTATCCGGCGTCTACTCATCGCAAATTTTTTGTCAATCCTACCATTGCTGTAAAAGTCAATCTTTAACACTGTGACTTTTTTTACATAATTTATAACCTTTGAGGTACAGACGGTTATAGCCAAACTTGGCGAAGATTTCTTCTCGGAGGGTTGTGGCTTCGGCAGATTTGTACTAATTTTACAACCGCCAAACAAAAATTAAAAATGAATATCGAAAAATCTCAACGACGAGGAAAATTATATTTCCGCTACGGCACAATGGGCTCGGCAAAAACCGCCTTGTTGCTCACGACGGCATACAACTTCGAAGAACGCAAGATGGACTACGTCTGCATGAAGCCCGTAATCGACGACCGCGAGAAGGATAGTGTAATCCGCTCGCGTATAGGCATCGAGCGTCGCTGCTGTTGGATTTATCCAAACACGAATATGTATCAAATGCTCGTCGAAATGTTTGAAAGCGAGGGCAGACTTAAAGAGTGGGTGCTCATTGACGAAAGCCAATTCTTGACTGCCGAACAAGTCGACCAACTGGCGCAAGTGGTTGACGAATACGGCGTTAATGTGATGTGCTACGGCTTGCGTACCGACTTCCAAACGCACCTTTTCGAGGGCTCGCGCCGCCTGTTCGAGCTCGCCGACACAATCGACGAAATCAAGTCGACTTGCACGTGCGGTCGCAAAACCATCGTCAACGCGCGTATCGACCGCAACGGCGACGTTATTCTCGACGGCGAACAAGTGGAAATCGGCGGCGACGACAAGTATATGGCTATGTGCCGTCGTTGCTATCGCAATCGCCGCTGTGAGCGCGAGCAGAGTTGCTCAATCAACTTCGACGACGTTATTAAATAGTATAAACATAAATTTCTGTATATTATGGTGTTACAAAGATGGCAAACCGTCTATCTATTGATAGCGGTAATTTTGATGATAGTTACAAATTTTGTTCCGGTGATGACCATTGGCGATGCGACGGGAGTTGCCGACGTGACGTTTGCAAACGTGTTGGGCGCAGAAAGCTCGCAGATGGGTATGACTGCCTATTTCGTCTTGGCTGACGTCTGTGCGCTGCTTTCGTTGCTGACAATTTTTAAGTTTAAGAACCTAAAACTGCAAATGCAACTTTGCTCGGTGCTCGAACTTCTTTACCTGGCGGCTGTCGCTGTTGCCGTCGTTGACGTTATGATGCTTCCCGCGGACGCCGTAGTGGAGGTGGCACTCGGTGCTTTTGCCGTGCCGTTTGCTATAATTTGCACCTTTTTGGCACGCGCCGGAGTCAAAAAAGACCGCGATTTGCTAAAAAGTGTCGAACATTTTCGATAATTGTGGCAATAAAGTTTTGTTATTCTAAAAAATCTGACTAATTTTGCAGTCCGTAAAGAGGAATAATAACGAAATAAGATAAAAACGCAATGAAAAGAACTTTCCAACCATCGAACAGAAAGAGAGTGAACAAGCACGGCTTCCGCGAGAGAATGTCTACTCCCGACGGACGTAAGGTATTGGCACGTCGTCGCGCAAAAGGTCGCGCACGTTTGACAGTGTCTCACTCTATCGCAGGCAAATAATTCGGTTAATCGACTGAATAGCGATGCCGTTGCCCCACCGGGTGACGGCTATTTGCGTTTGAGGTGAGAGGTTATTAGGCTTCTTTGATGCGGTTATTAGGCGCTGACGCGCGGTTATGATAAGAGGTAAGAGGGGCGGTTGTAATATGCGGAAAAATATCCACGCTTACAGACGAAAAATGTGACATTACACAAAAAAAGTACGTAGTATGGTAATTAAGAGAGACAGATACTTGTAGCAATTGGTTGCTAAAGAGCATGATGGAATGTTTTAGAGGTCGATTTCGTGTGCCATCGAGGTCAAGGTCGCTATTATATACAATCGGCATTAACAGTTGCGGAAGAAAATAAACGACAGCAAGAAATAAATTCTCTAAAAAGAATAAACGACTCTTTTGTGAAAATCGTTGTTGTACGAGATTACATAGTACGTTGGACCGATGAATCGGGCATCCTTTACATCGGAGTGGAAGACTTTTTGCTCAATTACATTAATCAGATGGTGTAAATGTCTGTATTACATCAGCCGTCTAAATGTATCCGTTAATGATAGCGTAGACGCTTAGGGCTGATGCGCTTTTGATGCCGAGTTTGGCAGTTATGTTTTTGCGGTGGCTCAGAACGGTGTTGATGCTGATGTTGAGTCGGTCGGCAATTTCTTTGTTGAGAAGTCCTTGTGCAACGAATCGGAGTACTTCGATTTCGCGTTGCGAGAGTTGGTTTGAATTGTCGGCAGTCGACGAAGATTTTCGCACGAAGTTGGCCATGCGCTCAATTATGGCGTCTTCCGAGGCGCGTCGGTTCAGCGTTGCGACGCCTTGGTCTGTAGGTGTTTCGCTGTCGGTGATGAGCAGAATACGGTTGCGGCGCGGCACAAAGAAGGCTGTGTTGGTGGCAAAGCAGTTGCAGTCGGTAATGATGAGATTGCACGACTGCTCGGCGGTGTTTTCTGCCGGTGTGGTATAGGAGGATGCGTCAATACCGAACAGGTTACGCAGCAAATGCTTGATGCCGGCAGCCAACAGCACGTCTTCGGTTATTATGTTTACTCGAGTAGCCATCGTTATTTGTTGTAAGCTTTATCAATGGCTTTCGACAGCGGGTAGAGCACGCGATTGCGAATGCGATTGTTTTGGCAAATGTCTTTTTTGAGACTGATGATGGCGAACAGCACGGCGTGGCAAAGGTTTGCGTCGTAGTCGCCGCGTAGGTGAATTACGAACATATTGACGAGGTCGTCGAGGGTATCGCTTATGGCGTCGTCGTTGTCGGAGTTTACGTCGTCGGGGTTGATATGTATGGCTCCGGCTTCGATGTTGCTCTCTTGGTGGAGTATTCGGTCGAACCACGGGGTGTCGTCTTCGATGCGTTGCTCGATGGCTGCGCGCACTTCTTTGTAGAGGTCGAAGAGTAGCGACAAGTTGTTGGCGGCATTGCTACGGCTTATCAGCGCGTTGAAGTGGCGTTCGATGTTGGGCAGTTGGTTGCGAACGTACGACTCGTTGGTCTGTCGGAGGTAGTCAATCACTTCGCGTGCGCCGAACGATTGAAAGTGTTTGTCGGGGTAGAACGATTCGAATATGTAGGCGTTGATGATGGTCAGGAAGAAGTCGACGTCGATGCCGCGAGCGCAGCAAATCTCGGCGGTGGTTTTGTCGCCCACGCCAAGTGAGATGCCGAAGCGGTTGACAACGGGGATGACCGAAGGTTCTGCTACGATTACGTCGGCGAGTCGTGTTTGGGGTGTTACTAAAGCCATAGCGGTTAATGTCGGATGATTTGTTTATCGGTAACAATTACGTCGACGGCAACGTCGAATTGGTCGGACGGTACACAGTCGACAATTTGGCAGTCGTAGACGAAGCCGATTTTTCGGCAACGTGCTCCGGCGAGCAGTCGGTCGTAGTAGCCACGTCCGCGACCAAGGCGGTTGCCCGAGCGGTCGTAAGCCATAGCCGGCACGATTACGGCATCGATGCTATCTATCCCGACAGTTGCATCGCCGAGGGGCTCCTGAATGCCGTATGCGCCGCGGCTGAGTGTCGCCGGATTGTAGGCAACGATTTCGAGGTTGTCGCCGTTTACGCGAGGTAGAAACAACTGTTTGCCATGAGCGGTGGCGAGCAGTTGTGTCGTACTGAGTTCGTCGGGCAGGGCGTGGTAAGCCAACACCGTGCGTGCGCCGACAAATTCAGGCAAGTGTAGCAGCCGTGCCGTGGCTTGAACTTCTGCCTGAGCCTTCGCGTCGGAGCCCATTTCCGCCTTGCGGCGACGAACAATTCTGCGTAATTCGGTTTTGTCCATTCTTTACATTTTTGTCGGTTACGTTAGGGCTACCCACGGTTACGGGAGGAGTTGCTTTGCCTGCCTTAAGAGCTTTTACGGCAGTCTGTACGGTGTTGTCATACTTGTTTTGTATGCGGTAGCCGGCTTCGGCGCCAATCACGTCGCGTGCAATCAAAGCCTTTAGTTGGCGAGCAATGAGTTTTCGCGACATGTTGATGTAGAACCAGCGCACTGGCACGCCGTTGTCTTTGGCATACATGATAAAGTCGTAGGTCAGAGCGTCGTCGCTTGGCAGAATGCGCATCAGCTTGTCGACGTCTTTAATCTTGCTGAATCGGTCGCGATTGATGTCGGTATAGGCAAAAGCGTAACGCTGCAGCAAGCCCTTGTTGGCGCAGGCAACGTAGTAGGTTGTCATGCCGGTGGTGTCGGTAGGCACAAATATGTCGGGGATGATGCCTCCACCGCCATATACGGTGCGTCCGCCAACGGTGGTAAATATTTTGCTTTTGTCGATTTTGATGCTGTCGGCGTTGAAGATTTCGCCGTTGCTGTAGCGGTCGTAAAGTTCCATCGAGTAGGTGCTTTCGTCGCCCGCTTTGTAGTCTTTCTGCACACAGCGTCCCGACGGCGTGTAGTAGCGCGCTATGGTGAGACGAATTGCGCTACTGTCGGGCAGGTAGGTCTGTTTTTGCACTAAACCTTTGCCGAACGAGCGTCGACCGATTACCAGGCCGCGGTCGTTGTCTTGGATGGCTCCGGCAAAAATTTCGCTCGCCGACGCCGAATATTCGTCGATGAGCACAGCCAGTTGTGCGTCGTGGAATGAGCCGTTGTTGTCGCTCCACACTTGTATGTTTTCGCGCGAGTCGCGACCTTTAGTGTAGACAATCAGTTCGCCCTTCGACAAGAATTCGTTAGCCATAAGCGTTGCCATTTCCATAAAGCCGCCGGCATTGCCGCGCAGGTCGACGACATATTTCGTGGCGCCCTCGTCGCGGAGATTGCCCAGTGCTGTCAAAAACTCATCGTAGGTGTAGCGTCCAAACTTGTTTACCTTGATGTAGCCGATGCCTTTGTCGAGCAGGTATGCTGCGTCGACGGTATTGATGGGGATGTCGCCGCGGGTGATTTCGAACGACAGCGGTTTATGACTGTTGTTGCGGCGGATGCCGATTTTTACCTTCGTGCCGCGCTCGCCGCGAATCATCGACTGCACCTTCTCCGACGAAATCGTCGGACCGACAATCGACGAATCGTTGACCGTAATGATTCGGTCGCCGGCAAGAATTCCCGCCTTTTCAGCCGGACCGCCCGGCACTATCTCCAGCACGTGTGCCGAATCGTTGAGCATCGAAAAGGTGATGCCGATGCCGCTAATCGACCCGTTAAGGTCGTCGTTGGTGGCGCGAACGTCCTTCGCCGGAATGTAGTATGAGTGAGGGTCGAGGTTTGAGATTATCTTCGGAATCGTCAATTCGACGAGTTCCTTGATGTCGACAGTGTCGACATATTCGCTCTCGATAAGATTCAGCACCGTGTTGATTTTGCGGTCTTTGTCGGTGATGAATTTCTTTGTCGAAATGTGGTTCCCAACAATTATTCCGAGCACAATCGATGCGGCAATAACCAGCGGAAACCAAATTATCGGGTTATGTTTCAGTCTCATTCGATAAACTTTTTTCGTATCCTTGTTTAGTTGTCGTTATTTAGTCTTCTTTTTTCGAGTCGTCGACATAGACGCATTCAATTCCTGCTTTTTCGAGCAATTCCAATCCGTCGGCAATGCGATAATATTCGCTGAAAACCACACGGCGTATTCCTGCTTGTATTATCAGTTTGGCACATTCGATGCAAGGCGCCGCCGTGACGTATAGCGTAGCACCCTCGCTACTGTTGTTGCTTCGTGCAACCTTTGTTATGGCATTCGCTTCAGCGTGAAGCACATACGGAAACGTATGGTTGTCGCCATCTTCGCACACATTGTCAAACCCCGACGGCGTGCCGTTGAAACCGTCGGAAATAATCATCTTGTCCTTTACAATCAGTGCGCCTACTTGACGACGTCGACAGTACGAGTTTTCCGCCCATATCCGCGCCATTCGTATATAGCGTAGGTCTAACTTTGATTGTTTCGATTTGTTGTCCATACTATAGTATTAACGTCTACGACACCTGTTTTGTTCGCCGACGATTGTATTCGGGGTCAAAAGTAGTGCAAATCGAGCGAAAAAACAAATCAAAACGCAGTTTTGAAATTTGGATTTTCCGAGATGCAGCCTACTTTATCTAAAAGTAGTGCAAATCGAGCGAAAAAAACATCGTTGACCGCCTTTGGCGGTGGTTATTGGTTAGATTAGAGTGGACTATCGCTAACCGGGGCAACGCCGTCAATTCCGCGTTGCCTTTTATTTCTCAAACCGATAGAGATAAATCTTACCCTTGAAACACGTAAATTCGTTAGGCGTTTCGAGCACTTTTTGCGTGTCGATGCCCGACATTACGCTGTCGATTTTTGCCAAATTGTGCTCCTTGAAGAATATATAACCTTTGTCGGGTAATTGCGCTGCCGAGTGGAACTCCTCGACACGGTCATCAAGATAGAAATCGACCGTAAACACATTCTCTTCCATATCGTCGGCACAGAAATAATAGGCAGGGTTGCCGCCGAGCAACGTGCGCGTTTTCTTCGCAAAATCGTAGTCGGGTACGCTGTTTTTGATTGCAGGATTGATGGCGGCATCAATTGCTATCGTAGTGCAAATCCACGGCAATAATGCTCCGACAATGCTCGCATAGCGGTGGCGACGCATGGCAATAACTACCACGATGGCAGCAACCAACAATGCTATCGATGCGATGTAGAGCGCTGAATCGTCGGCAGCCTGAATGCCCGCCAACTGCGAAGCCATCCGACGTGCCGAGCGCGACGTTCCCAACATCTGCGGGTCGATGAAGCGTATCGCCGACATCGCAACAGCCATCAGTGCCGCTATTGCAGTCATCGTGCCGGAGAATGCGCTGACCACGCGTCTATGTCGGTCGTAAGCCCACATCATCGCATCGGCTACCAACATCGCTACAAACGGATACATCGGCAGTAGGTAGACACCGCGCTTGCTCTTCGGTATGCAGTAAAACACAAAAATCAGTGCCGCCACAATAGCCGCATAGCGGTGCCATGCATCAAGATTGCGGAAGCTTCGTATTCCATTTTTTATGCGCTCCATAATGCTGTTCTGCGACCGATACTTCAGTACCGGCAAGCAGAAAACAAGTAAAAGCGTAAACGGAAGAAGTCCAGAGAGAAGCATCGGAATAGTGTAGAACGGGCCATGCTCGTGACTTTCGTAACTCATCTTGCCCAAAAATCTGCCCACGTTTTCTTCCAAAACAAGGTTCCAAAACTCTTCGCCACCTTGACGATATGCCGCCAAGTACCACAGTGCAGGCAAGACCAGCGAAGGAATAGCCAATTTTATTCCGCAAACCACAGCCGCTTTCAGTCCGCGACCGTCGGCAAGCAAAAACAATCCCAAAGCCATAGCCGGCAATAGCACGCCCACAGGACCCTTCGTAAGAATAGCACCCGAAGCCAACAAAGCAGCAAGCCATGGCATGCCTTTCAGCCCGCGTTCATACCAGCGGAACAGAGCCAAAATCTCGCACACCATAAACGCCATCAGCACCATGTCGACCCGGCACGTCATCGCCGCGCGGTGCACTTCGAAGCACGTCAGCATAATCGTTGTGGCAATAAATGCGCGACTCGGGCACGTGCGGCGAGCCGTAAAGCGGAAAAACACCAGAGCCATAACTATTAAAGCCAAAGCCGACGGCAGTCGCGCCGACGTCTCCGACACAAAGCCTTGTGGTAGAGAGCACGCAACTACAAGCCAATGGAGCATCGGCGGCTTGAACGCAAAATCGCCCTGGAAGAACGGCAAGATATAGTTGTCTTGTTGCATCATAGCAACCGCTACCAGAGCTTCTCGCGGCTCCCCGCGAGTGTAAAAATTGCCCAAACCAAGCCATGGCAAACTTAATATCATAGCAATGACCACTACCAAAGCGCCAAGCACCACAGTACGGTCATACGATTGAATGTCTAACTTTTTCATATCCACAACAAAGTGTAATTCGATTATTTTTTGCGTTTGCTCGACAAAATTAGTGCAAGGCGAGCGAAAAACAAAGCGAAAACGAAGTTTTCAGCGATTTGTTTATCCGAGCCGCAGCCTAATTTATCTAAAATTAGTGCAAGGCGAGCGAAAACGAAGTTTTCAGCGATTTGATTTTCCGAGCCGCAGCCTGATTTATCTAAAATTAGTGCAGGGCGAGCGAAAAAAGTCCCGTCGTAATCGCTACGGCGGGACTTTTATGACTCTTTCGAGTCTCAGTAACCAAGAATTTTATGTATTATAAGCCCATTAAGTAAATTTTAGAATTCGAACGCTAATCTTGCTTGAATAGAATGCAAGTTTTTGTCTTCTCTAAATGTGCGATTGTATTCTTGATTGAGCTTTTGATACGAATAGTTCAATCTCGTAACAATGTTGTTTGTAATATAATAGTTGATACCAAGGGTGAAAGTGTCGACTTTACCACCGCTAACCGATTGGTTGCGGATGCCGAAAGCTTGGTGCAAAGAGCTCGAGTAGAAGCCGCCGTTGTAATACCAGCTGCCGGGCAAAATGTCGTTGAGGTCGGTGTGATTGTAGCGAGCCACGATTTCGAGAGTTTTGCCTTTCGGACGGCGCATAAGTGCGTCTACACTGTTGTATTTATAGTCGCCACCAATAGCAATAACGCCTGCTTCGATGCTGTAGCCGCTGAATTTTGCAGCCTCGTCTTCGCCCATAAGTTTCTTGTAGGCATCAAGTGTTGGGAACATCGTCGACAATACGGAACCTAACGAATTTGTAAAGCTGTAATCCCAGTCGCGTTCGCGGTCGTAAGTTGCGCCGATGTATTCACCCTTGACGTATACTCTCTTATAGTTTGCCATCACTTCGCCACCGTAACGAAGAACACTCTTCACGTTGTTGAGCGTAGCGCCGATAAATTGGGTATTGTCAATCGAAGTCTCGAGCGGAGAGCCGATAGTGACAGAGCGATTGTAGTCGTCGTTACCATTGGTAAACCCGTTAGCATCGGGACGGCGATAGTTAACCGAACCACCGATATGTACATTCCAATCGTCGCGAGTGATGCGGCCTAACAGACGAGTCGAAACGCCGTAGCCCATATCGCCGGCTTTGTGCTCCTTATTGTATTTCTGAGAGTAAACACCTGCTTCACCCCAGAAATACGGATGATAGTAGCGATATGCCAAGCCGAGCGAACGTCCGGTGCCGAAAGTTTCAACGGTAGCCGATTTGTTGATAAACGGGTAGTCCATAGTGCTTTGGATGTTTTCCGCCGAAAAAGCTTCAGCAAAATTACCTACGCGGAGGAAGCCGTTTTTGTTGCTGTGCCAACGGAGATAAACATCCTTCATAATATTTTTGGTTGCAAAGTCCAAATCCATCTTGAAGTCGAGTTTGTCGCCCAATTTGCTATACATACGGATTCGAGCGGCAGTGAAATTTGCGCCACTTGAGCGGTCGGTATAGTCGTCAATATAGTGAGCGCCATCGATGTCGACGCGTGCACCTACACGGAAAGAAAACTTGCCGTCTTCGGTCTTAAACTTCACGAGGCCTTCGTCCATTATGGCCTGCAATTCCTGTTGAGCTTCTGTCGTTTCGGTTTCTTGAGCATAAGCGGCACCGAAGAAGCAAATGCTGAGCGCTAAGGCTGATATATATTTTTTCATAACTTTAGTTTTTGCGGGTTAATAATGAATTAGTAGCCAAGTTCGTCTAACACCTCTTGTGCTGTGCGCATAGTCTTATTCTTGTGAATATTGTCTTCAATGCCGAGTGCGGCGTTCGAACGGAAATAGTTCAAGCCTTTATCAGCATATGCTTGAAGAGATTCCTTATAGAATCGCAAAGCCAAATCGGTAAGGTTTGTAAACGAACCATCGAGATAGTTCTTGTCGGCGCCACCCTCTTTCTGCGGGTCACACCATGGACCTGTGTATTTGAAATATTGCTCTTGCGTGTTGAACGACCAAGCATGGATGTCGAGGCCCGAACGACGAATCATATCGCCTTGCCAGGGTGTTAAACTCGTAGGATAGCCGGTAACATAGTCAATGTTAGGACCAAAGATAGTCGCTCCATTTTCGATTGCAAAGTTGATAAGTTCGGCGTAATTGACAGGAGAACCACTAAAATCATAGCAAAGGAACAAAGTAGGAATCAAACGCGGGAAAGCCGCCTTGATATTTTGCAAGCCCGAGGGGCTGAACGTTTGAAGGATAATGCGAGCCGGAGTGTTGGCAATGTCAACTTCACCCTTCTTGCCGTCCTTGTAAGCAATCTTCTTCATGTCGTTGATATTATCGGCATACCAACCATTCTTCTCCAAGCAATCGTGCAAAGCTTTTTCCATACCCGCGAACAAATAAGGAGCTTTCGTTTCGATGTAAACACCGGGGCGGTTGCCATTGTCAGCCGGGTCGGGTTCGTAGACAGTGCTGACATATTTGCCCTCAGCGTCGCGGTTGACAACGCGTTTGCCGTTGGCGTCACGTTTGATGCGCTTTCCTTCAGCAATAGCTAACACATCTTCGAGCGTAAGAATATCCAAGCCGACAAACGAAGCGCGAGCCTGGTCAGGATTAGCCTCATTAAACCAAGAGCCGATGTCGAGTTTCAGAAGTTCGTCGAACGTAAACGCACTTGTATAATCATTTTTACGATTCGGATAAATCGTTTCGATGTCGGTAGTGCGGAGCAGACTTTCATCGTGGAGAGCAAGAATAACGCCATCCTTTGTCTTTTGGAGGTCGCATTCGATGTAGTCGGCGCCCATATTACGAGCCCAACGCATTGCGGCTTCACTCTCTTCCGGGGCCCAGAATTCAGTGCCGCGGTGAGCGATAATCACATTTTTCGGCAAATAAGCAATGACAGCCTTTTGCTCTTCCGACAGCGGAAGCAGTTCGGGAACGTCGTTTGTTGAGTAACCGTCAGTGCGAATGTCGTCTTGGCACGAGAAAGCCCCAACACAGAAGACAGTTGAAAGAATCGCTAATGTAATCTTTCTGATAACTTTTGATTCTGTTTTCATAATTTAAATTAGTTAATGATTAGATTATAAGAAACTTAATTTTCCAATATGATTCTATAAAAATAGATTTTACATAATGACATTTATATAACTTTTCGGGGTGTTATGTTATTTCTTGTCGGCGAGCATTTTTTTCTCGTCGGGGTAGGTAAACAACATAAACACAATCGAAAGTGCACATGCGGCGAGCAGTAGGATGAATGTCCAGTCCCAACCTGCTTCGGCAACGTAGCCGATAACGATGTTTGCCAAAATAGCCGTTCCGAAGAAGTATCCGAAGAAACCGGTGAGCCCGGCAGCCGTTCCGGCAGCGTTCTTCGGGGCAAGGTCGAGGGCTTGTACGCCGATGAGCATAACGGGGCCGTAGATGAAGAATCCGATGCCGATAAGCGAGATGGTTACGATTGTCGGATTTGCCGAGAATTGCCAATAGAGGGCGATGAATACGGCAACGACGGCCATAAATATTGTTGTTGTCATGGCGCGACCGCCTTTAAACACTTTGTCGCTTATCCAACCGCAAATGAGTGTGCCGGGAATGGCTGCAAATTCGTATGCGAAATATGCCCAGCCGGCTTCTTTGATGTTGTAGCCTTGGCTCTCCATAAGGAATTTCGGCGCCCAGTCGAGACATCCGTAGCGTACCATGTAGACGAATGCATTGGCGATGGCGATGAACCACAACATTTTGTTGTTGAGCACGTATTTGAAGAATATGTCTTTTGTCGAGAGTACTTCTTCTTGTTTTTCGCTATAGTTTTTGGGATAGTCGTTGCGATACTTTTCAACCGACGGGAGTCCGCACGATTGTGGAGTGTCGCGGATAAGTACGTAGGCGAGAATAGCTATGAAAATGGCAACTGCTGCCGGGAATGCGTAGGTGCCGATTAGGAAGTAGTAGTCGGTTTGATTGCCGTAGAACCATGAGCCGAACCAAACGGCGCCGTAGGCTGCCATCGGGCCGACGAGTGCTCCGCCGACGTTGTGTGCGCAGTTCCAGATGGACATCATTGTGCCGCGTTCGGTTTGCGAGAACCAGTGTGTCATTACGCGTCCGCACGGAGGCCAGCCCATACCGTTAAACCATCCTACGAGGAAGTTGAGAACGGTCATCAGGACAATTGCTGCTGTTTTGTGTTCGGGACCGAATGCCACAACGGGCACAATCATAAACATCATCGATATCGCTGCAAGTACCAATCCGAGGGGAAGGAATACTCTTGCGTTGCTTCGGTCGGACACGCTGCCCATCAAGAATTTCGAAAGGGCGTAAGCGATGGCGTTCATCGATAGCACGATTCCTAATTCGCCTTTGTCGAAGCCGAACGGCTCGAGGAATGGCATTGCCATTGAGAAATTCTTACGCACGATATAGAACCCTGCGTAACCGATAAATATGCCTAAGAATACCTGCCAGCGATAACTCTTGTAGGTCGAGTCGATTTTTTCAGCAGGAAGTTCCGGCTTAAATGACGGTGGTGCTAAAAATTTAAACATGATAGTGAATTTTAATTGTTATGGTTTATTTGATGTTAAGTTTCTTCGTTTCTTCAAAGTCGATTGCCTGAGCGAGTATGGAAATCGGGTGGGCAACGGTATATGGAGTCGACATTTCGATTTGCCATTTGCATGTTTCGCAGTCGGTAGCCACTACGTCGGGGTTGGCGGCTTCGATTTTGCGGAAGAGCGGTTCGCCGATGGCTTGCGAGGTGGGGTAGTTCTCTTTTTTGAATCCGTAAGTGCCGCCGATGCCGCAACATTGAGAGTCGAGGACTGTAAGCTCTACGCCGGGAATCATTCTCAGCAGGCTCGTTGAATAGTGAGCCCAGCCGAGGCGTTCCATGTGGCATGGTGTGTGGTAGGCTATTCTCTTCTTGAAATCGGGGCGGAATCGGAGCTGCACGTTGCCGTTGTCGATTAGGCGGAAGAGGAATCGTGTGGCGAGGTCGATGCTGCTGCGCACGTCGGAATTGTCGACGCCGAGCAGGTGGGGATATTCGTCGCGCATGGTGAATATGCATGTCGACGAAGCGCCGACGACGGGGCGTCCAAGTTCGACGACAGAGCGGCGGATGCTTGCCATGTTGCGTTCGGCGTCTTTGCGGGCTTTGTCGATGAGCCCGTTCGAAATGAGAGCCACTCCGCAGCAACGCTCTTCTTCGAGCAGGTTTACGCCGTAGCCGCAAGCGTTAAATACGTCAACCATATCTTGCCCGAGTTGCGGGTAGTTGTAGTTGATGTAGCAGCCGTGAAAGAAGCTGATTTGTCGGGGATATTGTGCTTGTAGGCTCTCTGAGTTGCGCTTAAACCGGCTGACGAACGTCGTTGAGGAGTATTTCGGGAATGTGCGATGGCGGTCGATGCCGAGCAAGTTGTGCATCACGGCTTTCACGGGCTTGAGCGAAATCGTTGTGTTGACAATCGGAGCGAGTCTCGTTGCCATCGAGCCGACAAAATCGGTGCTTGCGAGCATGCGGTCGCGCAACGACGGGCTGTGTTTGCTGTGTTTTATACGTGCAAGTTGGATGATGTCGCCGATTTTGACGTCGGAAGGGCATGCCACCTCGCATCGCTTGCAGTTGAGGCAATATTTCAACGCTTCGTTGTAGAAGTCTTCGCGACTGAGGCGCAGTCGTTCTCCGTCGGGACCGGCTTGCTTCGGTCCTGGATATTCGGGGCGCACGGCAACTACCGGGCAGTAGGCTGTGCAAGCCGTGCATTTGAGGCATTGCTCAAAATTGTTTGCGCTTATATTTTTGTCTTGCATTTCCATTATTTGTTGTCGGTTAGTTTGTGAGCCACATCGATTGCGGTGAGCATAGCCACTCCGGCGCCGCATCCCAATTCTACGGGGTTGAAGCCGCTGAGTATGGAGCCTATTGCGTAGAGGTTCGAAATGGTTTTTCCTTCTTTTAATACATGGAAGTCTCGGTCGGTAGCAACGCCGAATTCCATATATCGTTGTGGTGCAAACACGTCGGTAGAATACCAATCGCTGCGATTCGGTTCGGCAACGACGTCTGCGCCGAAAACCGGTTCGCTGATGCCCGTGGGCGTTGACGTCAAGCCGCGGCTGAAGAAACTGCCTGAAGCGAGAACGAATGCGCTCGCTTCAAGCGGAATTTCCTCGTGGTTAGTTGTATATACTTTATTCACTTTGTTGTTGTCGAAATCGGCGCCGATTACGGTGTCGCCCGCCATGAATACGCCGCCAAGCGACTCGAAGCGATGGCGCAGCATTGTCTGAACGCGAATGCCGGGAACCGATGGTGGCATTGTCTGCACTAAGCACACAGGAACGTTAATCTCTCTGCCCAAAGCCGTCGCGACCTCAGGGGCATACAAGTCAAATACGGCAGGCAATACCACACAATCGTATCCCTTGGTCATTTTGTTCAGCTCGTCTTTGAATCGGCTGAATGTGTCCTCGACGGCGAGAGCGCGGGCTATGTTTGTGGCACGCATTTCAGTGGGGTTGTTGCGTAGTCGGTCGATTGCCGGGATGCTGAGTGCGCCGACTGTGCACGTTGAGCCGCGTTTCTCCATTTCAGCAGCGATAAAGCTTGTGTTGAAGTCGAGGAATCCGGAAAAGTTAACAATTAAAACATTTTTACCTATTATACCTGTATCGCTTGGGAATGTAGTAAATTCTGCGAGTGTGAGCCATGTGCTTTTCAGACCGCCCATCGGTGTTATGCGATAGGTGTTGGCACGGGCGTCTCCTTTTGTCTCGATGCCGGCTTGAACGAGAGTCTGTTTTGCTTCGTCGGCAAGTGTTTCAAAGCGGTCGGCGAGATTCTTGTATGGGTGATGGTCGGGAAGTGCGGCGACTCCTGCCGTGGGATTTGTTACTTTTTCTCCGCCGGGAAGAGCATTGAGCAAGTCGAACGAGCCTGAAGAGAAATGGAGTGCGCTTTGACCTGTCGCCACGATGCAAGTTCTCTTTCCGGCTTGTTGGCAACGTATGCCGCAAGTCAATCCGGCAAGTCCGCCTCCTATGATTACTGTATCGAATTTCATAATGCTCTATTTGTTGTTAATGTTACAAATTCCTGAGTAAACCCATTGCGTATATTCCGCTTCGCGGAGTGTGTCACCCCAAGCAATGGGGTAGGTGCCTTTCCAACGCTCGGCAACGAAATCGGCGAGGTCGGTGCGTGCACGCTCGGCGCAGTTGTGTGCGCGTGCCAGCATAGAGGCGGCACGGCAAGCACATATTTCTCCTTGGCAAGTGCCCATGCCTACGCGTGTGCGACGACGAAGGTCTACAAGGTTGTTAACGTCGAGGTTGTTGAGAGCAAACTCCACTTCGCCGACGCTTACGTCTTCGCATTCGCAGACGAGGCTGCGCTCTGCGGGTGTGTTGTTGGCAATCTGCGCTGCCATATCGCCGTGGCGGTGTATTTGCGAACTTCGGCTGGCATCGAAAGTGAACGATTTGCCTACGTTTTCGGGCTTTTCAGCCGACTTGCTCCCCGGCAGCGGCACGGTGGCTGTTGTGCAACTGCTGTCAACGCCGAGTTTGCGGCATGCCAAATCGGTAGCCCATTCTGCCATGAGTCGGTAGGTCATCAATTTTCCGCCGGTGATTGTGATAAATCCGTCGACGCCGTCGCGTGTTGCATGGTCGAGCAAGACGATTCCTCGGCTGATGTTGCGCCCCGACGGGTCGTTGTCGGCGGCTACGAGGGGACGAACTCCGGCATAGGCTCGGAGTACGCGAGTCGTTGCTAATGAGGGCGCTAACTTAACACCTTCGCTGAGCAACAAGTCGACTTCGTCGGGCGTTACTCGCATATCGTCAACTTCGTCAAAGCCGACGTGGCTCGATGTTGTGCCTATGAGACAGATGGTATCGCCGGGGACGAGAATGTCGGCGTTTGCCGGCTTGCGACAACGGTTGAGTACTATGTTGTTGACGCGGTGTCCGAAGATTAGCAATGAGCCTTTGGCAGGGAACATATCTACGCGGATGCCGGCTTTTGCGGCTATGCCGTGTCCCCATATGCCTCCGGCGTTGATTGTCAGAGGTGCATAAAATTTCTTTTGTTCTTTCGTCTTTCGGTCGAAGACTGTGACGCCGACGATGCGCCCTTGCTCGGAGATTAGTTCGGTCACTTCGTGATAGACGAGCACGGTGGCGCCGTGACGTTTTGCATCGACAACATTGGCGAGAGTCAGTCGGAACGGGTCGACCGAGCCGTCGGGCACGCGCACTGCGCCGATGAGTGCCGGATTGACCGACGGTTCAAGTAGTTTGGCTTGTTTCGGGTCGATTATTTCGGCGCTAATGCCTGCGGCTTGGCATCGCTCTACAAATGTAGCTTGATAGTCAAGCCCGTCTTCGGGTAGCGAGATAAACAGTCCGTCGTTTTCTTCAATGCAGTGGCTTGCTATGCGGCGGAGAATCATATTCTCTTTGATGCATTCGCGTGCCGACTCTTCGTCGGTCACGGCGTAGCGCGCTCCGGAGTGTAGCAAGCCGTGGTTGCGACCTGTAGCCCCTACTGCCAGGTCGTAACGTTCAACAAGCAATACGCGCAGTCCACGAAGTGCGCAGTCGCGTGCCGTTCCGGCGCCTGTCGCTCCGCCTCCGATGACGATGATGTCGTATTCGTTGTCGTTTTTGTTGTTTGCCATATTTGTTTTTGTTTTTATGCTTTCACTTCGAAATAGAAATCCTTAAAAATTTACCATTATAATCCGTTTAGATTTCATTCCGCAACAAATGTAGAAACAAAATTTATTATAACGAAATATTATCAAGTTTTTTTTCAAAAAAAATTGCACTTTTTTTCAAATTATGTTTCATAACATATTTTTGAACGAAACTAAATGACTTTGTTTTGAGTTGAACGCGAAAGCGTTAACATACTCAAAAGTGTGTCGTTTATCAAAGATTAACACAAATTACTTTCAATTCTTAATATTTTTGCTCACCTTTGAAGATGATAATAATTGCTCTAAGAAAAATATGACAAAAGAGGAACGACATACGTTTATATTGAATGCCTTGATGCAGCACAATTCTATCTTGGTGACCGAATTGGCGGAGCAACTTAACGTGTCGTCGGTTACGATACGAAAGGACTTGACAGAACTCGAAAGGGCAAAAAAGCTTTACCGAAATCATGGTAAGGCAATTTTGATTGACCCTTATATTGATAACAGGAACGTTAGTGATAAGGAGAAGCTATGTGTTGAAGAAAAGCGTGCAATCGGTGCCAAGGCGGCTTCGTTGATAACGCCGAAAGATTCTATTCTTATCGCTTCGGGAACCACTATGCACGCTCTTGCTCGCAACATTGTGACGACCGACAAGTTGACTGTCATCACCGCATCGCTCGAGGTGGCTACCATACTTTCGAAAGACCGCAACGTCGATATTATTCAGCTTGGCGGTATGTTGCGCCACAGCAGTCTGTCGGTAGTGGGCAAGTATGCCGAGTCGGCGCTCGCCGATTTCTCGTGCAGTAAATTATATATAGGTGTCGACGGCATCGACCTCGACTTCGGCATTACGACCACCGACATGATGGAGGCTATGCTCAATCGTGTGATGATGCAGACAGCGCAGAAGACTATTGTTCTCGCCGATTCGTCGAAGTTCGGGCGTCGCGGCTTCAGCAAAATCTCCGATATGGAAGAGGTCGACCACATCATTACCGACTCGAAGATTCCGGCGGCTACGGCGCGGCGTATCGAAGAAATGGGCATCGAGCTCACAATCGTCGGCGGTCAACTGCATTCTTGACGGGCGCTATACCTTATATAATATATGGGTAACGACTCTCCTACCATTTTTCAGCGCCCGCTATGGGTGGTTGTGTTTGCCCTCACCGCGGCAATTGCGTGGGGGTGGGCTTATCCGCTCATCAAGTTAGGCTTTGGCGAATTTGCCATCACTGCCGATATGACGGGCAGCAAGATGGTGTTTGCCGGCGTGCGCTTTACCATTTCGGGCATGATAATTCTCGCCATTGCTCGTGCCGCTCATCGCCGATTTGCCGTGGCGGGCGGTTCGGGGTGGCTATACGTTGTTGCCTTTGCGATTGTCAACACCACACTCCACTATGCGTTTTTCTATTTCGGGCTTTCGTATAGCCCCGGCGCACGTGCGGCGATTCTCAACTCTATGAGCGTATTCCTGCTGGTCATTTTGGCTTGTATGTTTTTCGAGAGCGACCGACTAACCTCCAAAAAACTACTCGGCTGCTGCGTAGGTATTGCCGGAGTGGTTGTTCTCAATTTTTCGAATGCCGACTCAACCGATGGTTTCTCGTTTAGCGGAGACGGAATGATTATACTCAACGCACTCTGTTCGGCATTCGCGGGATTGATGACGCGCGGACTGAGCCGTCGCGTCGACATTTTCGTCGGTACGGGCTATAGTCTGGCAATCGGCGGCGTGTTGCTCGTCGTTGCCGGATATGTTGCAGGTGGCTCGTTCGGGCAAGTTACGGCGACGGGTATTGTTATCTTGTTGCTCTTGATTGCCATCTCAACGGTAGGTTTTGCGCTCTACAACAAGTTGCTTAGTTGCAATCCTATCGGCAAAGTGGCGATTTTCAATTCGCTCATTCCCGTAGTCGGCGCCGTTACATCTTGTATTTGCCTCGGCGAAACATTTTATATGAAATACGTTGTTGCGGCAACGCTTGCCACCGCCGGCATCTACATCATCAATCGCGCAAAGTCGTAACTAATTCTTGTAAATTCGGTAGCAGAGAGTCGGACAAACAAAGCCGTCAAGGTTGCCGAGCCAATCAAACATTTTCTATTGAGTTTGCTTATTTTTAGGCGGGTTTTGTTAAACAAACTGAAAAATTATCGTGTGTATTTAAATTAAAGAATTTTTTCCGTAATTTTGCAAGAGCAAACACGGAACCTATAGAAGACGACTTAATTATGTTTCTATCTTTTTCAATAGTAGTAGTATTCTTGCTTGGCTATACTTGTATAGCACTTGAGAATGGGTTGAAAGTCAATAAGACAGCCATAGCGTTACTAATGTGCACGGTGTGTTGGACATTGTATATGTTCGGCTGTCCGGAGTATGTCAGCAAATTTCATGCTGAAGAGTTTTCAAAATTTATGGAGGTCTTCCATCTCGACGACCGGGTAGCCGCGGCACGCCAATTCATAGGGCAGAAAGTGCTGCTTGAGCATCTCGGCGACACTTGCGAAATTCTGTTTTTCCTGATGGGCGCAATGACGATAGTCGAAGTTGTTGACAGCCATGGCGGACTCAATTTTGTCAGGTCGAAACTGGCAACGCGAGGCAAACGCCTTTTGCTTTGGCGTTTTGTTGCAATAACGTTCTTTCTGTCGGCAGTTCTCGACAACTTGACAACGACTATTCTTATGGTAATGGTGCTGCGCAAGTTAGTGCCCGAGAAGTCGGACCGAATGATATTTGCCGCAATGATAATCCTTGCCGCCAATGCCGGCGGTGCATTCTCGCCAATCGGCGACGTTACAACCATCATGCTGTGGATTAAGGGTAATATAACATCTATCGGCGTTGTCAAAGAAGTGCTGTTGCCATCGGTGGTGTCGATACTCGTTCCGACGTTTATTCTTCAATATAAGTTGAAAGGCAATTTGGAAAAAGAGCCGTCGAAAAAGGAACTCAACAAGATGATATTGACCAAGGAGGAGCGCGTTGCCGTGTTTGTTGTCGGTGTTGGTGGACTGATGTTTGTCCCGTTCTTCCGCTCGTTTACGGGATTGCCTCCGTTTATGGGTATCCTTCTTGTGTTGGGTGTCCTTTGGACGATGACCGAAGTGTTTCTGCGTCACGAGCATGAAGCCGAGGGCACGCTCGGGCAACGTGTGTCGAAGACGCTTCACAAAATCGATATGTCGACCATTCTGTTCTTCCTTGGCATCTTGATGACCGTGGCGTCGTTGAGCGAAATCGGCGTGTTGTCGCAATTCGGTATGTGGCTGGAACGCACGACCGACGGCAATGCCTATCTCGTGACGGGCATAATCGGTATGGCATCGTCGGTTGTCGACAATGTACCTCTCGTGGCGGGTTGTATCGGTATGTACGAAGTGGCATCGCCTGTCACTACCGACCCGATGGCTATGATGTTTGTCCAAGACGGACTCTTCTGGCAACTTCTGGCATACTGCGCCGGAGTGGGCGGCAGTTTGCTGATAGTAGGTAGTGCGGCAGGCGTCGTTGTTATGGGGTCGGAGAAAATGACTTTCGGCTGGTACGCTCGGCACATTTCGTTGATAGCATTCATCGGCTATTTAGCCGGGATGGCTACCTACTGGCTCGAGCGCACCTTCCTGTTTTAGTTGCCACTTGTGCAGTGCGGACACGGGATGCGTCCGGTTCCGCCGCAACTGCCACATGGTCTCGTTGTTGTGCCGGAGAATAATCCCCATTCGGATATCTGACCGGAGCCGCCGCATTGCGAGCAACGGACGGTCCCTTCACCACCGCAGAAGTCACATCCGCCTTCTTGTTGGAAGTGTAGAGAAGCACTGACGTTGCCATCGCTGACGATGATTTCGCCTTCGCGCGATTTGCCGTCGTTGGCGTCAAAAGTTATCTTGATGCCGGTATCGTTCTTCTCAATGTGGCAGAAGTGGGGTGCTTGGATGTCGAAATCGTTGCTGTCGGATTCGATTCTTACGTCGGCAGCGCCGCCGGTGCGGTCTACATTGAGTTCGCTTTCGGAGAGTCGGATGTAGGAGGCGTGTGCTTTTTGGGTTACGGCGAGTTGGGCTGTAACATGACCCGACTTGACAACGATAAAGCCTTGGCGGTCTTTGCCGGTTGTGTTGGCTGTGCAAGTTACGGTAAACGACGTTTCATTCTTTACGGCGTGTGCCCAAAAAGGCGTCGTTTCGATATCCCACGAATGACCGTCATGTTCTACGCTGATTGATTTCGACGAGCCTGCTTTGCCGAATGTCAGTTCGCTTTCGTTGAGCGTGATGTAGGTCGCTGCGTTTGCATACCAATTCCAAACGAACAAGCCGACAACGATTAACACTACAGCACAAACCGCCGCGATTATAATAGGTAGCATCTTTTTCGAATTGCCTTGCTTCTTTTGCTTTTCGGGCTCTTTAGGCTTATTAGGTTTTGCCGTGTTCGGGTTCAGGCTCCGGTTCGGGCTCCGGTTCGGGTTCAGGTTCGGGCACGGGCACTGGCACTGGTTCCGGCTCAGGCTCCGGTTCCGGCTCGGGTTGCGGTTCGGGTTGCGGTTCGGGTTCCGGCTCAGGCTCAGGCTCAGGCTCAGGCTCAGGCTCCGGTGCGGGCACGGGCACGGGTTCAGGTTCCGGCTCAGGCTCAGGTGCGGGCTCAGGTTCGGGTTCAGGCTCCGGCACGGGTTCAGGTTCTGGCTCCGGCTCGGGTGCGGGCTCAGGCACGGGCACGAGTTCGGGTTCAGGTTCGGGCACGGGTTCTATAGTGGGCATTTCTTCCACTATAGGTTCAGCAGGCTTTTCTTCAGCCGTCGGTGCGGTTTCTGTAGATTGCGTAGCAACTTCTTCTTCAGAAACTAATCGAGAGCCACAGACTTTACAAAATCGTACATTGTCGGGAAAAGTATTTCCACAGGTCTTGCAAATTTTCATATGTGAGTAATATTTATGTTTCTAACTTCTGTTAATCCGACGTTGATTAGTGCAATGAGCACAGCCCAAACAGCAACGGTAAGCAGTGTCGGAATAAGGAGAATGTCCTCACCGATACCGATGGGCATATCCCAAATAGCGTGGAGCACAACGGGTATGGCAAAAAGTTTGAGGAATTTTCCGGACGTAAGTATGTCGGTATTCAGTCGGCGATTTCCTTTAGCCATTACGATGGCAGCCCCGGTAATGGCAGCCCAAGCGACGTGTCCACCGGGGGCGAGAATGCCGCGGAGCACGATTACGTCGAACATAGTGTAGAGCCCGCCTCCCTCGTCAAGAAGGTAGTTGAATGCGTAGCCTGCCGATTCGAAAGCGGCAAATCCCGCGCCAACGGCAGAACCTATGAGCAGACCGGTAAGTATGCGGCAGGTGCGGAGTCGGCTGATGGAGTAGTAGACAATAATCAACTTGCCGATTTCTTCGACCACGCCGATTATTATGGCGCCGAGGAAATCCATTCCGGGGGTGAAGAATGTATAAAGAATCATCGTGGCGAGCAGTGAGGCGCATCCGCCAACGAGAAAGGTTACAATTATCTTGTAGACGCTCACGTCGCGGTAGGCATTCAATTCGAGGAAAAGCATCATCGTGGTCAGCGGCATGGCAAACGAACCGACGACGATGATTCCGGGTATTGCGTTTGTGCTGTCGAACATCACAAGGCACATCATAAGCATAACGAAAGCCATAACCATAATCAGCAGCACGCGGCTGTAGAGCCATGGTCTAGGCCAACTGAAGCGCACGGCGTAGAGAGGTGGCGTGGTATAGCGTGTGCCGCAGATGAATATTTCTTCGGCGTCGCTCAGACTATGGCGCTTAAACACGTCGGAAAACAAGTCTTTGATTCGGAAATTTACGGTGCTGTTGCCGAAGTATTCACTGAACGATTCGACAAACGATTTGCGCGATTCGGGTGCACTGTAGATGTTGCGACATTCGAATGGTGGCGGCGGTGGCGTTTGTGCAACGTCGGTCGGTATGGGTGGAGTAGGGGGCATCGTTGTCGTTATAGGAGGTTGAGGTGGCATCGGTGTGTCTTCGATTTTCACACCGCAAACGCTGCAATAACTATCTCCGGGCGACAATTTAGCCCCACAGTACATGCAATAGTTGTTCATAGTCTTATGTTTTTCACAAATGTAAGTATTTTCGCTGAGACTTGTAGCTATTTTTTTCAAAAAAAATAGGTTCTACAAGACAGCAAAGCCGACTTGGTGATTTTTCGAATGAACAATGTACAGACGCACTCGCGAAATCGGATTGCGTATGAGCATTGGTGCTCGAGGTATTGATATTCTCACGCAATTCCTCATCGAATCGATAATTATCAGTGTTACAGGAGGTATCATCGGCGTTATTTTTGGTGCCGCTGCTTCATTTTGTGTGAAAATATTATTGAATTGGCCTGTGTCAATTCAAATATTTTCCGTAATTTTGTCGTTCGTAGTATGTAGTGTAACCGGTATATTCTTCGGTTGGTACCCTGCGAAAAAGGCGGCAAACCTTGACCCTATTGAAGCTTTGAGATATGAGTAAAGTTGTAAAAATCGATAGAAAAACAATACTTTCGCTGATTTCCCACATCCTGGTTATCAGTATAGTGTTTATTTTGCCCGAAGTGATTTTTACAAATTCATTTACCGACCCGGATCATCCCGCACCATTAGGCGTTTACATCCACGCGGTTGTTTATATTATCGTATTCTATTACAATTATTTCTTTCTCATTGACCGGTTGCTCTTCCGAAAACGTATGCTGCTCTACATCGTCAGTGTCTTGATTTTCGTCATCTTGTTGGTATCCGGCGCTGAATTCTTGAGCAGCTTAACCCGTCCTGAGCCGGATGGGCATATGCACGGACCGGTTCCGGGCAACTTCGTAATGGCAATTCGCAACTTTGCAATCTCTTTGCTTTCTGTCGGATTGAGTCTTGCTCTGAAATTCAGTATGCGTTGGACGAAAATCGAACGTATGAACGAAAAAATAATGTCAGAGCAGAAGGATATGGAGCTTGCCAACCTCAAAAAACAGCTCAATCCTCACTTTTTATTCAATACGCTCAACAACATCTATGCGCTCATCCAAATCGATTCGGAAAGAGCGCAAGATGCCGTCCATCAACTGAGCAAAATGCTACGCTATGCCCTCTACGAAGATTCGCAGGAGGTCGAACTCGCAAAAGACCTCGACTTCGTTCGCAACTTCATAGAACTGATGAAACTGCGACTCAGTGCCAATCATCAACTCTCGGTCGACATCCCTCGACAAGTGTCGTCCGACCTCAAGATTGCTCCGTTGCTATTCATCTCGCTCATCGAAAATGCTTTCAAATACGGTATGGCTTCGTCAAAACCTTCCGTTATAATGATTTCTATAACGGTCACGGGCGAAACCGTTCGATGCCACACCGAGAATAGCTTTTTCCCCGAAAAGGTCGCTGACAAAAGCAGTAGCGGCATCGGTCTGTCGAACCTCAAACGTCGGCTTGATTTGGTATACAGCAATCATTATAATCTTGAATATGGAATAAGCGGTAACATATTTATATCTGATTTATCAATCAATCTAACCACTAAAAACAACTAATTATGGATCTTACAATCAAATGTTGTGTTGTCGACGACGAACCTCTGGCGAGAGAACTTATTACCGGGTTTGTCAATAAAACTCCGTTTTTGGAACTGGAGAACGCCTACTCTTCGGCTTCGGAAGCAATCAAATCGATTATTTCCGGAAAAGTAGACTTGGTATTTCTTGATATAAAGATGCCGGAACTTAACGGCATGGAGTTTTCGAAAATTCTTCCTAAAAATTGTCGTGCCATTTTCGTGACGGCTTACGCCAAGTGCGATGCCCCAATCGAGCAAGTGCAGAATGCCTATTCGCAATATTATGCCGATGCGGCATTCACTCATTTCACCACCAAGAGCCCCGACATGAAGCAGGTGGTGAACACCAACAAGGCG